>CAYQAC010000080.1:5003-15926 GCA_964415255.1 uncultured Polyangiaceae bacterium | reverse complement strand
AGAGCGCAGGGGCGAGCGCTCCTGGCTGAGGTGCCCTGCGCTCTTGTCCGCCGTCTTCAAAGCTGCTCGTTTTTTTGGGGGTTTGGCAGGTCGCTTACTCAGGCTGCGCAGAAGGTGCCCCCCAGCCAGCACTGGAGCCCCCGAGCTACACCCGCCCAGGCGTGGCCCTCAGCCGCGAGAGCTGCAGCTGCCTCGCCTGCGTCACCGCGGGCGCCTGCGAGGGGCGCGCACCGCTGGCCCGCGACGAGCAGGGCTGTGTCGACGGCTTCAGCTTTGAACAATCCACCCGCATGGAGGCCGTCGTCACCAGCTGTCAGCCGAGCTGCTTTCAACACACCTGGAGCGTCCCCGCCGAGGTCCCCTGCGCCCGCTACCAACCCGAGGACTGCTGCCCGGAGTAGCTGCTCTAGAGCGGCGATCAGTTTGCCGCCAGACGGACCAGGAAAACCGCCCCCATGCGGGGCGAGGGCGCGGTTTCCCTGGTCCTCCGCTCGGCGCTGCTCCTCTTCACGCCGCTCTAGTTGCTGAATTTGAGGACGACAAACGGTAAACCGTTTGTCGTCCTAGCCCTCACTCAGCGCCTCGCGCAGCCCCTCCTCCAAGCTGCGCGGCGCGAACCCCAGCTCGCGCTCGGCCTTGTGCGTGTCAAACCCGACCCACAGCGGCACCGGCAGCGTGACGACGCGCGGGCCGCCGCCCGCCACGCGGACAAGGGTCCGATACACCTCAGACAGGGGCACCGGCGGCGCGGCCAAATGGTAAGCCTCCCGAGCGGTGTGCGGCCTGGTGAGCGCGCTCACCGCCGCCAGCGCCACGTCCCCGGCGTGCACCAGCGGCACGCCCACGCTCGGCACCACGACCAGCGGCAGGCGTAGCCGGCGCCGAAGACGCGCGGTGAGCTTCGGGTCGCGCGAGCCGTACACGGGCCCAGGCCTGAGGCTGGTGAGCTCAATGCCGAGCCGCTCCGCCTCACTGAAGGCGAGCTGCTCCGCGCGCGCTTTGCTGAGCGAGTAGCGCCAATCCGTCGTCAGATCGCTCACCACCCAGCGCCGCCGCCACGGCGAGGTGACGTGGGTGTCGACCTGCTCGGCGTCCTCCTTCAGCCACACCCCCGGGCGGTTCTTATAGACAGCCACACTGCTTATATAGACCACCCGCGTGATCCCTGCGCGCGCCGCGGCCATCAGCGTGTGACGCACGCCGGTGGTGTTCACGCGCACGAGCTCCTCCAGGCTGCCCTGGTTCGAGCCGAGCGCCGCGTTCGCCACCACCGCCGTCGCGCCCTGGAAGGCGCGCTCAAGCGCCGGGGCGTCTGCGAGGTCCGCCTGCTGTAGCGCCACGCCTCGCTCCGTGAGCCACCGCGCGCGCCCCGGGCTGCGCACCACCCCCGTCACCTCGGCCCCCGCCTGAGCGAGCGCGAGCGCCAGGTGAGATCCCACGAAGCCGCTCGCCCCGGTCACCGCGACGCGCTCACCCCCAAGCCTCACGCCTCCCACCCCCTCAGCCCTACAAGTGATACAGCATGAAGTACACCGCCACGCCGCTCACGGACACGAACATCCAGACGGGCCAAGCGTAGCGCGCCACCTTCTTGTGCTGCACGAAGCGCCCCGTGAGGCCGCGGTACAAGGTCAAGAGCACGAGCGGCACCATCACTGTAGCGAGCAGCACGTGGGGCAGCAAGGTGGCGAAGTAGACCACGCGGATCGCCCCTTGGCCTTGGAAAGGCACGCTGCCTACCTGCGCGTGGTGCAGCAGGTAGGTCACGAGGAACACGCCTGAGAGCGCCGTGGCCATCAGCATGCTGCGCCGGTGCGCCTGGCGGCTACCGCGCTTGATGAAGTAAAAACCGAGGCTCAAGAACACCGCCGCGCTGCCGTTCAGCACCGCGTTCAAGGTGGGGAGGATGCCTGGCTCACCCGGCGCCGCGCGCCCCGGGAAGGCGTACAGCACCCCCATCACGAGCAGGCACACCACGACCGTCAGCGCGCCCACCACCCACTTGGCCAGCGCGGGCTCCGGCGCGCTCTGCTCCACATCGACGCTCACGGGCGTCAGCTAGCGCATCAAGCCGCCCTCCACCAGGAGGGAGCCGCCGCTTGAGCGGATCAAGAGGTGGGGGGCGCGCGGCGCGCGCCCCTGGTAGACTCGGCCGATGCAGCTCGACCTCCGCCTGAAGAAGCTCGCGACTGGGATCACTGCCGCTGAGGCGGCGCGAGCGCACGCCAAGAGCCTGCTGCCGAGCGCGGAGCTGAGCTCAGAGGAGCAGCAGCTCGCGGCCGAGTTCGAGGCCACCATCGAGCTGATGTTCTTGATGGCCGCGGTGGATGGCGACATCTCGACGGAGGAGCTGGAGCAGCTGCGGGGCTCAATCGAGGCAGTGGCTGACATGCACGCGGTCTCCGGGTTGCAGCTCGAGCAGACGCTCGAGCGCCTGGCCGCCCTGCTGGAGCAGGACGGCTGGACGGTGCGCATGCGTGAAGCCGCCAGCCGGATCCCCTCCCCTGAGGGCCGCGCCTTCGCCTTCCGTCTCAGCGCGGGGGTGGCGTTCGTGGACGATCACGTGGCGCACGCCGAGGCGGCGGCCCTCGACGCCCTGAGCGCGGCGCTCGAGCTCGACACCGACACCTCTCAGTCGCTGATGCGCGAGGTGGTGGACACGCTGTTCGGCTGACACCAGCGCAGGTTCGTCAGCGAATCTGACGCAACCGCTACGCCACTTCTACCAGCTCGTCTGCTGACCTGACAGAGCCCTACACCAGCTCGCGCCCGCGCTGACGCAGCACGGCGTCAGCCCGCTCGTCCGCTGACCTGACGAAGCCGCTACACCGGCTCGCGGCCGCGCTGACGCAGCACGGCGTCGGCGGCGGCGACGCCGCGATACTGCGCCTCTTCGAACAGGGCGAGCCCGGAGAGATCGGAGTGGGCGAAGTGGACGCGGCCGAGCGGTGCCGCCGCGCGCGCCCGAGCGCCGCCCCAGATGAAGCCGGGCGTTGGCCTGACCATCGCGTGCCCCCAGCGCCACACGTCGATGCGCTCCACCACGTCTTCAATGTCTGGGTGGGCGCGCTTGAGATCCACCAAGATGGAGTCGACGAACCCCGCGTGGTCCGCCGCCAAGAGCCGCTCCCGCGCCGCGCGTGGGTCGGCGTCGGTGAAGGGGTGGTAGTAGGTCCACACGCTGGGCCCGCGGTCGCGCAGCGTTTGATGGCTGGCCACAACGTAGCCGAGCGCGGGGCTGTCGAAGAGGACGTTGTCCCACGCCTGCTCAAAACCCACGCTCTTCGGCCGCCGCGACACATGCAGGTTGGCCACCATCCAGCTGCCGTAGCTGAAGTCGGCCAGCGCGCCCTGCTGTTCGCGCAGCGGGCGCACCACGCGCGCGGCGACGAACTTGGGGAGCGCCAAGATGACGTGCTCCGCGAGGTAGCGCGTGAGGCCGGTGTCCGGTGAGTAGACGGCGAGCTCCACCTCCGACTCCTTCGGCACCACGTCAGTCACCAGCTGGTTCAAGGCCAAGCGCGACCCGACCACCTCCACCAGGTGCTTCACCAGCCGCCCGTTGCCCTCGGGCCAGGTGATGAACTTTGCCCCCTCAGGGCCGCCCAGCCCGCGGCTACAGAAGTAAAACAGCATCGCCCAAGCGCTGGTGTGCGCAAGATCAAGCCCGTAGTCGTCGCGCGTCGCGTACTCCACGTACCAGCGGACGCGCGGTGAGCGCACGCCGTGCTCACTGAGGAACTCCGCCGCGCTCTTCTGATCGAGTGCCTTCACCTCGGGGGCGTCCGACGCGAGCGCCATCGGGAGCGCGAACGCGCGGCGCCCCTGCTCGTCACGGAAGCGCGACCAGCGCGTGATTTGCGCCTCAAAACGCCGCAGATCCGCCAAGTCTTCGGCGCTGGCGCCCGCCGCCGGGAACAGGCCTTGGTGCCAGCGCCCGTCGATGAACAGCCGCTCGTCAGGCTCCCGTACGATGAGCTCCTCCAGCGCCTCCGGCTCGCCGCCCAGATCGCCCTCGAGCGCCTTCATCTCAGAGAGCAGCGCCACCAGCGCGCGGTTCTCCCGCGTCGGCACGGGGACGTAGTGAGCGCCCCAGGGGTACGGCACCACGCCGCTCGTCCCATAGGCGGAGGTGCCCCCAGGCTGCCCCTCCAGCTCGAGCACCACGTAGTCTGTCACCCCCTGACGCTCCAGGCGCCACGCGGCCGAGAGGCCGCTCGGGCCTGCCCCCACGATGGCCACCCCCACCCGCCGCGGCGCGCCCTGCGCCTGCTCCACCGCCGCGTCCCGCAGGCGGTGCCCCAGGCTCACGCTGCCGCCGACAATTTCCCCAGGGATTTTACGCCGGGGCAGGCCCCGCTCGCAGCCCCAGGCCGCGAGCGGCGCCCCCAAGAGCAGCCGGAGCAGGTCGCGCCGCGAGGCCTGGTTCACGCGCCCTCTTGGCTATGGCAGCTCAGTTCTTGCAACAGAAGGTGACCGGATCGGTCGCGGTGGCGGTGCCCGTTGACTGGCCGCCGCTCGGCGGGCAGCTGCCGCCCGTAGGGGTGCCCGGCGTGTAGCGGAAGGAGACCGTCAGCCCTGGGTTGGCGTCAGTGCAGGTGGTGCCTGGATCGGTCACCGTGACGAAGGGGCTACCGGTGCAGCCCCCAGCTGCCCAGACATCCACCTTGTCCCCGGCGCACTCGATGCCGCTCGCTGCCCCGCAGCTGCACGCGGTGCACACCCGCTCATCGACGAAGCTCCGATAGAGGGTCCGCTTGGCGTCGAACGGGCTGGGGCAGGCGTGGTCGCCGTCGCGGTACACACACACCCCGCGATCGAAGGCGCTCCCCGCGGGGGGCAGGCAGGTGCTGGTGCCCACGCAGCCGCCACCATCAAGCGACGCCGAGCCGCAGCCGCGCACCCGCAGGCTCCAAGGGTCCCCCCCGAGCGTGCCGCCACCGGCCGGCAGGCAGCTGCCGCCGGTGACCGCCGGCGCGGTCGCCTCCACGCTGAGCGGCGCCTCGGGTGGGTCGCCCGCGGTGAGCCCGAAGCTCTGACAGCTGGTGGAGACGGGGAACGACCAAGCGCCGGTGCCGGTGCAGCCAGCCGCCGTCCACAAACTCAAGCCACGGTAGAGGCCGGCGTTCTCCGGGATGACTCCCGGACAGCTCCCCGTCTCTTCGCAGTTGACTGGCAGACCACAGGCGGCGCCTGTGGGGGTGCTACAGGTGCAGGCGGCGCAGTTGGCTGGCTGATTGGGCGCGTCGAAGGCGTTGATTTCAACGGTCGGGTACTGGCCACCGCAGGCCGGCGGCGAATCCCCGAATGGGCCCTCGTGCGCCGCGACTGGGCCGCTCCATCCGTCAGGCAAGCTGACGCACTCGTAGCCCGCCGTCTGGCAGTCTGGATCAGCGCAGTCGGTCAGGCCGTCCTCGTCGTCGTCGAGCCCATTGTGGCAGTTCGTCTCCCCCGAGCCGCCGCTGCCCCCTGCGCCGGTGCCCGCCACGCCGCCCGTTGCGCCGTTGCCAGCCACGCCGCCCGTCGCGCCGCTGCCACCCGCGCCGCTGCCACCCGCGCCGCTGCCGCCCGCGCCGCTGCCGCCCGCGCCGCTGCCGCCGCTCGCCGCGGCGCCGCCGTTGTTGTGAAACTCGCTATCTGGGATGAAATCGTGCTCCGGGAATGAGCAGCCACTCACGAGCACGAACGTGGCCGTGAGGCCTAAGCCGAGCCTCACGAGGGACTGCGAGCGCGGTCGAGCTGAAGCGTCTGTGCGCCGAGCGTGGGCGGGGACCTGTGAGCGGGTTTGACGTGTCATCATCAGAAGCTCCCTCGCAGCGTCACGCCGGAGAACGCTGAGCTGCTGCCCACGTCCACTCGGAGTCCACGCCGAGCGCCCAGTCTAGCGTCGGCTGGGGGCGACGACGACTCACCTTGAGTGAGCAGCATCACCGCCGCCACGCCGAGCCCGACTAAGCCAACCCCGAGCGTCACGTTAGTCAGCATCGCGTACGTTTCGCCGCTCGACTGCGTGTCCTCCAGCGACTTTGGGCAGACGCTGCCGCGGCAGCCGTCCTCCAATTCGCTCTCAGCGCCGCTCATCATCAAATAAAAGACGCCGGAGGCGACCAGGCTCGCGGCCCCGACGCCGCCAATGATCCAAGGCAGCGGCGAGCCAGGCTCCGCCGCGGCGTCAGGGACCCCCGGCGACTCGTCCGAGTCACCGGGCGGCGGGCCATCCGCGGGCGCGGGGATCAAGTCATCTGGGATGACCAGCTCCACCTCCTTCACCTCGCCCTCAGCCACCTCCACCTGCTGCTCGAAGCGCTCGCCACCGGCCAGCCGCACGAGCAGCGTGTGAGACCCCGGATCCACCGAGACCTCTTTGTTTAGCTGCGCCGCGCCGAGCTGCACGCCGTCCAGCTCGATGCGCGCGCTCGCCAGGCCCTCGCCGCGCGTGATGAGCAGCTTCGGCACCCGCGCCTCCAGCTTCTCGCGCGCGGCGCTGATCTCTGAAAGCTCCTTGGCGCCGGCCTCCTCCGCCTCGTACTCCGCCAGCCGGTACTCACCGAGCGCCTCGTTCAGGCGCCCCAGCTCCTCCTTGCAGCGCGCCATGTGGAAACGCACCTGCGGCGTGAGCCGCACCCGCGCCACCTCCTCGAACTTGGCGAGCGCGCCCGCCCAGTCCCCCGCGGCCTCCAGGCTGAGCCCTTGGCGAAACGCGCGACGCGCCTTGGCGAGCTCGTCCTCGCTCTGAGCGGCGGCGTCGGTGGGCCCAACGGCGGGCGCCACCACGCCAGCGCAAGCCAGCGCGATGAGAAGTCGGTGAGTCAAGCGGCGGGGCATGAGTGCACTCCTACAAGCAAGGCGAACGAAACAGAAGCCCCTGTGAGGGGGACGCTCAAGTGTAGCCCGAGAGGCTCGCCTAGGACGACAAACGGTTTACCGTTTGTCGTCCTCAAATCAGTAACTAGAGCGGCGTGAAGGGAAGCAGCGCCGAGCAGAGGACCAGGGAAACCGGGCCCTCGCCCCGCATGGGGGCGGTTTTCCTGGTCCGTGTGGCGGCAAACTGATCGCTGCTCTAGAGCATGGATTCATGCCGCTCGCTTGTGGGAGCGGCGGGGCCAACGAGCGTCAACCGGCCACCGGGGCGCGCGCCTGGCGCTCTGCCTCGGCGATCAAGCGAGAATAGCCATCAAACTTCGGCGTCGGCTCGTCCGCGCTGCGCCTGACCGCGGGCGCTCCGGGGTTGGGTGGCGGGGTGATCCGCACCCGCCCACCTGGCTCCGTGAAGGCCTGGACGCTTGAGCTGCGCGCGGCCAGATCCACCCGCACGCCGCTCTGGGCTGTCAGCCAGCTCGCCAGCCGCTCCAGCTTATCTGGAGGGGTCCCCTGCGCCTCAGCACCGAAATCGAAGGTTCGCGTGTCCACCCGCGCGATCCAAGGCACGGTGATGAAGTGGATGTCCGCCGCGAGGTAGGCCTCGGTGGGCGCGCTCGTCAGGCTCTCACGGAAGCTCTCGATCTCAGCGCTGCTTGGCTTCACCGCCCGCAGGGTGGTGCTGCTGCCACGCCCCCTGAGCGGCTCCACCGTGACCTGCCCCTTGACCACGACCAGCAAGGCGCCCCAAGGGACGCTCATGCTGCGGCTCTGGAGGTGGAGCGTGAGGCCCTGCTCATCGCCTGACAGCGCGCGCAGGGTGACGATGGGGCGCTCAGGATCATGCGCCACCTGGGCCTCAATGATCGCCGCCCGGTAGCCCCCCGCGGTGAGCTGATCGCGGAGCGCCATGGCCTGCGCCTGATCGCCCAGGGCGCGGACCACCCCCCAGGCGTTCGGCTTGAGCTTCGTGCGAAGCTCATACGCCACGAGCCCCGTCATGCGAGCGAGCTCGTCATATTGATCGCTTCGCCCCTCGAACGGCGGGCCCACTAGCACCAACACAGTCAGCCTCCCTGCGGCGACAGCATAGCTGAGGCATCCCAAGCGGCACTATTTTCTCCCGCGCACGTCGGCACAGCGGCACGCCCGCGACGCCCTGGCTGGCACCCGCTTGAACTTGGAGGATCGGGGCCTGGGGGTTGGGCACCTAGCCTCACGTCAGCGTTCAGCGCGCCCCGTAGGGTGCCCTCCACGGCGCGGTGGGTTGGCGCACCCTCTAAGCGACTCCCCGGCGCTCACGGCGCGGTGCCCAACCCCCCAAAAAACCCGATAAACTCCGACTCATCTCACGATCCGGGAGCGCCGGAGAGCCCTCCCCAACCTCACGGCCAAGGGGAGGCGCACTGAAAAGCGACGCCCCGCGCGAGACGGGGTACTTTCGCGTGGGAGTGTGATAACTGTCAGCTGGCGGCGGCTCTCCAGGAGACGCGCTAGGCAGCTGCAGGCTCAAGCCTGAGCTGGCCGAGGAGGAAGGCGATCAAGATGGATCTCAGCTTCGCACCGTTCCTTAAGACGCTCGTCGCGTCGCTCGTCTACTGCCTGATCGGCATCGTGATGTTCGCCATCAGCTTCGTGATCATCCGGGTGGTCACGCCCTTCTCCATCCGCAAGGAAATCGAAGAAGATCAAAACACCGCCCTCGCCGTGCTGATCGGCTCGGTCATCCTTGGCCTCAGCATCATCATCGCCTCCGCGGTCGGCGGCTGACGCTGACGCTGCGGCCCCGGCGCCCATGTGCCTCGCAGCGGCGATTTGAGCAGCGACCTGAGCGGCGATCGAGGCGCGGTGGGCGTGAGCACGACGGCTCCGTCGGGTGCGGAGACGCCCTCAGGGGATCCCGCTGGTGGAGGCGGGCTGCCTGCCACCTCGCCGTCAGCTGAGCCTGCCTCGGGCGGACCTGCTTCCGGCGCGGGCGCTCCCTCAGCAGGCGCTGGGGGCTGGGGCCCCAGCGACCCGGAGCGGGCGCCTTCCATCAACCAGGCCGTGGTGCTGGGGATGGTCCTGGTGATCGCCACCGCCGGGCTCATCTACGAGCTCGTGATGGCGGCGGTCGCGAGCTACGTGCTTGGGGACTCGGTCACCCAGTTCTCCACCATCATTGGCCTCTACCTCTCGGCGCTTGGGCTCGGCGCGTACATCTCACGCTTCGTCGATCGGCGGCTCGCGCTGCGCTTCATTGACGTGGAGCTGGCGGCGGCGCTGCTCGGCGGGCTCAGCGCGCCGCTGCTCTTCTTGGCGTTCTCCTACACGGCGTCGTTCCGCTTCATTTTGTATGGGATGGTGATCGTGGTGGGCACCCTGGTCGGCCTTGAGCTGCCGCTCTTGATGCGGCTGCTCGGTCGTCAGCTGTCCTTCAAGGAGCTGATCGCGCGGGCGCTCAGCTTCGACTACGCGGGCGCGCTGCTCGGCTCGCTCGGCTTCAGCCTGCTCCTGGTGCCGAACCTCGGCCTAGTGCGAAGCTCGCTCGCCTGCGGCTTGCTCAACGCGGCGGTGGGCCTCGCCTCCACGTGGGTGCTCCCCGGCTCGGACGCGGCCGAGACGCGCGCGCTCAGCGGCGCTCGGCTGCGCGCCCTGGTGGTGATGGGGGTGCTCGCGCTGGGGCTGGTGCAAGCGGACCGCGTGACGGGGCTGGCGGAGCAGGCGCTGTTCCCGGGCAAGGTGTTCTACGCCGAGGACTCGCGCTACCAGCGCATCGTGCTCACCGAGGCGGCGGGCGCCGCGCTGGGCAGCCCATTTCAGCTCCAACTGAACGGCAACCTGCAGTTCGATTCTCACGACGAGCACCGCTACCACGAGGCGCTGGTGCACCCAGGGATGCTCGCGGCGGCGCGCCACGCGAAAGTGGCCATCGGCGGCGGCGGCGACGGCCTCGCGGTGCGCGAGGTGCTGCGTTGGCCTGATGTTTCCCGTGTGGATTTAGTCGATCTAGATCCGGCGATGACGCGGCTCGGCCAGGAGCACCCGCGCCTCACGGCGCTGAACCAGCGCTCCCTGCTCGACCCCCGCGTGCACATCACCAACACCGACGCCATGCCCTGGTTCCGCGACAGCGGCGAGCAGTTCGACGTCATCTTGCTCGACTTCCCCGACCCCACCAACTACTCGCTCGGCAAGCTCTACTCCACGCGCTTCTACCGCACGGTGTTCGAGCGGCTGGCTGACGACGGCGCGCTGGTGGTGCAGAGCACGAGCCCCCTGTTCGCGCTGAAGGCCTTCTGGTGCATCGAGACCACGCTGCGCGAGGTGGGCTTCGTCACGGCACCTTACCATGTGTTCGTCCCCGCCTTCGGGGAGTGGGGCTTCGTGCTCGCTAAGAAGGCGCCGTTCACGCCGCCGCGCGAGGTGAAGCTCCCCAGCCTGCGTTACCTCACCAGCGAGACGCTGGCCGCGGCCTTCGTGCTGCCGCGCGATCTCATGCAGGTCGCGGTGCCGCCCAACCGCCTGGACAACCAGGCGCTGGTGCACTTCTACCTGGACGCCTGGGCGCGCTGGAACTGAGGCGCTGCGCGGCGGCGCCAGGCGCTGCTAGGCCAGGCGCTGAGCCGAGCTCCACCGCCGAGGCGATGGGCCGAGCTCCACGGCCTAAGCGACGGGCGCCATGAGGCGCGAGGGCTCAACGAGGCTGGCTAAGGCCGCGCACAGCAGCTAAAGCCGCGGCGTGTCGACGCCACTCGTGGAGCTGTTCACCGCGCTGCGCGGCGCCTCCTCGGCGCAGATCTGGTCGCGCGGGGTGGAGCTGGCGCGCGATGGTCAGGTGTACGCCGTAGCTCAAGACGACGACCAGGTGAGCTTCAAGGTCACCGATCCGCGCGCCCGGATCGCCCCGGTCGCCACGCTGTACCCAGAGGACGCTGAGTGGGACTGCAGCTGCGGGGTGGACCCCTGCGCGCACGTCGCCGCCGCGGCCATCGCCTTGAAGCGCGCGCGCGAGACGGGTAGCGCGCTGCCGGCGGCGCCGAGCGATTTAGGGCGGCTCGTGTACCGCCTCAGCGTGGTGACCAG
>CAYQAC010000080.1:0-4993 GCA_964415255.1 uncultured Polyangiaceae bacterium | reverse complement strand
GGTGCCTGCGGCCCGCTGGTCACCGGAGCGGGTGGGCGGCGAGCGCTTCGTGGCGCGCGGAGACGAGCTCACGGAGGTGACGGGCTCGCTCGCTGCCTTGCTCGGCGCGCGCGGCGAGCCGAGCGAGGTGCTCGACGTCGGGCCACCTGACTTGGCCATCGATCGGGTGCTCACCGGCAGGCCTCAGCGCGCGCTGCCCGCCGAGCTGTTCGAGGGCTTGCTCAGGCACCTGGCGGAGGTGCCGCACGTGGAGCTAAATGGGGCGAAGGTGCTTGTCAGCGCCGCGCCCGCGCCGCCGCGCGCCGTGGTGGAGGACACACCCGAGGGCTTCCGTGTGCGTGTGGAGGCGCCGCCTGGGCTTGAGCGAGTGGTGCTCCCGGGGCTCGGGCTGATCGCGGGGACGCTCAGGCCGCTCGGCGCCACCGAGCTCACCGGACGGCGGCTTCAGAACCTGCCGAGCGTGCGTGAGGTGCCGCGAGCGGCGAGCGCTGAGCTCGTCGCTGAGATCCTCCCAGCGCTGCGCGAGCGGATGCCGGTCGTGGTGAACGCCGCCTCGCTCCCCAAGACCACGCGTCACCTCCGCCCGCGCGTGGAGGTAAGCGTGACTCAGGAGGGCGGCGCGCTCAGCGCGCTCACCACGGTGGTGTACGGAGAGCCCCCGGTGGCGCGCGTCGACGGCGAGCGCCTGGTCTTACTCAGCGCCGAGGCGCCGCTCAGAGATCTTGAAGCGGAGCGCGCGGCGGAGCTTGAGGCGCGCCAGGAGCTGGGGCTCATCGTGGGGCGCCGCCAGCACTTCACGGGGGACGCCGCGCTCGGCTTCGTCAGCAAGCTTGAGCGCTTCGGCGCGGCAGGGCACCCGGTGAGCGGCGGGGGGGGCCTGCGGCGCGCAGCGAGCCTCACGCCGCGGCTCGAGCTCAGCTCGGGGCGCTTCGAGCTCAGCTTCGAGGGCCAAACCGACGCGGGCGAGCAGGTGACCGCCAGCGCGCGCGCGGTGCTCGGCGCCTACCAGGCGGGCCTGCCCTTGGTGCCGCTCGATGACGGCGGCTTCGCGCCACTGCCCGCTCATTTCTTGAGTGAACACGGGCACCGCGTGCTGGCCCTGCTCGCCGCCAAGGAGCCGAGCGGTGAGCTGAGGGCCCACGCGCGGCCCGAGCTGCTGCAGCTACTCAGATCACTTGACTACCCAGCGCCGCCCGAGCTGAGCGCGCTCGCGCCGCTCATCGACGGCTTCCAGGGGCTCCCGGAGGCCTCGCTGCCGCGCGCCCTGAGCGCCACGCTCCGCGACTACCAGCTGGAGGGCGTGCGCTGGCTTCAGTTCATGCGAAGGGTGAAGCTCGGCGCCGTGCTCGCCGACGACATGGGGCTCGGCAAGACGCTGCAAGCGCTCGCCAGCCTACCTGAGCCGGGCGGCGCGCCGACGCTCGTGGTGTGCCCCACCAGCGTGCTCGGCAACTGGGCGCGCGAGGCTAAGCGTTTCCGCCCGGATTTGAGGCTGTGCGTTTACCACGGCGCCCGCCGCGAGCTAGACACCCAAGCTGACTTAGTGCTCACGAGCTACGCCCTGCTGCGCCTCGATCACGCGCTGCTCGACGCGCGCGGCTTCGGCACCTTGATTTTGGACGAAGCGCAGGCGATCAAGAACCCCGAGAGCCAGGCGGCGCAGGCGGCGTACGCCCTGCGCGCCGCCTGCCGCATCTCCCTCAGCGGCACCCCGGTGGAGAACCGGCTCGACGAGCTGTGGAGTCAGCTCCACTTCACGAACCCCGGGCTGCTCGGGGGCCGCGCTGACTTCGACGCGGAGTTTGGGCGCCCTATCGCTGAGGGGAGCGCCGGGCGCGCGGCGGCGCTCCGCGCGCGGGTGGCGCCGTTCGTGCTCCGGCGCTTGAAGCGCCAGGTGGCCAAGGAGCTGCCTCCGCGCACCGAGGTGACGCTCAGCGTGGAGCTGACGAGCGCCGAGCGCGCAAGCTATGACGCCGTGCGCGCCGCCACGGAGCGCGAGGTGGCCGAGCGGCTCGGAGCCTCCGGCGTGTTCGCGGCGCTCGAGGCCCTGCTCCGCCTACGTCAGGCATGCTGTCATTCAGGGCTGCTGCCGGGCGGCGCGCGCGAGGGCGTGAGCTCCAAGCTGGCGCTGCTGGTGGAGCACCTGGAGCGCGCCCACGCGGGCGGGCACAAGTGCCTGGTGTTCTCGCAGTGGACGGCGCTGCTCGACCTGGTGGAGCCGGCGCTTCACGCGGCCTCCCTCGAGTTCGTGCGCCTGGACGGCAGCACCACGGACCGCGACGCAGTGGTTCAGCGTTTCCAGGATGAAACAGGACCTCCGGTGATGCTCATCTCGCTGAAGGCGGGCGGCACGGGGCTCAACCTGACGGCGGCGGACCACGTGTACCTGCTGGACCCGTGGTGGAACCCCGCGGTGGAGGATCAAGCGGCGGACCGAGCGCACCGGATCGGCCAAGAGCGGCCCGTCATCGTCCACCGCCTGGTGGCGGCGGACAGCGTGGAGGAGCGGATCCTCGCGCTGCAAGAGCACAAGCGCAGCGTCGCGGAGGCGGCGCTCGGCGGCGCTGATCGCGCCGCTCAGCTCACCCGAGAGGACCTGCTCGCGCTGCTTCAGTGAGGCTCCAAAGCGTGAGACGAGCGGCCCAGAGCGCCGTGAGGCGCGCCATGACGAGGACGCGCGGCGCGGTGCCAAACCCCCAAACCCTGATCCCCTGACCGCATCGCGAGCGCGCTCCGAGCCCACGCGCGGCGCCCATCGAGCGCTGCTGGATGCCCGTGCGGCAAACCGCGCGGCGCCCCCGCCCCGATTCGGTTAGACTCGCGCGCCCCCCTGAGAGGAGAACCATGTCCACACCTGAGCGCATCGGCCTCGTCGCCTTCTGGAAGAACTACGACCGCAAGCTGAACCTGCGAGCCGCCCAGCTCGCTGATGAGCTCGGCTACGACTCGTTCTGGCTCCCCGAGGCGTGGGGCTACGAGATCTTCAGCCTGCTCACCGAGATGGCGGTGCACACGAAGCACATCAAGCTCGGCACTGGCATCGTGAACGTCTTCTCGCGCACGCCGGGGCTGCTCGCGATGCACGCCGCGACGCTTGACGAAATCAGCGAGGGGAGGCTCATCCTCGGCGTCGGCACCAGCGGCAAGCGCGTGATCGAGGGCTTCCACGGGCGACCCTTCGACAAGCCGCTCACCCAAGTCCGCGACGTGATCCGCGTGACGCGCGCCCTGCTCGCGGGCGAGAAGCTCTCAGACGCCGGCGCCAAGCTGAACGACTACCGTCCGTTCGAGCTCGCGATGACGCCCACCCGGCGCCACATCCCGATCTACGTTGCCGCGCTGAAACAGCAATCCATACAGAGCATCGGCGAGCTCGCGGACGGTTGGATCCCCACCTTCTGGCCTTACGTGGAGTTCGGGCGCGGGCTCGAGTGGATTGAGGCGGGCGCCAAGCGCGCGGGTCGCGATCCGAAGGAGATCTCCGTGGCGCCGTTCACCACCGTGATCCCCACCGGCGGCAAGATGGCGGAGGACCAAGCGCGCCAGATCATCTCGTTTTATATCGGCGGCATGGGGGACTACTACAAGGAGCTCCTGAGCGGCTTCGGCTACCAGGACGAGTGCGAGCGCATCGACACGCTCTACCGTGACAAGGCCACCCGGGCAGAGGCCGCGGCGGCGGTGACGCCCCAAATGATCGACGCCCTGTCGGTGACGGGGGATCCGGCCCAGTGCGTGGCGGAGCTGCGGCGGCGGCGCGAATACGGCATCAACCTGCCCATCTTGAACCTGCCGAACAACATGCCCTGGGAGCTGGTGGAGCTGTTCATCCGCGCGATGGCGCCTCAGCGCTGAAGCGTCAGCTCACCTCACCGGCGCCGAGAGCACGTCAGGGCAACTGACTTATCGCAGCGCACCCCAGCTCAGCCCCTGAGCGCATCCGTAAGCTAAACTGACGATTAGCCGCCTAGCTCTTTCACGAGCTGCCGCCCGCGCGCTTGGCCCATCTCGATGCCGCGCCGCACCTTGCCCTGATCGCGGGTCAGCCGCGCGAGCGGCATGCCGCTCGGAGGATCCACCAGCAGCACCTCCCCGGCGTCCACCGCGCGCCTCAGCCGCTGCATCACGCCGTTGTGGAGGTGGTGCTGTGTGAGGGAGAGCTCACGGATCGGCTTAGGGACGATCGACCGCACCGCCAGCCGCTCCCAGGCGCTCGGCGGCGGCTTGGCGGTCTGCATCGGGCGCGTCAGCACCACCACCGTTTGCCCCGTCACCTCGGTGTCGAGCGGCTCCTCGAAGCACACCGGGCAGGCGACGCCGCCATCAATGTAGCCGCGCCCCTCCACCTGCACCACGCGGTTGTACCCCACGGGCAGCGCCATCGCCGCGCGCAGCCACTCGATGAGGCTCTCCTGGCTCGGCCGCGCGACGCGCACCCCACTGGTCTCCACGTCCGTCACCGTGAAGTAGAGCGCCGGTGAACCCTGGGTGGCCCGGGCGCGGTCCAGCAAGCCCCCCGCCTCAATCACGTTGTCGAGCATGTCGTCCACCCCAAGCCCCGGCGGCCCCCAAGGCGTGAACTGCCGACGCCAGCTGATGAAGCGCGAGCTCGGCGCGTGATCGCGCCACAGCGAGACGCAGGTCTCCATCTGGCGCGCCGCGAAGAACGCCGCGTTGATGGCACCGGAGGACGAGCCGATGACCACCTCCACCGGCACCTCCGCGCGCTCGAGCTCGAGCAGCATGCCCGCCGCGTAGGCCGCCCGCATCCCGCCACCTTCCAACACCAACCTCATGCCTGACCAAGCTAGAGCGGCGATCCGTTCGCCGCAAGACAGACCAGGGAGACCGCCCCCATTCGGAGTCATCCAAGAGAAGGCCCGCGCCGAGCGCCCGCTGAAAAGGGCGGGCTGCGCCGCCAAGCCGATGGACGCCGCAGCCACGGCGCAGCTAAGCGAACGGCGCGGCTAAGCCAACGGCGCGGCTAAGCGAA
>CAYQAC010000079.1:0-23823 GCA_964415255.1 uncultured Polyangiaceae bacterium | reverse complement strand
ACGGGTGCCACAGGGGGTAGCGGTGGGGTCGGAGCCACGGGCGCAACCGGCGGCACGGGAGCCATGGGGGGTAGCGGCGGTGTCGGTGCCACGGGTGGGGTTGGGGCCACGGGTGGCGTGGGAGCCACCGGTGGAATCGGCGCGACTGGCGGAGTCGGAGCGACCGGCGGGGTCGGTGCCACGGGGGGCAGCGGCGCGACCGGTGGCATTGGAGCCACAGGTGGGGTTGGGGCAACCGGCGGCATCGGCGCAACCGGTGGGGTTGGAGCCACCGGTGGAATCGGCGCGACTGGCGGTGTGGGTGGCACCACGGGTGGAACGGGGGGCAGCGGAGGTTCCACCGGCGGGGAGGTGCTGTGCGGCAACACCAGCGCCATCACGTGTGACATCAGCGTGGAGAAGTGCTGCTACCCCAGTGGCGGCGCTGCACCCTCATGCACCGACCACAGCGCGAGCTGCCGCACCGACGTCTACTGCGATGGTCCGGAGGACTGTCCTGGAAGTCAGGTGTGCTGCGCGAATGTGATCTACGGCGGTGGGGGCAGTCGATACGACCGCCTGAGCTGCCGAGGCAGCTGCGGAGGGGACGTCAGGGTGTGTGGCGGCGGCGGCGACAGCGCCTGCCCTTGGGGCCAGCGCTGCCTTCCCAGCACGAGGCTCCCGGGGTACCACGAGTGCCGCGTGTTTTGAGTCGTCAAACCACACCTTGACGCGCCGTTCGAAGTCATGCGCACCACGCGTGCTCACGCTGCGGTGCCGTCCAACCCCCGAACCCGCTCCTGAGCAACCGTGACCAAGCAGCTCGCCTGTCGTTGTGAGGACGTCACGCTGGCGGAGCTGACGCACGCCATCAGCCTCGGTCACCGTGACCTCGAGTCGCTCAAGCGCTACACCGGGTTCGCGACGGGGTGGTGCCAAGGTAGGGGCTGCCTCACCCTGTGCGCCCAGGTGCTGGCGAGCCATGGCGGCGCTGTGAGCCAGCCCACCACCCCACGTCCCCCCGTGTGCCCCACCGCGCTCGGCGATTTGGCCCAACTCGACCCCGACCTGCTGTGAGCGCGTCATTCGCGCGCGGACCACGGGCAGCTCCTGCAGGAATCGGGCAGCTCCTGCAGGAGCCTGGGCGGCTGCCGAGGTTCTCATCGCCGGTTCAAGCGTGCTACGGAGGCCCGCATGAGCCGCTTCCAGCGCGCGATCGTGGTGGGTGCCTCCTCTGGCATCGGTGAGGCGCTGGCGCTCCGACTCGCTCGCGCCGGCGCCCAAGTGGCGATCGTCGCGCGCCGTGAAGAGGAGCTCCAGCGCGTCGCCAAGGAGGACCCTGAGCGCCTCCACCCCTACGCGCACGACGTCGCCGATTTGGACGGCACCACCGCGCTGTTCGAGCGCATCGAGGCGGACCTCGGTGAGGTGGACACCCTGGTGTACGCCGCGGGGGTGATGCCAGGCCTCGAAGAAGGCGAGTACAGCTTCGAGAAGGACCGCGCGATGATCACGGTCAACGTGCTCGGAGCGATGGCGTGGATGAACCTGGCCGCGGCCCGCTTCGAGGCGGCCAAGCGCGGCACCTTGATCGGCATCTCAAGCATCGCCGGTGAGCGCGGTCGCCGCGGTAACCCCGGGTACTGCACCTCCAAGGCGGCGCTCACCACCTACCTGGAGTCGCTCAGGAACCGCTGCTCGCGCTACGGCGTGAACGTGGTCACCATCAAGCCTGGCTTCGTCGACACCGCGATGACGCGCGGGGTGAAGGGCCTGTTCTGGGTGATCTCAGCGGACGAGGCCGCGCGGCGCTCGCTCGCCATCGCGCAGCGCGGGAAGAGCTCCAGCGGCTTCGTGCCGGCGCGCTGGGCGCTCGTCGCTTGGGTGGTGCGGCTGCTCCCCTCCTTCATCTTCAAGAGGCTGAATTTCTGATGTCCGGGCCCTTGGCCACCCCGCTCCGCACCAAGGCGCCTTGGCGCGTGCTGGCCGGCTTCGGTGGCGCCAAGCACGCAGCCTGCCGCTTCGCTGCCCCCGAGACGGTGGACGAGCTCGCGGCCACGCTCGAGGCGGCTAAGTCAGAAGGGCTGACGGTCGGCTTCCGAGGCTCCGGCCGCAGCTACGGCGACGCCGCCTTGAACCGTGAGGGCCTGGTGATCGACGCCACCCGCATCAACCGCATGCTGCGCTGGGAGCCTGAGGCGGGGGTGTTCGAGGCGGAGGGCGGGATGACCATCGAGGGGCTATGGCGCCGCACGGTGGAGGACGGCTACTGGCCGGCGGTGGTGCCAGGCACCATGCACCCGACGCTCGCCGGCTGCGCCGCCATGAATATCCACGGGAAAAATAACTTCCGCGTGGGCTCGTTCGGGGAGCACATCCTTGAGCTGGATTTGCTGACGCCGAGCGGTGAGCTGCTCACGCTGAGCCCCGCTGAGCGCCCTGAGCTGTTCCGGGCGGTCATCGGCGGGATGGGGCTGCTCGGCGCCATCACGCGGCTGAAGCTGAAGCTCAAGCGCGTGCACAGCGGGCGCCTCAGCGTGAACTCAATCACCACCCGCAACCTGGAGGAGCTGTTCGACGCCTTCGAGGCGAACCTCCATGAAGACTACGCGGTCGCCTGGGTAGACTGCACCGCTCAAGGGAGGGGCCTCGGGCGCGCGCAGATCCACACGGCGCGCTACCTTGAGCCGGGTGAAGATCCTGAGGCTCAGGCGACCCTCCACGTGGAGCGCCAGGGCCTGCCGGGGCACATCCTGGGCGTGCCGAAGAGCGCGCTCTGGCGCGTGATGCGGCTGTTCACCAACAACTTGGGCGTTCAGCTGACTAACTTCGCCAAGTACTACTCCTCCTGGCTCTCCCACGAGAAGCGCTACCTCCAGTCGCACGTCGGCTTCGCCTTCTTGTTAGATTATGTGCCCAACTGGCGGCTGGCGTACGGCCCAGGCGGCCTCATCCAGTATCAAGTCTTCGTGCCCTACGGCACCGCGCGCGAGTGCCTGAAGGACGTGCTCACGATGTGCCAGCGCGCTGGTCAGCCGTCCTACCTAGGCGTGCTCAAGCGCCACCGCCCTGACGATTTTGCCCTGAGCTACGCGCTGGACGGCTGGTCGCTGGCGATGGACTTCCGCGTGACCCCGACGCGCCAGCGCGCGCTGTGGGAGCTGACGGAGCGGCTCACGGAGCGCGTGCTCGCGGCGGGCGGCAAGTTCTACTTCGCGAAGGACTCTGTCTTGAGCCCGGCCAACGTGGAGCAGGCCTATGGCCGCGAGCGGCTCGAGCACTTCGCCGCCCTGAAGCAGGAGCTCGACCCCCAGGGGCTGCTCACGACGGATCTCTGGCGACGCGCCGTCGCCCCCGTCGCCACGCTGAGCGCGCCGCTCATCGCGCCCAGCACCGAAGCGGCTGCCGTCAGCCTGTGATCTCGCTGCAGCGCTAGCGCACCCGCGGAGCGCGGATGGGCTAGTAAGGTGAATTGACTACCGCGCGGCCCGTGAGCGCGGTCTTGAAGAACTCCACGTACTGCGCCTGAGCCTCGGGAGTGAAGATGAGCTCGCCGTGGGAGGCGCGCTCATCGCCGTTCATCACATCAAACTGAGAGATCACGCCGGTGCCGCCTGACGGCAGGTTCCCAGTGACGGGCCCTGCGATCTCAGTGAGCCCGCTGGTGGGGCGCACCTGGTGAAGCAGGGAGACGCGCGCGGCGCGGGCCAGCGCCTCCGTGGTGGAGTTCGGCACGATGGTGTCGTCGATCACCTGCTGGATCAGCAGATCGCGCGTGAACGGCGCGCTCTGGCCAGGGGCTGGGAGGGCGGCGTAGTAGGGCGCGTAGTTGAGAGGATCTCCTGGATCCACGATGCCCTGCACCGTCGCCATGAACGCCGCGATGGTGCCGTAGGGGCTGCCGTTCGGCGCGATCCCCTTCACCACCAAGCTGAACATCTTCGAGTCGCGCAGCAGCATCATCAGGCCGGCGCCGCCCACGTTCCACGTCGCCGCGTGGATCTCAGGCGCCAAGGCGCCGATGGTCGCGCCCTGCACCGAGCCGAAGCTGTGCCCGATGTAAAACAGCTGGGAGACGTCCAGATCGGGCACGCCATCCGGCGCGCCCAAGGGGAGCACGTCCAGCTCACTCAGGGTGCCGAGCAGCCGCACCAGCTCGAGCTGATCGAGCGCCATTTGCCTGAAGTTGTCGCGCGCGCGCCCGATGTCGAAGTCGTTCGTGTTCTCGTCGATGCCGAAGAAGCCGTACACGCTACGGACCAGGTTTATTTCCCCAGGGTAACGCGAACC
This sequence comes from uncultured Polyangiaceae bacterium, assembly GCA_964415255.1. Classification (GTDB taxonomy): domain Bacteria; phylum Myxococcota_A; class Polyangia; order Polyangiales; family Polyangiaceae; genus JAHBVY01. The sequence goes on along the minus strand of CAYQAC010000079.1, from coordinate 19,554 downwards.
GTGCTCCGGGGAGTCGATGCCGATCACCGCGACGCCGCGCGCGGACAGCTCCGAGAGGCGCCCGGTGGTGCCCCACACCCCGCCTTTGTCACCGCCGAGCCCATGGCCGTAGATCACCACCGGGCGCGGCCCCGAGTGCTCCTGATGCGAGAAGGTGAGGAACGCCTCAAGCTGCTCGGTGTGCTGAATCACCGGCAAGCCGTCAGCGCCCAGCTGCCACTTCCCGTTGGGCTTCTCACGGCGATACTCCGGCGCCGCATAGCGCAGGGTGAAGCGCACGCGGCCCTCCGTGGGGCTCGACTGCTCCACCAGCTCAAGCGGACTGGTCAGCTCGGGGGGCGGCGCCTCGCGCCTGGCTGCCGCGGCCGCGAACAGCTCGCGCTGCACGTCCCCCACCGTGAACAGCGTCGCCGCGCTCACCTCAGGCAGGGTGAGCTCAAGGCGCGGCAACACCCCGGCGAGCGCCTGGCTGAGCTCCTCTTCATACTCACCCTGGGCCTGCCCTGTGAGCGCCTGGTGCATCAGCTCCGAGCGCCCCACCGGCTCACCGCGCGCGTCGCGCTGCGCCTCCGTCACCAAGAACAGGTACCTCCCGCGCGGGCGCAGCGGCACCGCCGGGTGCGCGATGATGGAGTAGTCGTCCATGAGCCAGAAGTCGCTCTTCTCCTGAGCGTAGTGCACCGGCACGAGTCCCACGGGCTCGCCATAGTCAGGTGAGCTGGGGTCGACGTCCACCAGGTAGAGCGGCGCGCCTGGCTGCGTGAAGCGTGAGGCGTCCCATAAATCGTCAGCAAAACTGCCGTCTTCTGTCTCCGCGCGGTACCCCGCGAAGTCGATGGGCCGATTGAAGCGCACGATGACGCCCCCCGTGGGGCTGAAACCGTCGAGCTCATTCAGCTGCTCCACGCTCCCGGGGTAGCTGTAGAGCTGGCTCATTGAGCCGAGCGTGCGGGGGCTCAGGTCGATGCGCCGCTCGGTGACGCTCGCGGCATCGAAGCGCGTGTAGCGGTCTGAGGGGTAGAGGTCTGCATCGCTCTCACCGAGCGCGCCGTAGAGCACTTGGGTGGCGCGCTCCTCCCAAGGCGGCGGCTGGTGCTTGGGGTCGTCCTGCGCGTCCTCGCCGCAGGCCGGGAGCATGAGGGCGAGCCCGAGCGCCCACAGGCGGGGCCGCCAGCGGGGATTTTGGGGGTTGGACGTGAGCGCGCGATACGTCGATGCGAGGCCCCTCATGGAGCCAACCGTAGCAGACCGGCCGGCCGCCTGGTACCGCTGCGTAGATGGCGCCTACCTGCGCTGCCGCTCCGTGAACCCCAATGACTGTGGCACCGCGCGCTGCGCCCCGGCGCTACCAACCCCCCAAACCCTAAGACTAGGTGCGGCTGGCCGGTTGCACCTACTGAAACTCCAGACGCCAGCGGATGTCGGCGCCCAGGTTACCCAGGCTGGAGCTGCCGAGGGCGTTCACGTTGTCGTAAGAGCCCTCGACGCTCACCCGGCGGTTCAAGCGCCACTCGACGTTGGAGCGCACCTCGCCTGAGTCGGAGAGCCCGCTGACCACGTTGGCGCGCAGCCGCTCGGTGAGGCGCTTGCCGATGGTGACGGTGGGCTCGGTGCGGCCCGTGCGCGACGAGTAGCTGCTCCCAAAGTTGAACTCGTCGATCACCGGGAGCACCTTCGTCACCGCGCGATCGGCGCCGGTGAGCGCGCCCAACGCCTCCAGCGCCATGCTCTCGCCGACGCCCGCGGACTGCGCTTGATCGAGCTCGGCGCGGGTGAGGCCCACCGTGAGCAAGAGGAAGATGTCGTCTTGGGAGAGCGCCGGGTTGCTGGTGAGGTCTACTTTGAGCTGCTCCGCGTCGCCGTGAGCGCGCAGCGTGATGGCCCAGCGGCCTCCGGTGTGACCCGCGCCGCTGGCGGCGGCGCCGGACTCGCCGCTGCTAGTCAGGCCAGCGTCCGAATAGCGGCGGTACTCGGTGACGGCGGTGACGTCGACGCGCGGGGCGATCCGGGTGAGGTCGTCGAAGCGCACCGCGCCTTGCTGGATCTCAAACTCGCTCTGACGCAGACGGAGCCTCCCGCCGGGCTTCAAGCGCAGCGCGCCGCGCACCCCGAAGCGTTGATTGGTGCCAGACAGGAGCAGGCCTTGGCGCCCCACCTCGAGCTCAGCGTCGACCAGGTTGTTTGACAGGGTGAGGGCGCGGCTGGCGCGCAAGGTGATGTCAAACTGCACCCGATCGTCAGCAGGATCGTAGCTCTCAAAATCCGTACGGCGACCGCGCGACGCCAGACTAGACAGGTCCGCTGACATGACGACAGGGCGGCTGTAGCGGAAGCTCCGCACCTCCACGTCGCCCGTCACCCGCGGCAGCGCCGGCTCCCCGGTGGGCCCCAGCACCTGGGGATCCCAGCTGGCCACCAGCGCGACGTCCAAGGTGGCCTCCACCCCGGAGCTGACCGGCAGGCTGATGTTGTCCGCCGCCACCACGAACCGCGCGCGCCCAAGCGACAGCCCGCTGAGGCGCGCGTCACCGGAGAGCTTCACGCGGCCCGTCCCCACTCGGGCGCTGCCCTGACGGATCGTGATTTGATCGGAGTCCACCCCGACGTCGAGCTCCACGTTCGAGAGCGTGTTGCCCATCCCCGTGAGGCTCAGCTCACCCCCCGTCAGCGAGAAGCCGCCGCCATAGACCGGCTGAGAGAGCGGCCCCTTCACGTCGAGGCGCCCGCGCAGCGTGCCCCGCGCGCGCTCGACCTGCGGCAGCCCCGCCGCCAGCTCTGAGAGCTGGAGCGGCCGGAGCTCCAGGCCAAGCTCCACGGTGGGGTTCGCGCCCAGACCGCTCACCGAGCCTGACAAGTCGAACACAGCGCGCGCGTCGCCGTGGCTGACGCCGAGGCTGAGCGCGGGCACCTGCACCGAGCGCGACGCGATCTGGATCGGCTGCGCGCCAGGCAACAGCGCCACCCGCACGCCCTCTTGTGTGACCTCGAGGCTCTCCAGCGTCAGCTTGGCGCGCGCCTCACGTGGACGATCGAGCCACAGCGACTCGATGTCCAAGCGCCCCGTCAGGCTCGCCTTGGGAGGCTCCCCGCTCACCGACATGAGCTCCGCTAACGACCCCACCTGCAGCCCGCGCAGCACCACGGCGCCCTCCAGGTGCTTGCTGCGCTGCCGCGAGATCTTCAAGCCTTGCAGCGCGATTTGCCCGCCGAACAGCTCGCCATCCACTTGGAAATGCCCCTCGGCGCGGTCCTCCTGGTAGCGCGCCAGGCTGAACGGCGCGGTGACGGCGCCGCCGCAGCGGGTGCGCCCGATCACCTGAAGCGCGCGCGGCACCGGACGCAGCGTGACGTCAAGCACCGAGTCGGGCAGCCGCGTGCTCTCCAAGTGCACCTGACTCAGCACCACGCTGGCGTCGAAGGCCAGCTGATCGACCGTGCCGTGCACCTCCGCCGTGCCGCTCGCGTAACCCGCCACCACGGTGCCCAAGACGCCGAGCGACTGGAACGCCGGCAGCGGCACCCGGGTGCCCACGCCATGCGCTTGGATCGTGCCGCCGCGCCCGAGCATGAGCGAGCCGACCATCACGCCGCCGCCCTTCTGCAGGCTGAAGCTCGGCACGTCCAGCTCAAAACCGAGGTAGCTCGCGTCGCGATCGTCCCAACGAAAATCAAAGGTCGCGGCGCCGCGCTCGAAGCGCTCCTCGAACAGCTGAAGGTCCTTGAAGCGGCCCTCGCCCTTCACCTCCAAGTAGCCGCCGCCGCAGCGATCGCGCCGCCCGCCGACGTCAAAATGCACGCTGGCGCTGACCTCTCCGGTGCCATCGAGGCCGAGGAAGCGCGGATCTTGATCGAAGCGCCACATCGCGAAAAAATCGCGGAGGCCTAGCGCGCTTGAGCGCACCTCGGCGTCCACCAGCACCGTGGCGGGGCCGTTGAAGTCGAGGCGCGCGCTCGGCGCGTCGAAGCGGCTCTTGCCCTTCTTGCCGCGTACGTCGGTGAGCTCGAGCACCAGCGGCACGAAGCGCGTCTTAGCGTGCTCGATGTCGCCGAGCGGGAAGCCGCCGAACTCAAAGCCCTTCACCGCGAGCCCACCCTCCAGCACCGGATCACCGAAGGTGCCGACCAGCTTCGCGTCGAGCTCCGCCTGACCGGCGATGGGGATGTCCACGATGGGGCTGATGTCGCTCAGATCGAGCTGGGTGCTCTTGCTCACCGTCACGCGAAACTGGCTGTCGAACCCGAGCGACACCAAGCTCGCGTTCAGCTGGCTCTTACCGAACTCGGTGCGCACGTCGTGAAACTCGAACGCGTTCGGGCGCACCGCGATGCGCGCCCGCACCGACGCCGGGCCCCGCACGCCGATCATGTGGCGCCGCGAAGGATCGTGATACGCCCGATCGAAGATCTCAAAATTCGAGGTCTCGGCGTGCAGCGTGGCGTCCAGCTTGAGCGGTGACAGCGTGCCCTTGAAATCCGTGATGCGCGTCTTGTCTTGATCCCACTGGCAAACAGTGTGCTCCGTGACCGCCAGGTCGCGCATCAGGCCCGGGAAGTTCATGTTCCGCGCCTCAAGCTCCCGCATGGAAATCGTGGGCGGCTTGGCCAGCGGCGCGATCCGGACGTCGTGCATCTCCACGTCGCCGTTCGCGTAGCCGGCCTTGCTCTTCGGCAAGGTGATGATCCCGTCAGCTATTTTTACCTCAGCGTCGAGGTACTTGGCGAAGCCGTAGCCCCCGAGCCCGATCTGCCCGCCGCGCACGCGCCCCTCAAAGTTTGGCAGCGGGTTCTCGCCGTCGAGGACGAACTGACCATCCACCCCCACCCAGCCCCGCAGCTCGGTGCCCAGGTAGCGGTTCACGGGCGGCACCGGCGCGCGGACCCGGACGTGCCCGGACGCCAGCGGGACATCGCTAGGCCGCGGCTTGATGCGCACACTGGACAGCCGGACTGACACCCGGCGGGGGTCCTCCTCCAAGGCGGGCGGAGCGCAGCTCGGGCGCGTGCCCGGCGCGTCGTCGGCGTCCATCAAGCCAAACAACGCGAGGCGACGGATGAGCAGCTCGCCGTCCTCATAGCGCGCGCGCAGCTCGAGCTGACACGCCACGTCTTCATCCACCGCGAGCGCCGGCGCGACGCGGGGGGCCTCATCGCCGCTCGGCGGTGGCTCACGGCGCCGCGTGATGTAGGTGGGCGCTGCGCGCAGCGCCAACTCGAACGCCAGCCCGGGCTCTGCGTACACGTCCAGGTCGATGCCGTGGCTCTCGAAATGGTCGTCATCCAGCGTGAGCTCGACCTGGCCCCCTGAGATGGCGATCGAGGAGAACGGAGCGCGCTCAAGCGGCGCTGAGTCGCTCGGTGACTCGGGCACCCGGTGCGCCACGTTAGTCAGCTTGCCGCCTTTTATCACCAGCCGCGCTGAGGGCTCGTCGACCTCGATGTCGCCGGCGTCGAGCTGACCGGCGATCAGCGCGAAGAACCGCGGCGAGACGCGCACGCTCCGCGCGGTGAGCGCCGGCCCACCCCCATCGGTCGCGGGTACGCTCAGGTTCAAGAGGCTGAGCCGGAGCGGGAGCAGCTCAACCCGCACCTCATAGGTCGCGGTGACGCCGAGCTCCTGCTCGAGCACCGCGGCCGTCTCCTCTGCCAGCCGGGCTCGCACCTGCTCGGTCCGCAGCGACAGGCCCACCACCACCGGGAGCAGACCAATCAACCCAAACACCAGGCAGCAGAGCTGCGCCAAGCGGCGACCCACGCCGAGCTTCCCCGCGCCCAGGCGCGCTGAGCGGGGGACCTGCGATTGAGGACGCTTGGACTCTGGCATGACCCACCACGCGTGACGCGCCCCGTAAACCTATCTCAACCAAGGGCCTGAGTCCCTGAACCCGCGCCACGGCGCTGCTTCCGACGGGCTACGGCGGCCAGGAGCCTCGCTGAGGTGGCTCGTGGGGGCTTCTGTGCTACAGCGCGCGCCCGTTTGTCAGGCCCATCGCTAGGCGCCTGGGCCGAAGGTCTGAGGCACCCACCCGATGTAGGCAGCCATACTGACGGTGTGCTCAGGGCCGCGCGTGGCTCCCCAACCCCCAAAATAAGCCGACCATGTCCCTAGCCCCTGACCAGCGCGACCCGAGCCGCGTCATCCACGCGCTCACCCGCGCGGCGGAGCTAGCGGAGCACGGGGAGACGCTGCTTCAAGTGGTGTCCATCACCGAGGAAGATCTCGCGTCGCTCAGCCCGGATGATCTGCGGCCGCTGCTCGATCGGGCGATCGTCGGCAAGCACGCCGATCAGGGGCTGGACGCCCTGCTCACGAGCGGGGTGCTCGACCGCCTGATGCCCGAGGTGCAGGCGATGGTGGGCTTCGGGGACGGCGAGTGGCGCCACAAGGACGTGTGGAAGCACACCAAGCAGGTGGTGATCCAGGCGGTGCCGCGCCTGAACGTGCGCTGGGCGGCGCTGTTCCATGACATCGGCAAGGTGCGCACGCGCAGCTTCGGTGAGAACGGGGAGGTGCACTTCTTCGGTCATGAGGTGGTGGGCGCGCGCATGTTCGACAAGCTCGAGCGGCGCCAGCGCCTGTTCAGCAATGAAGAGGTGCTGCGCGAGTCGATCCGCTTCTTGGTGCTGAACCACCTGCGCGCAGGTCAGTACGACGGCCACTGGACCGACAGCGCGGTGCGGCGTTTCCATAAGGAAATTGGTGAGCACCTGGACGATCTTTTGTGCCTGTCGCGCGCCGACATCACCACCAAGCGGGCGCTGAAGAAGAAGCGCGGCATCGCCAAGATCCACCAGCTCGCCACCCGCATCGAGGGCCTGGCGGAGCTGGACGCTCGGGTGCCGCCGCTGCCCAAGGGGGTAGGCAACGCCCTGATGGAGCACTTCAAGCTGCCCCCATCGCGGCTGCTCGGCGACCTGAAGCGGGCGCTTGAGGCGGCGTGTGAGGCGGGTGAAGTGCCCCCGAATCAGCCCTCTGAGTTCTACGTGGCGTACGTCGCCGATCATCGGGAGCGCTTTGGGTTAAAGTAGCGCAATGACCCGCTCGTCGCTTCACCCGGCCCTCTCACGCTTCGCTCGCCGAGCAGCGACGCTCAGCGCAGCCAGTCTTTTGCTGCCGTTCGGGGCCGCCTGCGGCTCAGACGGCTCAAGCGGGGGCGGCAGTGGTGCTCAGGGGGGGACCGCGGGGGTGGGAGCGACCGCGGGGGTCGGCGGCGGCGTGGGTGCGACCGGGGGCCAAGGCGGCGGCGCGGGCCAAGGCGGCGCCAGCGGCTCGGCTGGAGGTGGAGCGGTGGGCGGCGCCGCAGGGGGTGGCGGCTCGGGGGCGACGGGCGCCGCGGGTGGGAGCTCGGGCGCCGCCGGCGCCGGGGGTGTGGGTGGTACGGGCGGCGCACCTTGTGTGGAAGAGGAGCAGCCCGCCGTGCAGCGCCCGCTCACGATGCTCCTGTTGATCGATCGCTCCGCGTCGATGGCAGGGTCCGCGGGCTTCGCCCAAACGCGTTGGCTTGCCATGCGCACGGGCCTCACGCGCTTCCTCGAAGGCCCCGCCGCAGAGGGGCTTCAGCTTGGCTACCGCGCCTTCCCGATCGCCGGAACCACCGTACCCAACGCCTGCGCCAGCGATCTTGACTGCGGCGCCTACGGCCCCTGTGAGCTGCATGGAGGGTCTCGGGTGTGCCGCGCCTCCACCATGCCGCTGCCTCACTCCGTCTGTGAGCCGGAGCGCTACTCCATCCAGGTTGCCATCGCGGGCGCCGCGTCGGCCGGGCCGAACATCGATCTCGCGATGTCGAACACCCACCTGACCGGCAACACAGCCACCTCAGCGGCGCTCGCCGGCAGCATCGCGAACCTGCGAAACTATGGCACCGCGAACCCCGGGCGAGCGCTGGCGCTGGTGATGGCGACGGACAGCGACCCCGCGGATTGCCTCCCGCTGGACGGCGACGGGATCGCGGCGATTGCGTCAGCTGGGCTGACTGGCAGCCCCAGCGTCTCGACCTTCGTCATCGGGGTCACCCACACCTCAGGCACGCTGGAGCAGATCGCCGAGGCCGGCAGCTCCCCCTCGGCTGGCGTCTTCTTCGCCGCTGAGACAGGCGACCCAACCGCGACGATCGCCACTCAGCTGAAGCGAGCGCACCGCGCTGCGCTTGGCTGCGAGTTCGCGTTGCCTGAGCCTCTGTTCGACCCGACGCTCGTGAACCTGCACCTCAGGCTGGAGCACACCCGCGCGCGGCTACCCCAGGTGGGGGGCGCCGCCAGCTGCGGCGCCGCGCCTGGGTGGTTCTACCGCATGGACGGCGGGGCCCCTGTCGGGATCGAGCTCTGCCCCATGAGCTGCCAGGCGCTGACGACCACCGTGGACGCCGACACCACGCTGGGCCTGGGCTGCGACACCCTGGTGCGCTGAGCGCGCCGCGTGAGTCAGCTTCACTGACTTGCGGGGCCCACCGTGTGTCCGTCAGCTTCACTAACTTAAACACACCATGAGGCGCCTCAACCCCGCTTGACGAAGGTGCCCTGGGCGCGGTCCTTCACCACGCCGGGGAAGGCCAGCACCTGGTTGTGCATCGCCAGGTAGACACCGGGGGCCACCAGCTGCGCCGCCAGCAGGGCCTCCGTGAGGTTCTGGAGCGCGTCGGTGCTCCGCAGCTCATAGGGGCGCATGGCGCCCGTCAAGATCACAGGGATGGGCGCTGGGTTGGCGGCGATCACCTCGCCTGTCTCAGCCAAACGGTCAGTGCCATGAACTATCACGATGGCGTCGTGCGAGCCGAAGAGTGCCTGCACCTGCTGGTTGATCAGCTGGTGATCTTCAGGCGTCATCTCCAGGCTGTCCTTGTTCATCAGCGCCACGCGGCTGATGTGCACGCCGCGCAGCTCAAGCGAGCCGAGCATCACGTCGAGCACGCTCACGCTGTTCTCGAGCACGCCCCGGAGCTCGTCGTACGTTTTCTCGATGGTGCCCCCAGTGGAGATCAAGGCGACGCGGCGCATGGTTGACGCTCTTAGCACGACGAACCCGGGAGGGTCCGGCTCGCACCACTGAGCGCGGACGGCGCCGCGCCTCAAGCAGCGCGCCCACAACGCCCCGCGTCAACTCCGCTGCCCCGGTCCAGGCGAGCTGGCGCGCTCGGGCGCGTTGTGCAACCTCGTCAGGGCGCCAGCGCATCAACAGGTGGACCCGCCGCCTCACCGTAGGTGAGCGCCCGCCTGAGCCACGCGGCCTCCCCGCTGGTGTCCAGCGTGATCCCTGAAGCGCCTCGCCGCACCCCGATAATACCGAGGATGGCCGTGAGATCGACGGGCGCTGCGCGCACTCCATAGCGCGCCACGAGCTCGCTCAGCACCTGAGCGCCGGTCGCTTCATCGACGACACGCGCCACCTCGCTGACGCGCCACACCTCGCGCGCGTGACCGCCCTGACGCAGCACCTCACGCAGACCATCTTCAAGCCCCAGGCGGCCCTGGCTGCCGCGGCGGATCTCCATATCCGCGAGGAGACACACCAGCGCGCCGCCCCAGTACACCGCGCCATAATCTTGAGTGCGCTCGAGCCCGGTGCTGGCGAGCGCCTGGGTGCCCCGCTCAAACCCCTGGGCGAGCTCGCTCCACGCCTCCTGCTCCGAGAGCCCCAACGAGCGCGCGCGGATCAGCGGCTCAAAGTAGGTCGCGAGCCCCTCATCCAGCCACCTCCCCTCGCCGCTGAACGACGGCACCCCCAGGTGAAACAGCTCGTGCACCAAGATCCAGTCGTTCGCTAAATCGTCTGCTTCACTGTCTGCCCCGAGCAAGAGCACCACGCCAGGTCCGCTGGCTGGCAGCAGCTTGCCAAACAGCGCGCGGCGCCGCGCGGCCACGGACACCACGAACAAGGTGGCGCGCGGCACCGGGAAGCCGCCCCAGAAGCGCGCCACCGCCTGGGCCGCGCCGTCCACCCAGGCGACGCGCGCTGTGCGCTGTGCATTGGTGAGCTGGCCGCCTGAGCTCCCCGCGACACGCGGCCGCTCCTCAGCGCCGGCCGTAGCCACCGCCTCGGGAGCACTGGCCGCGTCGTCAGGAGCCGAACCTTCTTCGTCAGCTGTTTTGACGACTGGCGCTCGCGTGACAGGTGAAGGCTCTGGCAGCGACACCACCTCCAGCGCTGCCTCACCCTCACGGCCGGGCAGCTTCAAGGTGCGCCGGTTGAGGCGCCCAAACGCCGAGTAGGTGGCGACCGGCAGCTCCTGCGCCAAGAGCTCGTAGCCCCGGCCGGCCGACGCGAGCCCGCTCGCGAACTCAGCGCCCTGTGGCACCTGCACCTCCACCCGCACCGGCAGCCCCGCGGGCAGCGGCGAGGGCGTGAGCAGCCAGCTGTACGCCGGGGCGATCAGCGCGCCCCCCTGGCTCTTCGCCACGTCAAAATCATCATAGCGCCTGGCCAGCGCGCCCAGCTCCACTTGGTAACGCAGCCTGACCGTACGCCCCGGGCGCGCCAAGCTGAAGCGGTCGTCGCTCCCCGCGCTGAGCTCCTCACCACCCTGCCAAACCCGCGTGTGCGGCGTCACCGCCGGCAGGTTCACCGCCAGGCCCGTGAGCTCCGGACCCTCACACACGAGCTCCACGTCGACCCGCTCGGCCTGGGTGAATGACGCGCGGTAATGGCAGGCCCCAACGCCCACCGGCAGCCGCGCGTCAGCGCAGCTGACGAGCAGGAGCAGCGCGAGCCCCGCGGCCTGATGTTTCATCGCAGAAACATACCTGCCAGGGCTCATCTAGCCGGCGGCGGCGCCAAGGGCGTGGACAGCGCGAGGAAGGCCTGGTTCGCGAACGGTGCCACCAGCCCCGGCAACCCCTCCCGCGGCGCCAGCTGGCCCACCAGGCCGAACAACAGCACCAGGGTGCGCTCCACGTAGAAATAGCCCTCCGGGTACTCGATGTGACGCATCAGCTCGCGCAGCCTGCCGCGGATCTGATCGAAGCCCGCGAGCTTCACCACGGCCGCTTGATCGAGCTTGGAGAAGTCCTTGATGCGCATCTTCGCCAGCACCCCCAGGTACTCCTTGCCCACGTTGCCGAGCAGCTCACGGTCGCCCCCCGCCGCCACAAAACCCATCGTCTCGAGCCCCAGGAGGATTTGATCGTCGCTGCGCGTGAGCGCGCCGAGCACCACCTGCTGCATGCCGCTCGCGAGCGCGCTGGTGACCTCCTCCACCGCGCCGTGGTCTAAGATCACCAGGCGCAGCTCGCCGCCGTCCCGCCGCACCAGGAAGTTCCCTGGGTGCGGATCCGCGTGGAAAATCCGCGCGGTGAACAGCATGCGGAAGTAGCACTCGACGAGCAGGCTCGCGATCTCCTTGGCGGTGAGCTCTAGCGCCTCGTGCCCCTGACGATCGGTGATCTTGCTGCCCGTCTCGAAGCTCATGGTGAGCACGCTCTTGCCGGAGAGCTCGCCTATCACCTCCGGGATCACCACCTTAGGCATGTCATGGAACACGCCGCGCATGCGCTCGATGTTGTTGCGCTCGTTCTCATAGTCAGTCTCTCGACCTAACATGGCCTCGAGCTGCTCCAGCACGCGATCGATGCGCGACACCAGCACCAGACGCCGGATCACCGGGAGTAAGAAGCGGATCGTCGCGAGATCGCGGCGGATCAGCCCGCGGATCCCAGGGTAAAGCAGCTTCACCGCGACGCGGCGCCCGTCCTTGGTCGTCGCCTCGTGCACCTGCGCTAAGGAGGCTGCCGCCAGCGGCTGCTCCGAGAACGAGCCGAACAGGCTCATCGCGTCAGCGCCAAGCTCCTCCTCCAGCCGCTCCTTCATCTCACTGAAGGGCCGCGCGGGCACCTCATCTTGTAGCTGCTCTAGCTCGCGCCCATAAGCGCGCGGTAAAAAGCCGCCGAGCACGCTCAGCACTTGGCCGAGCTTGATGAAGATGCCGCGCAGCCTCATGAAGGCGCTCGCGAGCCGCGCGGCGTTCCGCTCGTGGACGCGCTCCCAGCGCGCCTCCACCCGCTCACCGAGCACTCGCGAGAGCACCCACTGCGAGCCATAAGAGCTGCCCAGCACCAGGAACAGCCAGACCACGCGGAGTGAGCGCCACACGGCGCGGAGCGTAGCTTGAAACCGAGTGCACCAGTGTTCCCTTGGGGATTCGCGCCTCAAGATCGCGAGCGCCGAGCCGGCGTTGGGGCGCTCCCAGCGCCACCAGGACGCAGGCCTCAGGGCGAGGGCTCGGCGCGCGGTCGCGGAGCCTAAGGCCTCTTTTTTTGGGGGTTTGGCGAGGCGCTCTCGCGCCCTGGGCTCGTCACTCGGTCCCAGCCACCCGCTGACGAGCGGCGCGGTTTGCCGCAGCTCGCGCCGCGCGATAAACGCCCTGAGTGAGTGAGGAGCCCGAGCCGGCGCTCAGCGAATGGGAGCCTTACCGCCGCGCCCTTGTGCTGCTCGCGCTGGGCGCCGTGGCCTTCGGCGCCCTGCTCGCGATCCGTGGCGTCGCCGCGCCGCCCCGCGCGCTGGCGGCGGCCCCCAGCGCGAGCCCAACACTAGCCGTCCCTGCCCCGCCGCCGAGCGAGCCGGCCGCCGCCACGCCGCCGCGACCGCGCCTCGATCAGCGCGTGGAGCGCTGCGGCCCGGTGACCCCCCCGGGGGAGGACCACTTCGCCGCGCCCCGGGAGCTTTCCATGGGGGAAATTTGGATCCCGAAGCAGGGGGGCCACGACGCGAGCCATGGCTTTGACGTGGTGGTGCACTTCCATGGGAAGCGCGCGGCTAAGCGCGCGCTCCGGCCGCTCTCCGATCGCGTCGCCTTGGTGGGCATCGATCTCGGCACCTTGACCGGCCACTACAGCAAGCCCTTCGACGACGCCGAGGCGTTCCGCGATCTTCGAAGTTCGATCACGCGCGCGCTAGAGCGCCACACGGGGCAACCCGAGGCTCACATCAAGCGCCTGGTGCTGAGCGGCTGGAGCGCCGGGGTGGGCGCCATCCCGACCCTCTTGAAGCGCTTCTCCGAGGACATCGCCGGGGTGGCGCTGCTCGACGGGCTCCACGCCGGATGGCGACTCGATCAGCCGAGCGACCTGACGGAGCGCTCGGTGGAGGCTCGCTACCTGACCCCGGTGCTGCGCTACGCCCAAGCGGCGCTCCGCGGTGAGCGCTGGCTATTCGTCAGTCACTCTCACGTCCCCACCACGGGCTACGCGCCCACCTCGGTCACCGCCGATCGCCTGCTCCGGGAGCTGGGCCTGCCGCGGCGCGTGGTCGACCCGGGCGACGACGACTACGGCGTCACCAGCGAAGTGCGCCGCGGCGGCTTCACCCTGGAGGGCCGCCTGGGCGCCGACGAGCGCGCCCACTGCGCCCAGCTGGTCCTGCTTGCGGACGCCTTGGCCGCGCAGCTCCCAAACCCCGAGGCGCCCAGCGCCCCTGAAGGAGCCGCCACCCCAGCCCCCAGCGGCGCCGCGCCCTAACAGCGAGCAATTTTTCATGGCTACATCCAGCAGCGAGTCGCGCGCCGCCGTGCTCAGCATCGGCACCGAGCTCACCCGCGGTGAGATCGAGAACACCAACCAGACCTGGCTCGCCACCGGCCTCACTGAGCTCGGCGCCAGCGTCACCGCGCTCGACACCGTGGCCGACGTCCCAACCGACATCTGCGAGGCCTTGGCGCGGCTCGCCGCCCGCCACCACCTGATCGTGTGCACCGGGGGCCTCGGCCCCACGACAGATGACCTGACGAGCCACTCCGTGGCCACCTTGCTCGGGGCGCCGCTCGAGCGCGACGCGGCCACGGTCAAACACCTCACCGAGCTGTTCGCGCGCTGGGGCCGCGAGGTGTCCGCCTCGAACCTCAGTCAGGCTGACTTCCCACGCGGCGCGACCGTGCTACCGAACCCAGTCGGCACCGCGCCGGGGTTCGCCGTCTCCATCGGCGCGGCGCGCGCCTTCTTCATGCCCGGCGTCCCCCGAGAGATGAAGCGGATGTTCCGCGACCACGTGGCTCCGTTCGTGCGGAGCCTCACCCCCGGCGTGCACCTGGCGCAGGTGCGGCTGCGGAGCTTTGGCCTGGCTGAAAGTCAGGCGAACGATCTTGTCGCCGGGGTGGAGCAGGCGCACCAGGTGACGCTCGGTTATCGCGCGCATTTCCCGGAGATTGAGGTGAAGGTGCTGGCGCGCCGTGACGCGCTCAGCGCCGCCGAGGAGGCAGCAGGGACCGCGGCGCGCGAGGTGAGGCGCCGACTCGGCCGCGCGGTGTACGGCGAGGGGAGCGCCGCGCTGCCTCAGGTGGTGGGGGAGCGGCTCGACGCGCTGGGGCTCCAGCTGGTGACGGCGGAGTCCTGCACCGGAGGCCTCATCGCTCAGCTTGTCACGGAGACGCCAGGCGCCTCGGCGTATTTCGCGGCGAGCGCCGTGACCTACTCCAACGAGAGCAAGCAGCGCCTGCTCGGCGTGCGCGCGGAGACGCTCGCGGCTCACGGCGCAGTGAGCGAAGAGGTGGCGCGCGAGATGGCGCTCGGCGCGCTCACGCACCTGAGCGGCGACGTGAGCATCGCGGTGACGGGCGTCGCGGGGCCAGGCGGCGGCACCGAAGCCAAACCGGTGGGGCTGGTGCACTACGCAGTTGCCCTGACGAACAGCGCGATGCAGCGCCTGACGCGCGATGCCAAGGCGGAGGGCGCGCCCAGCGCGGAGACGGAGGACTCAGAGCGAGCAGCGCGAGCGAGCGCAGACACAGAGGCTCCCGTGGTGCGCACAGCGCACCGGGTGTTTCGCGGTGGGCGCGCTGACGTGCGCCGCATCGCCGCCTGGGCGGCGCTCAACTTGCTGCGTAAAATGCTCGATGAACACGCGGCGGAGGCCGCGGAGCACAGCGCGCTCACGGAGCACAGCACGCTCACGGAGCACAGCGCCGATGCAGGAGCCTCTGCGGAGCGCTCAGGCTCAGCGGGTTTAGCAAAACGCTCCAAGGCCTCGGAGGAGGCCGAGTGACGGAGCGCACCTTCGTCGCGTTGGCGGTCCCCGGCGCGCTCGCTCAGGGGCTCCAGGGCGCTAGTGAGCGGCTCGCGGCGGCCGCGGCGGACACCAACCCCCTGCCCTCCCTGCGCTGGATTCAGCCACGGCAGTACCACGTCACGCTCTGTTTCCTCGGGGATACTACTGCGAGCCAGCGTGCGCAGGTGGAGGCGCTGCTCGCGGTGCTGCCGCTCGGCGCCCCGCTCACCCTCCCCATCGCCCCGCGCGTCCACGCGTTCGGCGGTGAGCACGCGGCGCAGGCCCTGGTGGCGCGGCTTGAAGGCGGCGACGAGGCGGCGCTGCGAATGTTGAAGCGGCGCCTGGCTGACGCCTTAGAGCCCCTGGGTTTCCCCAAGGAATCTCGAGCCTACGTGCCCCACATCACCCTGGCGCGCCTGAAGCGCCAGCTAGACGTTCGGCACCTGGCTAGCGCCGCCTCGCTCGTCGGCCCAGACGGCGCGCCCCTCAGCGGTCACTTCACGGAGCTCGTGTACTATCGCTCCACGCTGACCGCCGAGGGCGGCGTGTATCAGGCGCTGCTCCGCCGCGAGCTTGGCCTCAGCTGAGGGAGGCCTGCACCGCGCTCGGTGACTGCGCTGCCGCGGCCTCTGCCGGCACCGCCGTGAAGCGCAGCGCCTCCCCGCTCTCCGCTACGTCCACCTTCACGGTGTCACCGGGGACGAAGCGGCCGGCCAGCACCTCGGCCGCGAGCTCGTTCTCCAGGTGGCGCTGGATGGCGCGCTTCAGCGGGCGAGCGCCAAACTGAGGATCCCAACCTGCCTCGCCGAGGAACTCCTTCGCCGCTTGGCTGAGCTCGAGCGTGAGCTCGCGCTGCGCCAGCCTTGAGGCCACCCGCGCCAGCTGGATGTCCACGATGCGCGCCAGCGCCGAGCGCTCCAGCCGGTGGTAAACCACCGTCTCGTCGAGGCGGTTCAGGAACTCCGGGCGGAACACCTCGCCGAGCGAGCTCATCGCCACCCGCTGCAACAGCGCGTTCTTCTCGTCTCCCGAGAGATCAGCCCGCTCCTCCACCTGAGCCAGCTCCGCCGAGCCAAGGTTAGAGGTCAGGATCACGACCGTGTTCTTGAAGTCCACGGTGCGCCCCTGGCTGTCCGTGAGGCGGCCGTCGTCGAGCAGCTGGAGCAAGGTGTTGAACACATCGGGGTGCGCCTTCTCCACCTCGTCGAACAGGATCACGCTGTAGGGCCGGCGCCGCACCGGCTCCGTCAGCTGACCCCCCTCATCGTGGCCGATGTACCCTGGCGGCGCGCCGATCAAGCGGCTCACCGAGTGGCGCTCCATGTACTCGCTCATGTCCACCCGGATCATCGAGCGCTCGTCGTCGAACAGGAACTCCGCCAGCGCGCGCGCCGTCTCCGTTTTGCCCACGCCGGTCGGCCCCAGGAACAAGAACGAGCCGATCGGGCGCTGCTCGTCGCCGAGCCCAGCGCGCGAGCGCCGCACGGCGTTCGCCACCGCGACTAGGGCGTCCTCCTGACCGACTACGCGACGCCGCAGGTTCTCCTCCATGTCGAGCAGCTTGCGCATCTCGCTCTCGAGCATCTTGCTCACCGGCAGGCCGGTCCACTTGCTGACCACCTGCGCGATGTCCTCCTCGCTCACCTCCTCCTTGAGGAAGGACTGCCCCTCCTGAATCCTAGCGAGCTCGGCGCGCAGGGCCTCCGCTTGGCGCTCCAGCTCCGGCACATTCCCATATTGAATTTCTGCGGCGCGACCTAGATCCCCAGAGCGGCGCGCCCTATCTTCCTCGCTGCGCAGCTCCTCGAGCGCCACCTGCACGCCGCGGATCTGCCCGATCAGCTCCTTCTCCTTCAGCCACTGCGCCTTGGCCGCGCTCTGCTCCTCACCTAGGTCCGCCAGCTCACGCTTCAGCTCCTGAAGCCGCGCCTGGGACGCCTTGTCGCGCTCACGCTGCAGCGCCTGCTCCTCAATCTTCAGCTGCAGCGAGCGGCGCTCGAGCTGATCGATGGCAAAAGGCATGCTGTCGATCTCCATCTTGAGCTTAGAGGCGGCCTCATCCACCAAGTCAATCGCCTTATCCGGGAGGAAACGCTCGGTGATGTAGCGGTTGCTCAAGGTGGCCGCGGCGACCAGCGCCGCGTCTTGAATGCGGATGCCGTGGTGCACCTCATAGCGCTCCTTCAGGCCGCGCAAGATGGCGATGGTGTCCTCCACCGTCGGCTGCTCCACCATCACCGGCTGGAAGCGGCGCTCGAGCGCGGCGTCCTTCTCGATGTGCTTGCGGTACTCGTCGAGCGTGGTGGCGCCGATGGCGCGCAGCTGCCCGCGGGCGAGCGCCGGCTTGATCATGTTGGCGGCGTCCATCGCGCCCTCGCTGGCGCCCGCGCCCACCAGGGTGTGAAGCTCGTCGATGAACAAGACGATGCTGCCCTGCGCCTCCTCAACCTCCTTGAGCACAGCCTTCAGCCGCTCCTCGAACTCACCGCGGTACTTCGCGCCGGCCACCATGCTCGCCAAGTCGAGCGCGACCAGCCGCTTGTTCTTGAGGCTCTCGGGCACATCACCCGAGGTGATGCGCTGGGCGATGCCCTCGGCGATCGCCGTCTTACCGACGCCTGGCTCGCCGATCAGCACCGGGTTGTTCTTGGTGCGGCGGCTCAGCACCTGCATTACCCTGCGGATTTCCTCATCGCGCCCGATGACGGGATCAATCTTGCCACGCTGGGCGAGCGCGGTGAGGTCCTGGGTGTACTTCTCCAGCGCCTGGAACTTCCCCTCCGGGTTCTGATCGGTCACCCGCTGGCTCCCGCGCACCTGGGCCGCCGCTTGGAGCAGGGTGCGGTGGCTCAGGCCGTTCCTGTCGAACACCGCCTGGACGTCTTTGTCGTGCTTCGCCGCGGCGAGCAGGTAGTGCTCGACGGACACGAAATCATCCTTCAGCGCCTTAGCCTCCTCCTCCGCCTGGATGAGCAGCGGGCGCAGGCGCCGCCCAAAATGGGGCTCAGCGCCGCCCTGTTGCCGTGGGAGGCGCTCGATGCGCTCCTCCAGCTGCTGCTTCAGCGCCAGCGCGTTGACGCCCGCCTTCTCGACCAGGGCCGCCCCCACGCCGCCCTCTTGCTCCAAAATAGCGACGAGCAAATGCTCTGGGATGACCTCTGGGTTGTTCCGGCGCACAGCGCTCGCCAGCGCCGCGCGGATCGCCTCTTGGCTCTTGGTCGTGAGTTGGTCCATCTGCATAGCGGCGCAAGGTAAGTCGCTCCAGGTGCGCTGCAAGGTTTTGCACGCAGCGGACAGGAGGCCCCTAGTCGACGCCTGAGCGTTCGGGTTTTGGGGGTTAGGCACCGCACTTCAGCGCGCTGATGAGCCGGGCACCGCACTTCAAGGCGCTGATGAGCCGGGCACCGCACTTCAGGGCGCTGATGAGCCGGGCACCGCACTTCAAGGCGCTGATGAGCCGGGCACCGCACTTCAAGGCGCTGATGATGGCGCTCGCCGGAGCACAAAAAGGCGACGGGCCAGGCGCCTTCACGCCTGGCCCACCGTCTGTTAGTAGCGCAGCCTGCCTAATCGTCAGGGAGCCGAACCACCGGTGCCCGCGGCGCCCGCAGCACCACCAGTGCCGCCGGTGCCACCCGTGCCGCCGGTGCCATTGCCGCAAGACTGCGGCGCGCCGGCGTCGAGGTACTCCGAGGTGGAGACGCAGCCAAGATCTGGCCCGCCCAGCGCGGCGGCGTTGATGTCGGCGCCACACACGTTGTCGGCCGTGCAGCAACCCGGGAAGGTGACGCCGCCGACGCCTGGGTCGAGCACTGGGCAGCTGCTGTCTGCTGTACCGGGGGCGTCGATCTGGAAGCAGCCCGTCAGCCCGTCCACGAAGCTGCCGAGGGCGGTGGCGTCCACGCCACAGGTGTTCTCCAGCCCGTCTGGGCAGCACGGTGGGAGATCCACGAAGCCACCGATGTTGTAGCTTGGACAGCTCGCCGTACCACAGGGGAGGCCGCCCGAGCCACCAGAGCCGCCGGTAGCGCCCGCACCACCCGTGGCGCCCGTGGCGCCCGTGCCACCCGTGGCCCCAGCGCCGCCGGTGCCAGCCGTGGAGCCGCCGGTGCCAGCCGTGGAGCCGCCGGTGCCAGCCGTGGAGCCGCCGGTGCCGCCCACCGCGCCGCTGCCGCTCGTGCCGCCGCTGCCCTTGTTGTCATCCGAGTCGCCACCACACGCAGCCAATAGACCGCTCAACGCAACGACCACACCCAAGCTCAAGACGCGAGAACCCATGAAATCACCTCCCTGAAGGGCGCACAGGGTAGCAGAGGGCGGCGCCAAGATCTCCACCCCAAAAAAATAGTGCGAAGATCCTGCGCCCAATGGCGGCTTCGCCCTACTGGAGCGCCGGTGGGTTCGCGGTGACATCAGGTGGGGAAAGAGGGGGCGAACCCCCTCCTTCCCTAGAGCACCGATCAGTTTGCCACCACGCGAGCCCGGAAAAGCGCCCCCATGCAGGGCGAGGGCGCGCTCTTCCGGGCTCTCCGCGTGCTGCTGCTTCCCTTCGCGCTGCTCTAGTTGCTGATTTGAGGACGACAAAC
>CAYQAC010000078.1:23481-24101 GCA_964415255.1 uncultured Polyangiaceae bacterium | reverse complement strand
CTCGCTCGTCGACGACGACGGCCGCCTCGACGCCCCGCGTGCTCACCGGACACGTTGAGGCGCATGCAGATCTGCGAGCGCGACCTGCGGGTGTTGTTCGACATCAGCGACACGGTTATCCGCATAGAAATCGAGGGGCGCGTCCACAGCTTCGGGCGCCAGACGGCGGGGCAGGTGTGCGCCAGCGCGCCCTCGATGGTCGTCGCGCTGCAAGTGGGCGTGGGCGATCGGGTGGAGGCAGGTCAGCAGCTCGGCCTCGTAGAGGCCATGAAGATGGAGATCGGCTTCGACTCCCCGGTGAGCGGCGTGGTGAAGGAGATCCGCGCGCGCAAGGGGCAGCAGGTGGCCGCCGGGGACGTGATCTTGGTGATCGATCCGGCGAGTGAAGAGGACACCGAGGCGACCGACACGCGCCTGGTGTTCCCGGAGGAGGAGGACGCCCTCGACCTGCTCTTCACGCAGGACGACTCGGGGCGCGTCGGCGCACCGAACCTGGCGCGCGCCGCCGCGGGCAACCCCAGCGTCTGGCGTCGCGCGATGGAGGCGGTGGGTGAGGAGGTGCTCCGCGTGCTCCTCGGCTACGACGTGTTCGATGAGGCGCTCCACTCGCTCATCGAACA
>CAYQAC010000078.1:8756-23471 GCA_964415255.1 uncultured Polyangiaceae bacterium | reverse complement strand
CCCGGCGCCGCGCCGCGGATGACAGCGGCTTCGTGGCGGCCTCGAACAACGCGCGGCTCCGCTTCTACGTGCGCCGCATGCGGGTGGAGGGCGCCGAGCTCTCCGAGGAGTTCTTGGAGCAGCTGCGCCGCGCCCTCGCGCACTATGGGCTCAGCTCGCTGAAGTATTGCGAGGCGCTCGAGCGCGCGGTGCTCCGGCTGTTCGCCTCGCAGCTCCGCCCGGAGTCGCGCTTCCGTTTGGTGCGCGCGCTGCTGAAGCGCGTGATGCAAATCGGCGCGCTCGGCTTCGATCTCGAGCGCGACGCGGATCTTCGCTTGGCGCTCACCAGCGTGGGCACCATGCGTGGTCAGGTGCCCGACGACGTGGCGGACGCCGCGATCGACGCCGCCTACACCATCTTCGAGCGGCCGGAGCTGAGCCGGCAGGCGGAGCGCACCTCACGCGGCGTGGAGCGCTGGCTGAAGCACAGCGACGAGGCGATCGAGGAGCAGGTGCTCGCGGATCTGGCGCTGGCGCCAGCCGGCGTGTTCCGTCAGGTGAAGGGCTGGCTGCTCCAGGCGCCGCCGCGGCAGCGCGGCATCGCGCTGTCGGCCTGCGTGCGTCGCAACTACTCCCCCAAGCAGCCGGTGGTGATGCGCACGCGGCGCATCAGCGAGGGGGAGACGGAGCTCATCACGGCGCGGCTCGAGTTCGTGGAGGAGCGCGGTGAGGAGCAGGCCTCTGGGCGGCGCGTGGTGCTCTCGGCGCTCGCCGACGCTGGCTCTGGGGTCTTGGCCTTCGAGCAGCTCGCGCGCGAGGCAGGGGGCGGTGTGTTCGCGCTGGAGCTGGTGGTGACCGCCACGCCGGAGGACGACGTCGCCGCGCTGCTCGGGCGTATCCGCGCGCTGGCTGAGGCGGCGCTGCCAGCGGAGCGCCTCACCGTCTCCATCTTGAACCGGGAGCTTCGCACCCAGCACCACAGTTTCGTCAAAACACCTGATGGGTTAGCTGAGCTCGAGCTGCACCACCTGCACCCCGAGGCCGCGCTGCGCGTCGACTTTGACCGCTACCAGAGCTTCGAGCTCTCACGGCTCACCTCCCCGGAGGGGATCTACTGCTTCCACGGCAGGAGCCGCGAGGTGCCGGAGGATGAGCGCATCTTCGTGCTGGTGGACGTGCGCGGCCGGCCCCCGGAGGATGGCCCGGCGGCGGTACACTACGTGCCGATCGTGGAGCGCGCCTTCCATGAGGCGGCGCGCACCATGCGTCACATCCTGCTCGAGCGCGATCCGCGGCGCCGCCTGCAGTGGAACCGCATCACGCTGTTCCTCGCGCATGAGGTGGTGCTCGACGCGAACACCGCCGGGTGGCTCTCGCGCAAGCTCCACCCCGCCACGCGGCACCTGGGCCTCGAGCGCGTCGCCGTGCGGCTCAAGATCATGGACCCCACCGCGCCCTCGGAGCTGGCGCGTCGCCGTGAGATGGTGATCACCGACATCACGGGCAGCTCCATGGACATCGTCTGGCGAGAGCCGCACACGGCGCCGCTGGTGCCGGCGCAGGCCTACGAGCGCAGCGTGGTGGCCGCTAAGCGTCGAGGCCTCGTTTATCCGTATGAGATCATCCGGACGCTGGCGCCGGGCGCGGCGCCGTTCGGCGCTCAGGCGAGCGAGCGCGCGCTGCCCGCGGGGGTGTTCGAGGAGTACGACCTGGACCCAGGGAGCGCGTCGCCCCAGGCGGTGAGCGTCGCTGGGCGCCCCTACGGCTCGAACACGAGCGGCATCGTGTTCGGCGTCATCTCCACCCCCACGCGCAAGGTCCCTGAGGGGATGCGGCGGGTGCTGGTGCTGTCAGATCCCACGCGGGAAATGGGCGCGCTGGCCGCGCCAGAGTGCGACCGCGTGGTGGCGGCGCTCGACCTCGCGGAGTCGCTGGGGGTGCCGCTTGAGTGGGTGCCGGTGTCGAGCGGCGCAAAAATCGCGATGGACTCAGGCACCGAGAACCTGGACGCCACGGCGCGTGTGGTGCGGCGCATCGTCACCTTCACCCAAGCGGGCGGCGTGGTTCATGTCATCGTGGCGGGGGTGAACGTCGGCGCGCAGAGCTACTGGGACGCGCTCTCGACCATGCTGCTCCACACCCGCGGCGTGTTGATCATGACCCCGCGCGCGTCGATGGTGCTCACCGGGCGCGCGGCGCTGGCCGCCTCAGGCTCTGTCTCCGCGGAGGACGAGGTCGCCATCGGTGGCCACGAGCGCATCATGGGGCCGAACGGCCAGGCGCAATACTACGCCTCCGATCTGAAGGACGCCTTCCGCATCCTCTACGATCACTACAGCTACACCTACGTGGTGCCTGGTGAGGCGCGCCCACGCCCGATGGACACCAGCGACCCGCACGATCGCGCGGTGACGGAGGCGCCGTACCCACGCGCCGCTGAGGGAGATTGCTTCGAGCGCGTCGGGGAGATCTTCGATGACGCGACCAACCCTGGGCGCAAGAAGCCGTTCGCGATGCGGGCGCTGATGGCCTCGGTCATCGATCAAGATGGGGGTCACCTGGAGCGCTGGAAGGGGCTCGCCGGCGGCGAGACGGCGATCGTTTGGGACGCGCACCTAGGTGGTCACGCCGTCTGTCTGATCGGGGTGGAGAGCCAGAACGTGCCGCGTCACGGCTACCGCCCGACGGACGGCCCCGCGGAGTGGAACGGCGGCACGCTGTTCCCGCAGTCGTCTCGCAAGGTGGCGCGGGCGCTGAACGCCGCCAGCGGCAACCGCCCGGTGGTCATCTTGGCGAACCTCTCAGGTTTTGATGGCTCACCAGAGTCCATGCGGAAATTGCAGCTGGAGTACGGCGCGGAGATCGCGCGGGCGGTGGTCAACTTCGTCGGGCCGATCGTGTTCTTGGTGGTCTCGCGCTACCACGGCGGCGCCTACGTGGTGTTCAGCCGCGAGCTGAACCCAGGGCTCCGCTCGATCGCGCTGGAGGGCAGCTACGCCTCCGTGATCGGCGGCGGCCCCGCGGCCAAGGTGGTGTTCGGGCGTGAGGTGGGGAGCCGGGTGCAGGCGGACGCCCGGGTGCAGGCGGCACTTGAGGCGCTGCGCGCGAAGCCGAGCCCGGCGCTGCGCGAGCGCCTCGACCGCGTGCGTCAGGACGTGGTCCTGGAGAAGCAGGCGGAGGTAGCTGAGGAGTTTGACTCGGTGCACTCCGTGGAGCGCGCGCTGCGCGTGGCCTCGCTGGAGTGCATCATCCCCGCCAGCGCCACCCGGCCCTTCCTGGTGGAGGCGATCGGCAGCGCGCTCGGTTGAGCAGGGAGGCCTGCTGGCTTGGGGGGGTCAGGGTCCGAGCAGGGACATCGCCCAATCGTCAGCCAGCCTGTCGAAGGCGAAGCGGCGGTGCAGGCGGTTCGGCTCATCCAGCCAGAACTCCACGTGGTCAGGCGAGATGGCGTAGCCGCCCCAATCGTCAGGGCGAGTGACGGGTGCGTCGCCCAGCGCCTCGCTGAGCGCCTCGCGCGCCTGAGTGAGCTCCGTGTAGGAGCTGATGGGGCGGCTCTGCGGTGACACTCGGGCGCTCAGCTGACTTATTCGTGGCCGGGAGGCGAAGTAGGCGTCGCTCTCGGCGCCGGACAGGCGCCGCGCGCTCCCCTCGAAGCGCACCTGAGCACCGAGCTTCGGCCAGTGGTAGACGATCGCCGCGCGCCCCGCCTGGTCGAGCTCCCCGGCCTTGCGGCTCCCGTAGTTCGTGAACACGCACAGGGCGCCGTCGGTCAGGCCCTTCACCAGCACCATGCGCACGGAGGGCCCGCGCGCGCCGCTGGTGGCCAGGGCGCAGGCGGCGGCGATCTCCCCGGCGGCCTCAGCGCATTCATACCATGTGGAAAAAAGCGCGAGCGGGTCGCTGTCTGGAGCGGGGATGGTGAGCGGCTGAGCCATGGCTTTGGTTTTTTGGGGGGGGGTTGGGGAGCGCCGCGCGGCGCGGGTCGTCTCTACCAAGGCGCGGCTCGCGTTGTCGCGGCTCTTCGTAGCGGCTCTTCGTCGCGGCCCTACCCAACCCCCAAACCCGCCCCATGAGGGGACGCTGCGCTGCGTGGGAACGACGGTCTCTTGTGCCCCGGTGGCTCAGTCACCTGAGCAGGCGTTCGCGTTGTCTGGGATCAGCGGGGGCGCGCCTTGGGCTAGCGCCGCGAGGAAGCAGCGGTATTGAGCCTTCGGCAGCTCCGTCTGGAACGCCGCCTCGTGGCCGTCTTCGACGCCGTCTTCTGGGTGCTGTGTCACCAGCGCCACGCGCTCGCCCGCCGCGTAGTGAAGCGGCAGCGGCCGCTGTTGTCCGCCGCTCAGCGGGAGCAGCTCGGTGAGCGGGGTGTACTCCGCCAGGCGCGGCTCGGCGGCGTCGAGCGCTGGACCGCCCAGATCCAGGCTGAGCGCCAAGCTTAGGCTGTTGGCGATGGGGGGCAGGATGTAGTTGTCCACGATGCCCTGCAGCATCAGCACGTGGCGCGGTGAGGCGTCCGTCTTGTTCAGGTGGGTGGCGTAGGCTGGCGGGTCGGCGGGCTCCGCCGCCCACTGGAACAAGCTGAGCACCGGATCCGCTGGGTGAAGCTCCCAGCTGCCGCTCACTCCCAGCAGCACCTCGGCGAGCGGCCGCACGCGGAGCGGCTTGCCCTTGTGCATGATGTTCTCAAGGTAGCTGCCGCCCGCGCCGCTCAAGATCATCCCTCGAAAGCGCGGCGCCACCGCTGAGGTGAGCGGCGCGATGGTCGCCCCCATCGAGTGCCCCATGAGCACCTGATGGGCCGCGTCGAAGCGCGCGCTCGCGCCTAGCCCTGGGCAGGCGCTGGCGTCCACCGTGAGCGTCTCCAGGAGATCGCTCGCCAAGGCGAGCTCCAGCGCGGACTGCCGCACGTTGTCCCGCAACGCTAGGATGTTGCTGACGTTGAACATCAAGAACTGCTCATCACCGCCGGTGATGTTGCGTAGCCCGCCGTGAGGCCCGTCCACGCTCACCCCCGCGAAGCCCACCAGCGCGAACTCACGCGCGGGGCCGCTGCCTGGGACAATCGGCGCTCCGCTCGCGTCGCGGACACCGCGATCCACCAGGGGCCGATCGCCACCGCCGCCGGTCCGGCTGAACAGCACCACCGGGAACCCAGCGCTCGGCATCACGCGCCGCGGCAGCGTCACCACCACCCGCGCCTCCTCCACATGGTCGAGGATGGGTTCGCCCTGGGCGTTGAGCTCAAAGCCGCCGCCTTCTGACGTGTAGGGCGGCGCGCCGCGCTGATAGACAGGCACACTGACTCGGCCTGAGTACACACAGAAGTCGTCGAACACCTCATCTGGGGTGAGCGGCGCGCTCACGCTGAGCGGCTGTTCGCGGCGCGCAGTCGCGACGGCGCGCGCGAGGCCCTCGGTGGGGTCGCCCGTGGTGAACACGCTGAGCCCGGCGAGCTCAGCTGGGTCGACGCCCGCCTGGGTGAGGGCGCTGAGCGCCTCGCGGTGGGCAGCGAACGCGGCGTCGCTCATCCCGGGCGGCTGGATGCCGCGCAAGAGCGCGATCAGCTCGCGGCTTGGCGCCAGCGCTGGGAGGCCGCTCAGCGCTGGCGCGCTCGCGAGCACCAGCGCGGCGTAGCGTGTGCGCGGCAAGAGTGGGCGCCCTTGGAGCGGGAGCAGCGAGATGAGCTGCGGCGCGCCGAAGGGGCCCCCGTCAGGGCGGAGCTCGACGCGCACGGGGGTTGATGTCAGGTACTCTGATGATTGAGGGTCGACGTTGAGGAGCCGCACCGGGGAGGTGGGCAGGGTGGAGGCCGCGTAGTCGACCCAGCGCGTGACGGCGGCACCTGCGTCGCTCGGCTCGGTGAGTGAGCCGCTCAGGGTGAAGAAGACGCCGGACGTCAGGCTGAAGCCGCGCTCCTGGCTGAGCAGCGTGATCAGGGAGCTGACGATGGCGCGCCCTGGTGGGTTGGGGAAGCCAGTGAGCTGCGGCGCGCCGCTCTCGAGCAGGAGGCTATCGTTCGGGAACGGCGCGCGGTAGATGCTGCCAGGCTCCTCGGCGCGCTGCGCCGCGAAGTCGTGCTGGATGCTGACGCCAGCCGGCGCTTCGATGCAGTGAAACTCATGGCAGCCTGCGGGTGCCTCCTCGGCGCCGCACGCCACCGTGAGGCTCAGCCCAGCCAAGAGCCACACGCGCTGCGGCAAGCTGCGCCGCGGCGCGGTGAGGGGCTGAGCCTTGAGCTGCTGGCGGTTCACCGCCAGAGTATGCGCCAACACGGGGCGCGTAGGCTGCGGTCTAGCTCAAATGAGCCGTGGTGGTGGGTGAGCGGCGCGATTCAGGAGCCCTGGGGGCTCCATCTCAGCAACCACTGGGCCCTGAATCGTCAGCCAGGTTGCCGTCAGTTGCAGACGAACCCGCAGGCGCCTAGGTTCGCTGGGTTAGTGCCGATCATGCAGTGCATCAGCGCGAGCGCTGGGTCCACGCCCGCTGCGTGATCTTGGAGGCACTGCTCGACGCAGGCGTCATCCCCGTCGGGGCAGGCGCCGCCACAGGCTTGCAGCGCGCCACACTCAGCCTCCGCATCACACGCCGCCTTCTCGGTGCTGCAGCACTGCACCTCTGCGAGGGCGAGGCAGTCTTGGCAGCTGCCCTCGCCGCCGCTCACGCAATCCGTGACGGCGCCTGAGCCGCCGGTGCCCGCGGCGCCGCTGGTGCCCCCAGTACCCGCGCTGCCACCCGAGCCGGCGCTGCCGCCGGTACCTGCGCTGCCGCCGGTACCTGCGCTGCCACCCGAGCCGGCCGAGCCGCCCGAGCCGGCGGTGCCTGCTGTCCCTGCGTTCCCCCCAGCTCCGCCCGAGCTGCTCTTTTTGTCGTCGTCGCCGCCGCAGCCGATGAGGGACAGGGTGAGCACGCCAACCAACGAGAGTGCACCAAGCTTCATGTTCTTCAGGCTCCTGAGGTTCGGGGAGTGCGGTGACCGCGCCCTCGGTGTAGCCAAGATCGCACGAGCAGGCGACCGAAACACCGCCACAGATCGCTCAGGTGCAGTGGCGCCACAAAAAGCCAACAGGCGGGAGCCCACGTGGGAGCTCCCGCCTGGTCAGGCTAGCTGCGGATCAGGGCTCTGAGCAGGCGACGCCGCAAGCACCGGGATGCGAGCCATCGTCCGGGCCAAGCATGCAATCGAGGATGTCGAAGAGGTTGTCGATCCCTCCAGGGTTTGAGCTGATGCAACCATCGATGCAGCTCTCGTCCTCCCCGCACCCATCGAGGCAGGTGTTGAGCGCCACACAGGAGGGGTTGGCTCCGCACGCAGCGAACTCCGCCATGCAGCACCCCGACTGGGCAGCCTGGACGCACTGCTGACAGGTGCCGGTGCCACCGTCGGTGCAATCGCCGGTGGTGCCGCCGGTGCCGCCCGTGCTGCCGCCGGTGCCGCCCGTGCTGCCGCCGGTGCCCGCGGTGCTGCCGCCAGTGCCCGCGGTGCTGCCGCCGGTGCCCGCGGTGCTGCCACCGCTGCCTGCGGTGCCGCCGTTAGCGCCCGTACCCGCGGTGCCGCCGTTGGCGCCCGTACCCGCGGTGCCGCCGGAGCCACCGTCCTTGTCATCCTCGGTGCAGTTGACGAGGCCAACGGACAGGATGAGCGCGCCAACGAATGAGAGTGTGCCTAGCTTCATGATCTTCAAGCTCCTAATGAGTTTATGGGGGCCGCTCTGGGTGGCGGCGCTTGAGGTTTAGCCGGGATCGATAGGGTTGGCTAATGAAACGCGATCGTGACAGGCCGCTCAGCTGAGCGGGCCACCGGGATAGGTGGGGGCTGGTGCACAGCTAGGATGCGCTGTCCCAAGCGGGATTTGGGGGGATCCATGGCGTCATGGGCACGGCCGGCCAGTGGGCCGACTGGGGGAGACTGCGGGGCCGAGGGGCGCCTCCTGCCTCAGGCCTCCCCCAGCGACGGGCAGGGCACCGCGCGGGGCTAGCCTGCCTCATGCAGGGAGGTGCCCAACCCCCCCCTGGCCCGATCGACCAAGGCTCTGGGGCGTCACCCAGGGGAGTGAGGTCGTGGGCTTCCCTGGGCTGTCCGGTTTGCGGCGCGTCAGGTGTCCTGACGTTCGTACTCAAGCGGGCGGCACGAGCGGCGCGCAGGTGGAGACGCCCGCCCCCACGATTCGATAGCCGATGTTGGAGAGCGGCCGGGTGAGCTCCTGGGTGTCTGGGTTGAAGTGCCAGATCTGGGTGCTTGGCTCGATGGCGCGCTGGAGGAACACGTAGAAGGAGCCACCCCAGAACGCGAACGCCCAGGCGCTGGGGCTGCCTGCGAGGGAGGCGATGCCGTAGTTCTCGGCGACCGCGCCGTTCGTCTTGTCGAGGCGCTGAATGGTGGGTGGGTTGGTGTTGGGGCTGAACGCCCAGAGCTCCGCGGCGCCGGTGCCGGTGAGCTCGGGCCACCCGGCGAGGTTGCCGATGGGGCTGAGCACCAAGGACGCGGTGTCGATGGTCGCCAAGGTGGCGTTG
Source organism: uncultured Polyangiaceae bacterium (assembly GCA_964415255.1). GTDB lineage: Bacteria > Myxococcota_A > Polyangia > Polyangiales > Polyangiaceae > JAHBVY01. The sequence continues at coordinate 14,984 of CAYQAC010000078.1, read as the reverse complement.
TTCGTCACGCTGCCGCCGCCCGCCACGAACAGCGTCTCCCCGCCGCCGGTGTCGTCGGAGACGAACCCCATGCCGAAGTGGAGGAGCCCCGCTTGGTTGGCGCTGTAGCCGCTCGCGGTGCAGGCGCTGGTAGCTAAATCCACATGGAAAATGTTGCCGCTCTGGTACAACACCCAGGCGCGCGCGCGGCGGTCCACCGCCATGGAGAAGGGCGTGTCCCCAGCGGAGGTGGGGCAGTTCAGGCGGCCGATCTCGGTGAGGGTGAGCGAATCTGGCCGGAACTGGAGCAAGCTGTAGTTGCTGTCGACCAAGTAGATCCACTCGGCGCCCGCGGCGCATGAGCCTTGGTTGCCGGCGTCATCGTCGATGTGGATGGTGCCGCCGAAGCCCCCCGTGTTGCCATCGGCGCCGGAGCCGCCTTGGCCGCTCCCGCTGCTCGCGCCGCTCCCACCTTGGCCACCGTTGTCCACGCCGCTCCCGTTCGCCGACTCCAAGCAGCCGGTGGTGAGCAGCGCGCCCACCGTGATCCAGCTGAGCGCGCCGAAGAGGAAAAGACGAGGGGAGATCTTTGAGGTGGCGAGCGTAGCCATGCGGGTCCTTCTTCCGGGGCCAGGCCCCCATGGGGTTGAACGGTTGGGTCGAGCACAGCGGCTCATCGAGGACAGCGGCTGCTTAAGCACAGCGGCTGACGGTTAGTCGGGGCAGGAGCCTGCCTGAGAGAATAGCTGTTCTGCGCGGCGAGGGTGGCTTTCAGTTGACATGACGTGTGTTTCGTAGGAGCCAGGTGACCGTGAGCGTGGGGGAGTGGGGTGTGGGTCGGTTCAGCGGGCGGGCTGGGGGTTGGGCGCGTCGGGCGCTGGCCGCCGGCGCGCTCGTGGCGCTCGTTGGCTGTAGCGATGACGACGCGTCCAGGAAGCGAACCGGGGGTGAGGGCGGCGCGGGTGCTGTCGGCGGCGCGGGTGCTGTCGGCGGCGCGGGTGCTGTCGGCGGTGCGGGCGCTGTCGGCGGCGCGGGTGCTGTTGGCGGCGCGGGTGCTGTCGGTGGTGTTGGCGGCGCAGGTGCTGTTGGCGGCGCAGGTGCTGTGGGTGGTGTGGGCGGCACCGGCGGCACGGGCGGCGTGGTGACGCCGCCGGACCCAGGGGCACCGGGTATGCGCACCGTCTCGGGCGGCGCGCTGATGCAGAGCCCACGCTTCAAGCTGATGGTCACCGCCGGGCAAAGCCCCGGGAGCTCAGGCGCCGCTCAGGGGGCGCGCTACCAAATGCAGGGTGGCTTGGTGGGGAGCGTCCACTGACGCGCCGCGAGGTGAGGATGCCTCGCAGTGTTGAGAAGATGGTGAGGGCTCCTGACTGAGCCGCTCGTGACGGAACGAAGAGGGACAGGGCGATGAAGTACCATTGGGGTTTGAAGCTCGCGGCAGCCGCCTTCGCGGCGGTGCTCTCATTTCAACAGCCTGCTCAGGCACAGAGCGTTCCGCCGTACTTGGGGCATCAAGGGCGCTTGTTCGATGAGGTGGGTCAGCCCATCACCGGCAAGCTGAGCTTCGTGTTCACCTTGTATGCTGAGCCCACCGGCGGCGCCGCGCTGTGGACGGAGACCGTGGAGGTGGACCTGGCAGACGGTTACTTCGCGCTCGTCCTGGGGCAGAGCGAGGCGCTTCAAGCCGCGCTGTTCGACGGCTCCACGCGCTACCTCGGCGTCGTGGTGGATGGCGACAGCGAGATGACGCCTCGTGAGCCGCTGGTCTCCGTGCCTTACGCTTTGGTGTGTGAGAACGCGATCGGCGACATCACCCCGCGCACCGTGAGCGTGGGCGGGGGTGAGGTCATTGACGAGTTTGGTAACTGGGTGGGGCCGAGCACCGGGCTCGTCGGACCACAGGGTCCGAAGGGGGACACCGGCGCTCAGGGTCTTCAGGGTCTGACCGGAGCCACTGGGGCGCCAGGGGCGACGGGAGCCACTGGGGCAACTGGCGCTCAGGGTCTTCAGGGCCTGCCCGGAGCCACCGGAGCGACGGGCGCCACTGGTGCACAGGGTCTTCAGGGCCTGCCCGGAGCCACTGGGGCGACGGGAGCGACTGGGGCGCAGGGTCCGCAGGGTCTTCAGGGCCTGCCCGGAGCCACCGGAGCGACGGGCGCCACTGGTGCACAGGGTCCGCAGGGTCTTCAGGGCCTGCCCGGAGCCACCGGTGCGACGGGCGCCACTGGGGCGCAGGGTCCTCAGGGTCTTCAGGGCCCGAGCGGCTTCGTCAACGCGGTGATGGGCCAAGCCGCTAGCTTCACCACGGAGCTCGTTGGAAGTTGGGCGATCGTGCTGCGCTCCACCAAGGCGATGCGCCTGTCCCCTTCGATGGTGGTCTGGACGCAGGGTATGGCGGCAGTGGGCGTGAACACTTCGGGCACCGGCACCTTTCGGATCTGCTTAGAGCGGACCGACGGGGCGCTGATCTACGGGATCCCTCACCAAGTGGCTCTTGGTAACCTCGCGGTGAACTACACCTTCATGGAGGTACCATCGGGCGACTACTACGTGTCGCTGTGCACCAACTGGAAGGGCCCCATGAACCTCGGGCCGCACTACGTCAGCGGCATGGCCGCGGTCTTCCAGTAGCGCGTCGCTGTTTGAAGGGGAGAGGGCGGGGGGTTGGGCACCGCACCTGACCGCATTGAAGTGGCTGCGGCGCTTGAAGTGCCTATGAGGGCGTGAGAGAGTCGTGGGTGCTATGCGCTCGGGGGCAGCCGCTGAAGGGGACGGTTCGTGGGGTGAGGTGGTGCCCTCGCGGCTTGGGCGTGGTGCGCCGCCTGAGGGCTTGAGCGCCAATGAGCGGATGGTGCTCAGCCTGGTGGACGCGCGGGCGAGCGTCGCTGAGCTTGGGGAGCTGATCGGCGCGGACCAAGAGGTGCTGGTCGCGGTGCTGGAGCGGCTCGCGACGCTCGGCTTGGTGCAGCTCGGTGAGGCCGCTCGGCGCGTGGGTGGCCTCGAGCGGTACACGGGCGCGCTGATGGAGCAGGGGGCCATGCTCGCTGATAGGCCGCTGCTTCGTGCGCGCGATGCGAGCGGGAAGCAGCGTGCGTCGGCGCTGGGCGACGCACCGGCGGAGGCCTCGCAGCAGCAGCAGCTGGAGGCGCTAGATCTCTCGGCGGCGCTCCAGCGCGAGTTCGAGGAGCTGGCTGAGCGCGTGCAATCGCGGGACCCAGCGGTGGTGCTTGGGTGTGAGCCCGGCGCGGATCGAGAGACGGTTCGGGCGACGTACTTTGCGGCCATCCGTCGCTACCACCCAGATCGCTATTTCGGGAAGCGCATCGGCCCTTACAAGGCAATGCTGGAGGGGATCTTCCGGCAGCTCACCTCAGCGCACGAGGTGTTGTTTGAGCGCGCTCCCAAGGCGCCTTCAGCCTCTCCAGCGCAGCCTGATGCACGGTCGCCGTCCGACGCTCCACGCGGTGCGCCACCAGAGCCGCGCGGTGCGCCTTCAGTTGAAGCAGCCGCGTCGCGCGGTGCGGCTTCAGAGCCGCGCGGTGCGCCTTCAGTTGAAGCGGCCGCGCCGCGTGGAGCGGCTTCAGTTGCACCGCAAGCAGCTGCGGCGCGCGGTGAAGCGGTGGGTGCGCGGGGTGATCGCGGCGCGGCTGCGGTAGGCTCAGCGAGCCACGCTAACGGCGCCTCGCGCACGGTGCCCCCGCGCGAGGCGCACCCCACGCCGTCCAGCGCGCCCTCCGCGGCGCGCCTCCGCTCGCTCTCACGGCTCCTGACATCGAAGCGGCCCCCGCGCGAGTCGCGCCCCACGCCTTCGAGCGTACCAACGAGCCCGTCGCAGCCACCGCCACGCGAGGCGGCGCGCGAGGCGCTGCTCCGGTTCCGCGCGGAGCGCGCTGGCGATCCACGCGGCGCCGCGTGGCGCTTCATCCACGCCGCTGATCGCGCCGAGCAAGCGGGCGACATCATGGCGGCGCGCAACTCGCTTCGGCTCGCGATAGAACTGTGCCCTGACGATAGCGGCTTGGAGGCGCGGCTCACGCGCCTTGAGCGCGAGGTGTCGGTGAAGTACTCCGACGACTACCTGGCGCGCGGCCAGCAAGCCGAGCGGCGCGGTGAGCGGGTGGAGGCGGCGCGCTTGTATGAGCTCGCCGCGGCGGGGAGCGATCTGCCCTGGCCGCTGCTGCAGCGCGCGGTGAACTGCCTCCTCCAAGACGGGACCGAGCTCTCGCGCGCGATCCGCATCGCCAAGGCGGGGGTCGCGGCCTCACCCGGGGGCGTAGCGGAGCGGTCACTCTTGGCGCGCGTGTTCCACGCCGCCGGGATGCGCCAGAGCGCCCTCGCGGAGCTAGAGCGCGCCCGTCAGCTGAGCCCCAACGACCCCGGCGTGACGGCGCTCGCCAAGGAGCTCGGGCGTTAGCCCCGCAGCTACCGCGCGGTCGTCGGCTTGGGCTAGAGAGGAGTCAGCGCGACCGTGAGGCTGACATCTTCCACATGGCCACATCGGTCGACGGTTGTCTCGAAATGGCGTGTTTCGTCCGCATACCCGTCAGCCGAAATGACCAATGTAAAACGCTTCCCTCCGCTCGATAGGGGCTCAGTGCAAGGGCAAGTGCCGCAGATGATCCCGCCTTGCTCGCCTTCCTGCGCTAGCTCGGCTGAATAGCTACATAGCTTTTCACCCGTCGCGGCATCCGTCACATTCAACTCGAACCGCCCTGGCGTGTCGATATCTCGACACGAGTCCCCGCATCCGGTAGCGAGTTGTAAGGTGGCTACTGCGCTCCCCTGAATGGGCAGACTCAGCACGAGGCCAAGCATCATGCGGCGTCCCTGCTTCAACAACCCTGACATGGCCCGAACCTCCCATCCTCACAGTATTGCCGCCCCTGGCCGCTGCTTCCCTTGTCGGCGCTCTAACCTCAGGTGGACACGTGGAGGCCGCACTCGCGCTGCGTCTCTGCCTCCCACCACCAGCGGCCGGCGCGCTCGTGCTCCCCGGGGTGCGGTGGGCGCGTGCACGGCTCACAGCCGATGGACACGTAGCCCCGCTCATGGAGCTCGTTCGTGGGCACGCCCTCTGCGCGGAGGTAGCCCCACACTTGCTTCAGCGTCCAGTTCGCTAGCGGGTTCACTTTGAACAGCACAGGCCCCGCGCCTTGGAAGCTCGCGTCCACCTCGAGCGCGCTCACCTCGCTGCGCGTCGGGCTCTGATCGCGCCGCTGGCCTGTCATCCAACAGGTGGCGTCCGCCAGCCCGCGCCGGAGCGGCTCCAGCTTGCGCACCCCGCAGCACTCCTTGTGCCCATCGTCATAGAAGCTGAAGAGCCCCTTCTGACGCACCAGCGCCTCCACCGGGCCCGGCGTGGGGGACAACAGCTCGATCGTCACCCCGTAGTGCTTCCGCACGGTCTCAATGAAGCGGTGCGTCTCCGGGTGCAGGCGCCCAGTGTCGAGGCAGAAGCAGCGAAACGGGAGGCCTGTCTCCACCGCCATGTGGACCAGCGCCACGTCCTCCGCGCCGCTGAACGCGAGCTTGAGACCAGCTCCGAAGCGCTCGAGCGCCCAGCGCACGATGTGCTGAGGCGCGCGCTGCGAGAGCTCCAGAGCGGCCGCCTCCACCTCACTCTCTAGCAGCGAAGGAGGCGCAGGATCCGCGCCTGCGCCTGTTGACTCGACGCCTCGCGCGCCCTCGCTCACTGACCGCGCGCCATCGTCCCCCGCGCCTCGCGCCGCGCCGTCGTCCCCTGCGCCCGCCGCCTGCAGCAGCTTGATGAAGCGCAGCGCGCTCGTGATCACCTGGGGCGGCGCATCTTTTGTTTCAACGATGAAAAATGGCGCCGTCTCCACGCCGTGCTGACGCGCGAGCGCCAGGCCTTCACTGTCAGGCGAACTGACATCAGCCCACGCCACCCGATCGATCCGGCCGCGCAGGCCGCGCTCCTCAAGCAGCGCCTCCACCTCGATGCACTTCCGGCAGGGCTCGCCCGACTCCAGGCGCTTCTTGACCAGCGTGATGTACATCCCAAAGCTCCTAGGCTTTGACCGTAGAACACGGCTCCTCCCTCGGCTAGCGGGGACGAGCAGGAGCTGAGCATCTGAGCTTGTTCCGGTCGTGACTTGGAGCGCCACCTGAGTGACGGCAGGGCCCATCCTGCGCGGTGAGGCGCACCGCGGCGCACGCCCCAAAGCGCGCAGCGAGCCTGGGATTGGGGGGTTGGTAGCGCCTGCGGTGACGCCCACCGCGCGCAGGCGC
>CAYQAC010000078.1:0-8746 GCA_964415255.1 uncultured Polyangiaceae bacterium | reverse complement strand
GTGGGCGTCACCGCAGGCGCTGGGCGTCCCTTGGTGGTCAGAGCCTGGAGCGGCGGCTCAGTGTGAGCGTTCTGCCACCCAGCTGCTGCATGTCCGGGAGCGACGAGCGTGACCCATGGCGCGCCGCTTGTGCTCAAGCCCGAGCTCTAGCGCCGCCGGAAGGGGAGCGGCGCTGAGCCGAGGAGCGCGCGGGATCGGTGAGGCCATCGGTAGCGCGGACGCCTCGCAGCTGACGCCCAGGGCGGCTGAGCTAGGCCCTCGCGGCTGCCGCCGCACATTACGTCAGTCATAACAACTGACGAACCGGGTGTTGCCGCGAGGAATAATTGGGCCCTATGGAGCTCCAGGGCAAGAAGCGCAAGTCCTAACCCCCGATGCTCCGTTCGAGCTTGAAGAGCTCAAGCCGAATCGAGGCTGGTGTGTTGACAGCGCTCTCGTCGAATTTAGTTTGCGTCGCTTCAAGACTCCACCGGCCGCTTCGCTGAGCGTTGGCGATGCGGTGGAGGAAAGGTACGCGAGATGACTGAACTTCGTGGCGGCGCGCCTGCGCCAAGCTCTCCCTTCCCGCTGCTCCCGCTCCGCTCGGGCGTGGTGCTGCCAGGTGCCCGGCTCACGCTGAGCGTCGGGCGCAGTCGCTCCTTGGCGCTGCTCAGCGCGGTCCATGAAGGCGACGTGATCGCCGTCGCGACGCAGCGCGATCCTCGTCAAGAGGAGCCGAGCCTTGAGGAGCTTTACCCCGTAGGGAGCTTCGCGCGGGTGCTCCAGGTCAAGCGGCGGAGCGAGGGCGTGTACCAGGTGACGCTGGAGGGTCTAGACAGGCTCTCGCTCGACGCGCTGGATCTGAGCGGGAGGTCTTGGCGCGCGGGCGGCGCGCGGCTGGTGGAGATCGGCAACGCGAGCGACGACGCGCAGATCCTCGCGGAGGAGCTCCACTCGCACCTGAAGGAGCTGAGCGGTCAAGGCGGGGCGCTGGGCGAGCTGCCGAGCCCGGAGGGCGACCCCTCTGCGTTTGCAGATCACATCGCGGCCAGCCTCAGCTTGGACACGGAGGGCGCCATCCTGGTGCTCAGCGAGGCGGACGTCGCGCGGCGCCTCTCGCTCGTGATCGAGCTCGTCACCAAGGCGAAGACTCGCGCTGAGCTCCGGAGCAAGATTGAGCAGGACGTTCGGCGCTCACTCAGCAAGAGCCAGAAGGAGCTCGTGCTTCGGGAGCAGCTCAGGGCCATCCGTCGCGAGCTCGGCGACGGCGAGGAGGGCGCCGATGAGGTGCCGCGCTTGCGCGAGCGATTGGACGCGGCAGGGCTCCCTGAGGAGGCGCGCAAGATCGCTGATCGGGAGCTGACGCGGCTCGAACAGAGCGGTGGTCAGGGTCCCGAGGCCAACGTGATCCGTAACTACCTGGACTGGTTCGCGAGCCTGCCTTGGTCCGCGCGCGCCGAGACTCAGGTGGACGTCGACGCGATCGGAGCGCGGCTTGAGGAGGATCACTACGGCATGGACGACGTGAAGCGTCGCATCCTTGAGCACATGGCGGTGCACCAGCTGTCGGGTAACCCGCGCGGGACCATCCTGTGTCTGGTGGGGCCACCTGGGGTCGGTAAGACGAGCCTCGGGCGCAGCATCGCGGAGGCCACAGGGCGCCCGTTCGTGCGCATCGCGCTGGGTGGCGTGCGCGACGAGGCGGAGATCCGCGGCCACCGGCGCACCTACGTGGGGGCGCTCCCGGGTCGCGTCGTGTTTGGGATGAAGCAGGCGGGGGTGAAGAACCCCGTGGTGTTGCTCGACGAGGTGGACAAGCTCGGTCAGGGCTGGGGCGGCTCCCCCGAGGCGGCGCTGCTCGAGGTGCTCGATCCTGAGCAGAACAAGACCTTCACCGACCACTACTTGGAGACGCCGTTCGACCTCTCGGAGGTGATGTTCGTCTGCACCGCCAACACCTTGGAGACGCTGTCGGCGCCGCTGCGCGATCGCCTGGAGGTGGTGGAGCTGAGCGGCTACACCTCCGATGAGAAGCAGCACATCGCGCGGCGTCACCTGCTGCCCAAGCGACTCTCCGAGGCGGGGGTCCCCAGTCAGTCTGTTGAGCTGACTGACGCCGCGCTGCGGGGGATCGTCGAGGGTTACACACGAGAGGCCGGCGTGCGGCAGCTCGACCGTGAGCTGACCCGCCTCGGGCGCTCCATGGCGCTCGCCCTCGCGCGCAAGAAGGATGGTGAGCTGACCTTTAAGATCGACTCGGAGCAACTCGCTGAGCACCTCGGCAAGCAGCGCTTCCAGCGCGACGTCGCCGAGCGGATAGCCTCTCCGGGGGTGGCGATCGGCCTCGCCTGGACGCCGTTCGGCGGGGACATCCTGTTCATTGAGACCTCCAGCATGCCTGGCAAAGGCCGGCTGGAGATCACCGGGCAGCTCGGTGACGTGATGAAGGAGTCAGCGCGCGCCGCGCTCTCCTACGTGCGCAGCCACGCGAGCGAGCTCAAAATAGAGAGCGCTCAGCTCGAGGAGCAGGACATCCACCTCCACGTGCCCGCGGGCGCGGTGCCGAAGGACGGCCCGTCCGCCGGCGTCACCATCTTCACCGCGCTCACCTCGCTGCTCTCCGGCCGCAAGGTGCGCCCCGACACGGCGATGACCGGTGAGTGCTCGCTGCGCGGTCGGGTGCTGCCGGTGGGCGGCATCAAGGCCAAGGTGCTGGCCGCGCACCGCGCCGGGATCCGCCGCGTGATCTTGCCCAAGCAGAACGAGCGCGATCTGGCGGAGGTGCCCCAGGCCACCCTCGACCAGCTTGAGATCCACTTGGTGGAGGACATGGCTGGGGTGCTCCACCACGCGCTCGAGCCTGGAGCAGCGCGCACGGAGCGGCTCGGGGACCATGAGGCAAGCCCAGAGGGCCTCCTCCCAGTGCCAGCCGGGATGGAGGAGCACGTGGTCGCCTGCTGAGGCTGAGGCTGAGACTGGGGCGCGAGGCGCACTAAGTCAGTTAGACGAACTATACTAGAAACGGACGCCCAGCGCCTAAGCCGCGTGGGGCGCCCGCCTATTGTGATCAGGCGCCTCACTCCACGCCCCAGCGGCCCGCTCAGCCGCCGTCGTAGTGGATCTCCACGAACTCGAAGTTGAAGTTACCGGTGCCGCCCAAGTCCGCCACCTCGCTGATGTAGATCCCCGCGCCGTCGCCAGGGCCCTGGCCGCTGCCGGGGGTGGCGTTGGTGACGGTGGCCGTCTGCGAGAGCCATGAGCCCGCCAAGCTGGGGTCCGCCACCGGCTGCAGGCGCTGGTAGTTGCGGTTGCCCGAGGCGGGCTGCGGCAGCGTGGGGCCGTCCACCATGCTGCTGGCGAGGTTGGTCAGCGTGTAGCTCTCCGAGCCGTTGATCACGATGTCGCCGTTGCCGATGAACGCCACCCGCGGGCCGAGGGTGATCTGGTACTTCTCCTCGAACTCAGCCCGCGTCGCGTTGCGCGCGATGATCAGGTAGCCGCCCGCCTCGATTAGGGTGTTCGCCGGGAGCGTGTAGGTGCGGCCGCCGGTGCCGATGTCTTGCAGCTGCCAGCCGCTCAGGTCGACCTCGAGCGGCGCGGCGAGCACGTTGATGTCCGTCGTGACGCCGTCGACGCTCAGCGTGCCCGCGCCGGCGGTGCTCGCCGCGGTGAAGTCGAACGTCACCACCTGCTCTCCGTCGAGTACGTTCAAGGTGGCGGGCGCGGTGCCGATGCCGCCGGTCACGTCGATGGGCAGCGCCAGGCCCGCGGCAGGCGCGGGGTGCTCAAGGGTGACGGTGAAGGTGCGCACCTCGTTGATGAGCACCTGCGCTGGGTTCGGCGTGACGCTGAGCACCGCGGGCACCGCGTCAGCCGCCAGCACCTGCAGCTCCACCGTCACCTCCGTGGTCTCGCCCACGCGGCGCGCTGTGAGGGTGGTGACACCGGGCGCGACGCCGGTCACCGGGATGGTGATCGAGCTCTCGCCGGCGGCGATGGTGAACGGGCTGCCGGGCACGGTGGCCAGCGTCGGGTCGTCGCTCACCACCTCCACGCTGATGCCGCTGACGCTGGCGCGGGTGAGGTTCAGCACCAGCGCGGCAGGGAGCGTGTCGCCGGCGGCGCCGACCCGCTGGTAGACCTTGGCGGCGCCAAAGTCTTGGACGTCCGCGTCACCGAACAGGATGTCTGACGAGCTGCGGGGCAAGAGCTTGAGGTAACCGTTGCGGAAGGCGACGGGGCCGCTCAGCGCCGGGAAGCGCTCCCCCACGCTGGGGAATGGATCGATGAACGGCGTGCCGTCAGGCCACATGGCGTCGTCCACGCGCAGGCCGCCCTCGAGCTCGAACTCGTTGAGGTTGTCCGTGTCCCCGGTGCCGCCGGGCGGATCGTCGTCGCTCACGGCCACGTCCTGCACGGTGACGAGCTGACCTTCGAGCGGCGTCGCCGAGCCGGCGCTCATCATCGCGGTGACTTGGGCGCTGGTGAGCTCGCGGGGGCTCAAGGTGGCGTTCGCGCCGGTGTCGACCCAGGTCACGCTGTTCAGCTGGACTTGCTCGTAGAAGGTCGAGCGGGTGGCGCCGGTGACGTCCACCACGTCGGAGATGGCGGGCTTGGCGCCGGAGCCGACATAGACGAACACCGCCGCGTGGTCCTCTTGTGCGGTGGTGTTCTTCTGGATGAAGAAGCCGTCTTGACCCACCGCCGTCACGACCGAGCCGTAGACGGCCACTCGCTCGCCCTCCAGGGCGCTCGTGGTCTTGATGGTGGCGATGTCGTAGGGGCAGCCGAGCGCGCCTGGGTTCGCGTCGTCAGGGCAGGTGTCGCAGGCGTCGCCCTTGCCGTCATTGTCCCGGTCAGCTTGGTCGGCGTTGGCGACGTCAGGGCAGTTGTCCTGCTCGTTCGGGACGCCGTCGTTGTCAGAGTCTGAGGGGTTGAAGCTGGCGCAGGTGGTGACGTTCGCCTCGAGCGGGCAGGGATCACACACGTCGCCCACCGAGTCGCCGTCGAAGTCGGCTTGCTCACCGCCGTCGAGCGGGCGGACCGGGTTGAAGATGTCAGGGCAGTTGTCTTGATCGTCAGGGATACCGTCTCCGTCGCGGTCGTTCGCCGCGGAGGCGCCGGTGTAGAGCGAGGAGCCGTTCACCACGTCCTCGGGGAGCGAGCGGTGCGGCAGGCAGGTGGGCTCATTCACGGGAGTGCCGCAGTCCTCCAGGGTGTAGGAGGGGGTGCCGACGGCGGCCTGGAGCGCCGCCCAGGACTTGCCGGTGTCGCGGCTCAGGCAGGCGCGCTTCGGGGTGCCGCACAGCGAGCCCAGCTCGTCGCAGCCCGAGGCGAGCGCGTCCACCACGGCGCTGTTGCCGGTGACGGGCAGACCACCGCGGAGCACCAGCGCCACCTCCGCCACGGTGGCGTCGAGCACCGCGCGGTGGTGCCGCCGCCCGGCGTTGGCGAACACCGCGATGTCCGCCTGGTGCCCTGGCACCAAGACGCCGATCGCGTTGTCCTGCGCCAGCGCGCGCGCGGAGCCGAGCGTGGCCATCAGCCACAGCTGCTGATCGGAGAAGTAGCCGCCGAAGTTGTTGCGGTTCAAATCGTCAGCGCACCTGAGCTCACGCAGCATGTTCATGGAGCCTGACGGCAGCCAATCCGTCCCCAGGCCGATGTTCACCCCGGAGCGCGCCATCAGGGTGACGGCGGCGGTGTCGCCGTAGAGCGAGATGTTCGAGCGCGGCGACCAGATGAGGTCGATGCCGGTGGAGGCCATGTGCGCCACGTCCACCGGCGTCAGCCCCACGCCGTGGATGATGGCGCCGCGATCGTTCAGCGTCTGCTTGGAGCCGCTGCCTTGCCCCGTGAGGCACAGGAACTCATTGCGCGCCTCTTGATCGATGCCCTCCGAGACGTGCGGCACGAAGGCGCGCACGCCGTTGCCCGGTGGGTTCGCGATGTCTGGGTAGCTGCAGCCGCTGGCGAGCTGCGCCCCGTTGCTGCCGTCCCCCAAGGGGAAGGTGTTGTAAACGGCGCCCGCCTGACCAAGCCCGCTCTGCCCGCTGCCGGTGCGATCTAGATCGCGCAAGATGCCGCTGATGTCGCCGGAGCCGAACACCGCGGTGCTGCCGGCCAGCGCGAAGCGCAGCTCGCCATAGGCCTTCTCGTCCATGCTGGCGCCGCCGCCCGCCTCATTGATGGAGGGGTGCCCGCGCCGCCCGCGCCGCCAGTCGTGGCGATGCTCCCAGCGCAGCGCTGGGTCCACACCAGCGTCGGCCGCGACCCAAGGCGCGCCGTTCATCCAGCCCACGTGATCGTGCGCGTTGATGAGCCCAGGGGAGACGACCGCCTCCGGGCACACGATCTGCGTGGCGTCCGGCGCCTCGCAATCGCAACCCACGCAGGTGATGGTGCCGGCGGCGTCGAACACCACGCTGCCGCCTTCGAAGATCTCGCCCGGGACCAGCACGTCCCCCGAGAGCAAGGTGGAGCTGCCCGCGCCGGCAGCGACGCTGCACACGTCTGCCCCGGGGCCACCGACGGGCGTCGGGGGGTTCGGGCAGGTCGTGATCTTCAGGGTGTCCCCCGGGCCGATGCCACCGGTGCCGCCCGTGCCCGCGGTGCCAGCCGCGCCGGCAGCCCCCGCGGTGCCGGCGTTGCCACCTGAGCCGCCAACATCCGAATCGTCAGAGGCACAGCCTAACGCGGAGAGCGAACACAGGCCGATCGTGCCAAGGGTGAGGGTGAGGCGCGTAAGCAAAGGGCGCATGAGGTTCCTTGAGCAAGGGGGCGACGGCAAAGCCTGCGTGCGTGCGTCGCGAGTGGGTTTTGGGGTTTGGCGAGTCGGCTTTGAGCGTCGCTCCGAGCGCTGCTCCTGCCGAAGTGGGCCTCCGCCAAACAGGAGCTGGGTCCTGCGCCGCAGAGCTTGGCGGATCGATCCGCCCCGTTCAAGCGCCGGGCGTCGGGCGCGGTGGATCGTCACGCTGCGGTCACGGGGGGCTCGCGGGGTGCTCAGCGCGCCCTAGCGGGGGCGAACCCCCAAAACCCGCGCTACGAAGCGCTGCTGAGCCACGCGTTCGCCTCCCGATGAGGTGATGTTCAGTAGCGGCGACCGCCGGGGGCGCCCTTGAGCGTCACGCCGCCAGTGACGGGCGTCTGTGGGATCTTCTCGCTCTCCGCCGCGAGCAGCGCCTTCATTTTTTCGAGCTGCTCCGGCTGCTCCTTGCTGAGCTCGTTCTTCTCCTCCGGATCTTCCGCGAGGTGAAACAGCTTGAAGCTGCGATCGTCACCGAAGCTGATGAGCTTGTAGCCGTCCGCGATCAGGGCGCGTCGTCGATCTTGTAGGTCGTCCCGTGGCAGGTCGGCGAGCACCGGGCGGGGCGGCGCCTCTTCACCGAATAGCTCGGGGGTGAGGCTCACGCCACGCAGCGGTGGGTCCGCCTTGACGTCCATCAGGTCGAGGATGGTGGGCGCCAGATCGATGTGGCCGCGCGCCGCCGTCAGCTTGCGCCCAGGCAGCCCCGGGACACGGAACATCCAGGGCACGCGGATGAGCGACTCCCATAGTTCGTAGGCATGACGAAACTGGTTGTGCTCCCCGAAGCCCTCGCCGTGATCCGCCGTGATGATCACGACGGTGTCCTTCGCCCACGGCTGCGCGTCGATGTGCTCGAGCGCTTGCCCCACCCATTTGTCAGTCCAGTGGACCTCTCCATCGTAGAGGTCGCGCGCCTTGTTCCCGAAGGTGGAGTGCTCCGCGTGGCGCTCGTAGGTGTGGTGCGGATCGAGGAAGTGGTACACCGCGAAGAAGCGCTTACCCTCCTCGAGCGCGACGTTCTTCGGGTCGGAGAGCTGCTCCTTCACCAGCTTGGCGAGGCGCTCATCCGTGACGGACTTCACCGCCTGAAGATCGATGTGCCCCTCGATCATGCGGTAATCGTCGACGCCCTCCGCTGGGCCCATCTTCAGGTTCGGGTTGAAGTAGCCGTGGACGTGCCCGGCTAAGGTACGGTGCCCTGCCTGCTGCACGCGCTCAGCGACGAACAGGTTCTCCGGCGCCCACTTGGTGAAGAAGTAGCCGTCGCGTGGCAGCTCGCTCGGGTAACCGCCGATGAGGCTCGGCGGGATTGATTTGGCGGTGTAGCTCGAGAGCGAGTAGGCGTTCGAGTACCAGACGGCGTCCTTGGCGAAGCGGGTGAGGTTCGGCGCGATGTCACGCTCGTAGCCGTTCCACGGCATGTCCCAGCGCAGGCTGTCGACGTAGATCAGGATGACGTTGTAGGGGCGCTTGGGGGTGGGCTTGGCGGGCTCTGGCTCGGCGCTCGGTGCCGCGCTGGCTGAGGCCTCGGCGCTCGGCGCCGCGGTCGGTTCGGGAGGCTGACTTGGGGCCGGCGCCTGTTGATCGCAGCCCAGGCTGAGGCAGGCGGCGCTGATGAGGAGCACTGACCACGCGCCGAACCCGCCTAACATGGCGCCGCGGTGGGTGCGCTGGCCCCGACGCGCTAAATTGTCAGTGATTCTGACGGATTCGCGAGGGGAGGGGTTGGGGGTTGGGCAGGGCAGGAGGCGGGCGTTGCTCACCTGAGGGTCCTCCTGGAGTCGCCTTGGGAAGTCAAGGCTGGCCATGTTCACACCCACGCTAGAGCAGCGATCAGTTTGCCGCCACACGAGCCCGGAAATGCGCTCCCAAGCAGGGCGAGGGCGCGCATTTCCGGGCTCTCTGCGTGCTGCTGCTTCCCTTCGCGCTGCTCTAGTTGCTGATTTGAGGACGACAAAC
>CAYQAC010000077.1:12827-24549 GCA_964415255.1 uncultured Polyangiaceae bacterium | reverse complement strand
CACGGCCCCCAGGTGGAGACCACCACCTGTCAGCTTCACATGCGCCAGTTCAAGGACGGCGACGAGGTGTGGATCGAGCCGTGGCGCGCCAAGAGCTTCCCGGTGATTAAGGATCTGGTGGTGGATCGCTCCGCCTTCGATCGCATCATCGCCGCGGGCGGCTACATCTCGGCGCGCACCGGGTCGCCACGCGACGCCAACGAGATCCCGATCTCCAAGGAGGCTTCAGATCTCGCCTTCGAGGCGGCCGCGTGCATCGGCTGCGGCGCTTGCGTCGCTGCCTGCCCTAACGCCTCGGCCGCGCTGTTCACTGCGGCCAAGCTCGCGCACCTGTCGCTTGTGCCGCAGGGCGAGCCCGAGCACGAGGACCGGGTACGGAAGATGGTGTCGCAGATGGACACGGAGGGGTTTGGCCATTGCACCAACCACTTCGAGTGCATGGCGGCGTGCCCCAAGGGGATCAGCGTGGACTACATCGCGAAGATGAACCGCGACTTCCTGAAGGCCATGGTCACCGCACGGTCGGACATCCCCAAGCGCTAGGAGCGCCGAACAGGAGGCGCCTCTCAGCGCTGGGGAGCGGACGCGTGGCCGCGCGGCGCAGGCCAACCCCCCGATCCTGTCCCCCCCGAACATGAGGCGCGCCCCCTACCTGGGCGCGCCGGTTCATGGCTTCAGGCGGGGCCGCTCTGCTTGCAACCAAACAAGAGCCCGATGTTGGCGGCGTCGTCTGCCTGCACCACCCCGCAAGTCGCTGGGCACAGGATGACGCGGTCCGCGTCGATGTAGAACGCCCCGGCGGTGCAGGCCGCTTCGTTCGGCACCTGAGTGAATACCTGCTGCGCGCCGCCCGTGCCGGGGGTGTAGGTCACCTGCACCGTCTCGAGATCGATTTGCTCGCCATTGGATGGGGGCACGATCTCAAACTCACAGGCCACCTGAGAGCCTGCGATGACGCCGTCCGCGATGGCGAGGAAGATGCTGTCGAAGTTGTCGTTGTCGCAGCTCGGGTAGCGGAGCCCCTCCGTCATGATGCTGAGCGCCTGGTAGCCGGTGCCGTTGCCGGCTGAGCCGGGGCTGCAGCGGCCGTTCTGGATGGGCTCCGTGGGCGGCCAGGGGGTGGTGGAGGGGCTGTTCGCGGCGAGCCCGACGATGCTGTAGAAGCGGTAGTTGCGCTCGCCCGCAGGGTCCCCGAAGTGGAGCGGGGAGAGCTCGCGCACCAGCTGATCGAACTGACCCGCGACGGTGGGGCCCTCCGCGACTTGGTCGCGGTCGTTCATGTTCACGCCGCCGAACGAGCAGCTGATGCCGTCGTCGCTGATCTCCACGAACATCTTGAAGGAGTCTTCACGCAGCCACTCACCCCAGCCGTTCGGGGCGAGGTTGAAGGTGTCCGCGGCGTTGAAGCCCTCCAGCGCGCGGCAGAGCGAGTTGTGACTGCCCACGTTCACGCTGTAGTGGCGGAAGCGCTCAGTGTTGACCGGCTGGCTCGGGGGGCTAGCGCAGCCGCCGGCGGGGATCCCGCTGAGCGGCGCCTCCACGCACACGTTCAGCCCGCTGCCGTGCCGGCTGATCATGATCACGCGGAAGTCGATGCCCGAGGCGCCAATGATATTGGCGAAGTTCTGGTTGATGTTGCGGACGACCGCCGCGATCTCCCCGCTCATGCTGCCGGAGTTGTCGATCATGAAGATGATGTCGATGGGCTTCTGCACGAGCGTCGCCTCACCGGAGCTCGCCTGGCAGGCGCTGTCCGCGTTGAGGCCACCGTCGTCGGTGCTGGCGTCGAGGTGGAACGAGCCACCCGAGCCCCCGAAGTCGCCACCGGAGCCGCCCGTGCCGCCGTTGTTGCCGGAGCCGCCGTTGTTACCGCCGCCGCCTGTGCCCCCAAACACGTTGCCAGGGCCGTTGGCTGAGTCCCCGCTCGATCCACAGCCGGGCGCAAGGCAAGCGATGAGGCCGGATGCGGCGATGGCCCACAGGGCGCGGGTGCGAAGCTGAGTCATTTGCAAGAACCTCCTACGCCCAGCCTAGCATTTTGAAGCCACACGAGGAACCTCACCTGTCGCCTCGCCGCGCTCTGGAGCGCCGAGTGGATTTGACGGCGACAAACGGTGAACCGTCCGTCGCCTCAGGTCGCGGATGGGCAGGCGTTGGGGGAAAGGTCAAAGCGGCGCTTGTGCTGCCAACCGGAAGGGTTACATTCGCGCCCCTCCTGGCGTGGCGCAGCTCGCTTCACGCTCATTTCAGCAGCCAAGGACCTGGAAATCACGATGCTCGATCTGCCTGACGCCGGCCTGTACCGCACAACGCAGCCTTACCCTGGCCATGAAGAGGACTTCCCCGCGGGGGTGCTGGTTTACCTCGGCCAACCGCCCAACGGCGGGATGAAGTTCGTGGTGCGTCCCGGCCGGAACACCAACAACCGTTGGTTCTGGGGTGAGCCCACCACGCCGCTGCGCTCGCCCACCTGGGCGAAGACGCTGCGGGCGCTGCCGCCCGAGGGGTTCTACACCCTGCCTGAGGCGATCGAGCTTGAGGGTGGCGGGCGCTGGCTAAAGAACGCCATCGTCCAGCTCGGCTACAACAACAAGGGGCAGGGGATCATCTTCGTCGGGGAGCGGCGGGACGCGGAGAACGCCAATGCGCTCTTCTTCGCAGACAGCGGGCTCATCGTTGAAGACCAACTGCTCGATCGGCTCGAGTGGGCGCCCATCCTCCCCGTCCCGGCGTCTGACGCCTGAGCCAGGTGAGTCGCCCTGACTTGGTGGCTCCGCCGCGTGGGCAGCCGCGCGGCGCGCTCGCGACCACGGGGCGCCTGGCACTGGCTTCAGCACGCGTGAGCTTGGGCGCCTTCGCGCTGAGCCTGCTCGGCGCCTGTGCACCGCAGCGCGCAGAGCCTTCACCGCCGCCGCTTGAGCGCCCCTCAGGGCCGCTCGAGCGCGCCGCGGCGGAGCAGTACGTCCTCGCTTTGGTGAACCGTCACCGCGCCGCCCACGATCTGCCACCCGTTGTGTGGGACGAGGCAGCCGCTGAGGCGGGCCGGCGTCACGCCGCGGACATGGCGGCGCGCGGCTTCACCGCGCACCTCGGCAGTGACGGCTCCGTGCCTGAGCAGCGCTACAGCGAGTCAGGCGGCGCCCACTTGGTGCAGGAGAACGCCGCCTGTTTCTTCGACGGCGTCGCGCGAGAGCTCGATCCTACGCCGCGCTTCGAGCCGCGCCAGCTGGAGGCCATTGAAGACGCGTTTTACAACGAGGTGCCGCCACACGACGGCCACCGCACCAACATCTTGAAGCGCTGGCACACCGGCTTTGGCGTCGGCTTGGCGAAGCCGCTCGGGGTGGAGCAGCCGTGCATGGCGCAGGAGTTCGTGGATGAGTACGCGGACCTGACTAAGTTGCCTGCGGTGGCGGCGCGTCGCCAGCTCATCACCGTCAGCGGTACGCTGCGCGCGCCCGCCGTCTTCGGCGCGATCGGCCTCGGCCGCATTGATTCGGCGCGCCCGCTGACGCCCGAGGCGCTCAACCAGACCTCAAGCTACCACATGCCCGCGCCGGACACGCTCTACTCGCCCGCGGGCTTCGTCACCCCCAAACCCGTCCAGCTGGAGGGTGACCGCTTCCGCATTGAGCTTGCGCTGGGGGCGCAGGCGGGCCGCTACCTCGTGAGCGTGTGGGCGCGCATGCCAGGGTCAGAGGAGCTGACGATGGTGAGCCTCCGGGCGATCACGGTGAAGTGACCGGCGCCTCACGGCGGGCGCTGGGCCCTGGCTTGTGAACGGCGCCGTCTCAGCCACGGCGCCGTCAGCGCCGTCTCAGCCACGGCGCCGCGATCCCGTGGAGAAACGCCGCCAGAAGGCGAGCCCGCGCCGCGTCCTCGCTCTCAGCTTTTGCTGCGCGGCGTGGGAGGTTAGCCTCTAGCTAGCGTGAGCGGTGACGGACGACTGGGGCAGCGGATCGCAGGCCGCTATGAGCTGCGCGAGGTGCTCGCGCGGGGTGGGCTGAGCCTCGTGTATCGCGCCATGGATCACCTGACGCAGCGTGAAGTCGCGATCAAGATGCTCCAGGAGGGGCTGACCAATCGGGTGGATCTGAACGTGCGGATGGTGCGCGAGTACCGCGCGATGCGCCTGCTCGAGGGCACCGCCGCCGTCCAGGTCTTGGAGCTCGCAGTGGGCGAGCGGGGCGCGCTGGCGCTCGTGATGGAGCTGCTGCGCGGCGTGGACTTCGATGACCACCTAACCGCCGCTCAGGATGAGCGTGGTCAGCTCCCCGTACAGGACGTGATCGACCTCCTGGAGCCCATCGTGACCACCCTTGAGCGCGGCCACGAGGAGGGCATCATCCACCGCGATCTCAAGCCGGGGAACCTGTTCGTGATGTCCGAGAGCGCCGACCGCTCGGGGACCTTCAGCGCGCCACACGACGGCTGGGGAGCTCGGGTGCGGCTGCTCGACTTCGGCTTCTGCCGCACCGGGATGCGCTCCATCACGCCGGATGGCACCGTGCTCGGCTCCCCGAGCTACATCCCCCCGGAGGTCTGGCGCGGTCACGCCAGCCAGACCAGCCCCGCCTGCGACATCTACTCGCTCGGAGCGATCGTGTTCCGCCTGCTCGGGGGCCGCGTGCCGTTCGCGGCAGAGCGGCTGACCGACAAACTCGCGCTCGTGTGCTCGAGCCCTCGGCCGAGCCTCCACGCGCTGCGCCCTGAGTTGCCACCTGAGGTAGACGAGTGGGTGGCGCAGGTGTTGGCGGTGTCACCTGACGCGCGTTTCCGTAAGGTTAGGGGGATGTGGGAGGCGCTCCAGGGCGTCCTCGGGTGCGCGCCGCGCACCCCACGAAGGCAAGCGTCGCTCGGAGCGGCGAGGAGTATTGACTGATGGCGACGAAGCGAACGAAGAGCTCACAGGCCACCCCCCAGCCTGCGCGCGCGAAGGCGCCCGCGGCGGCCCCCAAGTCAGGCGCGAAGACGGCGAAGCCAGGGGACGCCAAGCGTCAGCCCGTGGGGGCGAAGGCAGCCGCGAAGGGCGCGGCGCCAAAGGCGGCCGTGAAGGGCGCGGTGCCGAAGGCAGCCGCGAAGGGCGCGGCGCCAAAGGCGGCCGGGGTGCAGGTGCAGCCTGAGGCGACGAGCGGCCCGCTTGAAGCGGGCGCACCAGCTCCCAGTTTTGAGCTCATGAACCAAGCGGGGGAGCGCGTCTCCTCCAAGGCCCTCAAGGGGCGCCGCTACGTGGTGTACTTCTACCCCAAAGACGACACCCCTGGCTGCACCAAGGAGGCCTCAGGCTTTCAGGCCTTGGCGCCCGCCTTCGAGGCCGCTGGCGTGGCGGTCCTGGGGGTGAGCCCCGACAGCGCCGCGAGCCACGCGCGGTTCGCTGAGAAGTATGCGCTCGGGTTTCAGCTGCTGTCCGATCCTGAGAAGGAGCTGGCGCGGGCTTACGGCGTGTGGGTGATGAAGAAGAACTACGGGCGCGAGTACCTCGGCATCCAACGCGCGACCTTCCTGGTGGGCGCAGGTGGGCGGGTGGAGCGGGTGTGGCCGCGGGTGCGGGTGGAGGGCCACGCGGAGGCGGTGCTCAAGGTGGCCAGCGAGGCCTAGCCGTGGGCCCGCCAACCGGTCAGAGAAGCTGACGCATTAGCACTTGAGCTGACTGATGCCGCCTCACGGGCAGGTAAGCTGACTGATACAGGCTCACAGTCAGCGGGGCTGACTGATGTACGGGCGCCTCTGAGGCGGCCTCATGGGTGAGGCGGCCAGCTGATCTTCGGTAGCGGGAAGCCAGGCCGCGCGAAGAGGTAGCCCTGGCCATAGTGGGCGCCGGTGTCCCGCACCGTCGCGTACTCCTCGTAGGTCTCGATGCCCTCGGCCACCACCAGCGCTCCGAGATCGATGCACAGGCGGACCACGCCCTGGACCAGCCGCTGCTGGCGTGGGCTCCTCTCAATCCCGAAGATGAGCCCGCGATCGAGCTTCACCACCTTGGGTTCAAGGTCCGCGATGCGCATCAGGTTCGAGTAGCCGGCGCCCAGATCATCGACCACCAAGTGGATGCCGCCGCGCGAGCGGATCTCCCGCAGCACGCTGAAGCACAGCTCAAAATGGGAGAACGGCACGCTCTCGGTCACCTCCACGTAGATGTCGTGATCGTGACCAAACACCGGATCATCGGGGCGCACCAGCCAGCCCTCGTTCAGCTCACTCGGGTGCACGTTGACGAACAGCGGGAGGCCGCTCGAGAGCGGCACCGCGATCTCGCGGATCATGCGGCCGAGCCGCCCCGAGCAGCCAGTCTGTACGGCGCGCTCGAACAACACGGTGGGGTCCTTGAATGCCTGGACGGTGCACCGGACCAGCGCCTCGTAGGCGAACAGCGCGCCGTCGTCTAAGTTCACGATCGGCTGGAACACCACGCTCAGCTCCTCAGCATGAACCATGCTGTCGATGGCCACCATCGAGTCACGGCGCCGGAAGGTGCCGTCAGGGGGTGCGTTGGGTGCCTCCGAGAGGCGGTTCGTGGGGTAGACCATAGGGAGCAAGCGTGGCGTTGCGCCCGCGCACCGATCCGTAGCACTCCTTAGCGCGTACCTGAAGCCGCTCGGCGTTGCCACGTTGTTTGAGCTACGCTCTTCGCTCACCGCCCCTTGTCTAGCACCAGCGCCCTATGAGAGGAGCCGCTTCATGCGAGCCCTTGAGACCTCACCTGACCACCCAAGCTCACTGAATCACCGCCCCACCACCCCCCACCGAGCGTCGTCAGTCTCGGCCTCAGCTTCGGCGCGCCGCTCCAGGCGCGCGGGCCTATGGTCATCTGTGCTGACGATGTCCGCGCTCAGCTGCGCGTCCCTGCTCACGCTCGGCTGTGAAGATCGCGCGGCGGTGAGCGTCACGCGCGCAGAGCCGCTGGTGACCAAGCTGGTGCAGATCATCGCGGAGGACGTCGGTCAGGTTGAGCGGGGCATGCCGGCTGGGGCGGCGGCGCTCGGCAAGCAGCTGTTCCCGAGTCGCCCTGCGGGCGCTGACGCAGGGGCTGAGGCTGGCGGTGATGGGGGAGCGGCGGAGGCGCCGGTGAAGGACGCGATGACGCTTCAGACGGCGCTCGAGGACGTGCGGCGTGAGAACGACGATCTGCGGGTCGCCAAGAGCACCTTCTTCGCCATCGCGTCCCCTGCCGGCGTCATCTGGCGCAACGATCAAGAGCAAGATCGGATGGCGGGGCAGCCGCTGTTCGACTTCTATCCAGAGCTCAAGGCCGCCGCGACGGGCGGGTCGCCGCTCGTGCGAGCGCGTGGGTCGATGGAGGCTGCCAGCGGGATCCGCAACCGAGAGGACGCGCAGTGGGTGCTGGCGAGCCCGGTCCGTGAGGCGGGCGCGGCGAGCGGCGCGGTGCGCGCGGTCTACGCCAGCGGGTGGTCGTGGACCAGCTACGCCTATCGGCTGGAGAACGCGCTCCAGGGTTGGATCCGCGAGGAAATGAAGGAGACCGACAAGCCGACCAAGGCTCCGCTCGCCTACGTCCTGCTGGTGGTGGGTGAGCGCGTCTACGGCGCGCCGGTGGTCCCGGAGGCTAACCTTGAGCTTGTCCGGGGTCTGCCGGTGGTCCAGGAGCTCAAGTCGTCAGGGAGTTTTCAGCGTCAGCTGTCGCTCAGCAACCGCGCCTTTGGCCTCGTGGCGCAGCTGGTGCCAGCCCTGGGAGATGACGCCGCGGTGGCGGTGCTCCGCAGCGAGCCTTGAGCTGAGCTAGAGCGCTGACGTCAATCGTCCTCACGGGTTTGGGGGTTGGCAGCATCAGGTCGCGCCCTGGTCCAGCGTCCCCACAGGGTGGCGCCGGCCGCCTGGCGAAGCGCGGCGCGCGGCGCCACAAGCGAAGACCCCCGCGCCGCTTAATAACAGGCTAGCTGACTAAAACTTGAGCGGTGCGTCGGGGCCCTGACGGCCCAGGCGGTGGAGCGCGAACAGGGCGGTGAGCAGCGAGGCCACGGTGAGCCAGGCGCCGACGCCGGCGGCGCCCATCGCCGAGGCGCCGATCCCGACGAGCGTGCCGGTGAGGCCGCCAGCGAGCACCCGACGATCGAGATCGAGCCGCGCTTCGCTCACGGCCAACCCCGCGCGTCGGCGTTCACTAAGAAGTCGCGGACGTCGCGCTTCAGCTTGTTCTCGGCCGTCGCCACCGTGTGGTCGTCGTACACGTAGTGGTCGTTGGAGAGCACCAGCACGCGCGTCTCAGCGTCGTCGCCGGCACCGGCGATCACCACCAGATCGGAGCTGTGGCTGGTGGGCAGGGCGGCGCCGAGGCGCTCACGCTCGGCGGGGGTGGTGTAGGCGATGGCGAAGCTGCGGCCCGCCACCGTCACCGCCCGGAGCGGCGTCTCGGCGCTCCCCGTCGCGATGGCGATCTCGCGGACCCCGCCAGAGCTGCTCCCGTGGGCGCGTAGGACGTCGACGATCAGCTGCTCGGCGCGGCGTGGGGAGAGGGGGCGTTGATCGGCGGCGTCCCGCGGCGGCTCACTGCCGCAGGCGATCAGCGCGGGTGGGGTGAGCAGCGCGAGCGCGAGCCAGGCGCGCGCGCGAGCGCGGCGGAGTGGATGAAGTGACCAGGGCATCTTGGGCTCACGCTAGCGAACCCCGCTCAGCTTGGCCAGTCGGGCCGACCGTCCTGTCGGCCCTGCGGGCGCCCCGCCCGCTGTTGGCCAGCCACGGAGCAGGCCAGAGGCGGACCCATCGATCGGCGATGAAGGTACTCGGCGCCGCGAAACCGCGCTATCTAGCAGCCACTCGGATGCGCCCGACGACCCCTCAGCTCGCGGTGAAGTTTGGCTCACCGCCGCTCGCCACTGCGCTGCTCGTAGCGCTCGGCGCGCTTTGCCTTCTCGGCTGCGCTGGGGACCGGCTGCCCTCACCGCGCGGCGCCGCCGAGGCCTACGCGGCGGCCGCGGCGCGAGGTGACGCCGACGCGATCTACGGGCTGCTCACGCGGGAGGCGCAGCGTGAGTACGGCCGTGCGGGGACGCGGCGGCGGGTCGAGGAGGCGCGCGCCGAGCTCAGGAGCGACGCGCGCGCGCTCCAGTCAGCGCACCTGTCTATCGCCGCGCGGGCTGAGCTGCGGCTGGCGGGCGGTGAGCTGGTGGAGCTGACGCTTGAGGAGGGGGAGTATCGGATCACGTCGGCGTCCGCGCTGCCCGCGGCAGCGCGCTCCCCGGCTCAGGCGCTGAGCGCGCTGCGCGCCGCCCTGATGCGGCGCAGCCTGCCTCAGCTCTTCAGCCTGCTGAGCGCTGAGGCGCGCGCCACCTTTGAGCGCGAGCTCCAGGCGTTGATCGACGGCCTGGAGTACCCGGACTCGCTCTCCATCATCGTGGAGGGTGACAAGGCTCAGCTGACGCTGCCGAGCGGACAGCGCATCAAGCTGCTGCGCGAAGACGGCGTGTGGCGGGTGGAGGCGGTGGAGTGAGCCTGCGTCTGCCGCGGCGGAGCGCGCTGGCCGCGCTCGCGGCGATCTTGGCGACACCGCGCCAGAGCACCGCGTTCGGGCAGGTGGGAGCGTTTCAGGTCCGGCTGCTGCAGACAGGCTCGCGCGCGCCTGAGGGGCCGCGCCTGACCGGCGCTGAGCGTTGGGGCTGGGAGCTGATGCGGCGGACCAGCGCGCCGGCGCGGCTGCTCACTAAGGTGGTGGCGGCGGACGAGCCGGCGCTGTTCGATGAGCCGTTCTTGATGTGGTCGGGGGAGGGCGCCTCCGAGCCGCTGTCGGCGCCGGAGCGGCGCGGGCTGGCGCAGTTCATCCAGCTCGGCGGGGTGCTGGTGGTAGACGACTGGGATCCTGACGGTGGCGCCTTCTCCGCCTACGCGCGCCAGGAAATAGCCACCCTGCTCCCGGAATCGAGCCCGCTTGTGCTGCGGCCCGACCACGTCGTCTACAAGACTTACTACATCGTGGATCGGGCGCGGGGTCGGGTGGAGGGCCCCAAGCAGATCGAGGCGATCGTGCGCGGGGGTTTTGCCCAGGTCTTGTTCCTGCGCCACGACATCTTGGGCGCGCTGGCGCGCACTCGTGCGGGTGGCTGGGCGTTCCCGGTGATGCCAGGTGGCTTCATGCAGCGTGAGTACGCCGTGCGGCTGGCGGTCAACATCGCCATGTACGTGCTGTGCTCGGACTACAAGGACGACCAGGTCCACGTGGCGTGGCTCTTGCGGCGCGGCGCCTCGCTTTCGCCATGAGCGCGTCCTGGTCGCTCACTGAGGACGTCCCAAGCTGGGGGGTCGCGTTCGGGCTCGGGCTCGGGGCGCTGGCGCTCCTGCTGCTCTGGTTTGAGCTGCGGCGTCGCGGGAAGGTCGGCGCGCTGCTGTTCGCTACCGGCGCGCTCGCGACCGCGCTCTTGGTGCTCGCGGCGCTGCGACCGGTGCGGGTGGTGAGCCGCGGGAGCGTGGTGGGTCCCCGCGTGGTGGTCCTGCTCGACGAGTCGCGGCGCCTGGAGCTCGCTGACGGCGATCAGTCGCGCCGCGCGCGGGCCCTGGCGGCGCTGCCGAGCCTCGCGAGGCGCTACCCCGAGGCGCGCATCGACGTGTTTGGTTTTGGGGAGGGGCCGCTCCGGAAGTTGAGCCTGACGGCGGGCGAAGACGCGGAAGAGCGGCTCGGCAGGACCACTGAGAGCGACCTCGCGAGCGCGCTGAGCGAGCTGCTCGAGGAGACCGGCGAGCGGCCTGAGAGCGTGGTGCTGTTGAGCGATGGCCGGCTCACGCGCCCCGAAGCGGGGCATGAGCAGAGCACCTTGGCGGCTGAGCATGGCCGCCTCGGGGCGCCGCTTCACGTCGTCAACGTGGCTGAGCAAACGCCCAAGGACGCGAGCATCCGCGCGGTGCGCACCGCCGGCGCCGCGGTGGCTCATCAGCCGCTGACGCTCGCCATCGAGGTCGGCTGCGAGGGGCTCGCGTGTGGGGACATCCCGCTCGCCGTGCGTGAGCTGCGCCACGGGACGGAGCCGGCCCTGCTCGCGAGCGGTGTGGCAACCATCCGCGATGGGCGCGCGACGGTGGAGCTGAAGCTCACCCTCGACCGCGCGGGCGATCGCATCTTGGAGGTCGCCATCACGCCGCCCGTCGGTGACACCATCTCAGCTAATGATCGCCGGCTGCTGAGCTTCAACGTGGCGCGCGAGCGGATCCGGCTGCTGCACGTAGCGGGGCGCCCGACCTACGACGTGCGCGCGCTTCGCATGTGGCTGAAGAGCGATGAGGCGGTGGACGTCGTGGCGTTCTTCATCTTGCGCACCAACGACGACGACACCGGGACCCAGCACGACGACGAGCTGGCGCTGATCCCCTTCCCGGTGGATGAGCTGTTCCAGTCGCTGCCCACCTTCGACGCCATCGTGCTGCAGGACATCGACGCCGTTCGCTACGGCATCAACCCGCACCTCGGTCGGCTCGCCGCCTACGTGGAGGCGGGGGGCGGGCTCATCATGGTCGGCGGTGGGTCGTCGTTCTCCGCGGGGGGCTACGCGTCCACCGCCATCGAGCGCGTGCTGCCGGTGACCTTGTCCGACGCTGAACAGGCGGTTGATGGCGCCGAGTTCACGCCGCGCTACACCCAGGCGGGGAGCGCCGCGCCGCTGCTCAGCGGCGTGCGCGACCTGTTCGGCGCGGAGCTGCCCACGATGACAGGCAGCAACCGCGTGGGCGCGCCGCGGCGCGGTTCGGGGGTGATGTGGGAGCACCCGACGCTGCGCGCGGG
>CAYQAC010000077.1:0-12817 GCA_964415255.1 uncultured Polyangiaceae bacterium | reverse complement strand
GGCGCGCTGCCCGCGCGCCGATGCCGGTGCTCGCGCTGGGGGAGTACGGGGACGGGCGCACCATCGCGCTCACGGTGGACGGCAGCCACTCGCTCGGCTTCAGTCAGTTCGCGCTGCGAGCCGCCGGTCGTGGCTACGGCGCGCTGTGGGATGGGCTGCTCGGCTGGTTGATGCGGGAGCCGCGCTACGAATCCGCGCGGATTGAGGTGGGCGCTTGCATCGCTTTGCGTCGCGCGCCGCTGAAGCTCACCACCTTGCCCGGGGAGGAAGCAAAACTCGCGGTGGAGATCATCCCGCTCGGCCCGAACGCGGCCCCGCTCAACACGCACGAGTCGACCATCGGCGCTGACGGGGTCGCCGAGCTTGAGCTGGGGGCGCTGCCGGCGGGCGGCTACTCCGCGCGGGTCCGTGTCGGCGATGGGCCCGCCACGCGCCACGATTTTGCCTGTGAAGAGGGCGGCGCCGCGTGGGCCGACTCACGCCCCGATCCGGCGCGGCTCGCCGCTATCGCCAAGGCCACGGGCGGTGCCCTCGTCAGCGCCGACAACGTCGAGCAGCTCCCAGCCGTGGAGGCGACGGTGGTGGCCTCTGAGCGCCACGTCTCTGCCCTGGTGCCGCCCTGGCTGCTCACCCTGATGGCCTCGCTCGCGCTCGGAGCGCACTGGGTGCTGCGGCGCCGGGCGGGGCTGACCTGAGGCACCTGGTGCTTGGCGGAGACAGTCAGCTCGACTGACGGACGGCGGGGCAGGCGCGGACTCGCAGCGACGCGCGCTGCGGTGCCGTCTAACCCCCCCCCAAAAAACTGTCAGCTAACCTGATAGTCTGAACGGCGCTCGGCGTACCCTGTCAGGTGCCCTGAGCGTTGCCGCCTGACGCAACCCGTCAGGTGACCTGAGCGTTGCCGCCCAGCGTAACCCGTCAGGTGCCCTGAGCAGCGCCGCTCGCCGCTAGTCGTAGTACTCGTTGCCCAGGTGGGTGATGAGCTCTTCGTTCATCATCCAGCGGAGCGTGTTCTTCAGCTTCATCGACTGGATGAAGAGGTCGTGCTCTGGGTAGAGCCCCTCCGGCACCAGCGGGCACTTGAAGTAGAAGCTGAGCCACTCTTGAATGCCCTGGAACTCCGCGCGCTTGGCGAGATCCATGAAGAGCGCCAAATCCAGCACGATGGGCGCCGCGAGGATCGAGTCACGGCACAGGAAGTCCACCTTGATTTGCATGGGGTAACCGAGCCACCCGTTGATGTCGAGGTTGTCCCAGCCCTCCTTCGCGTCGCCGCGCGGCGGATAGTACTCGATCCTGACCTTGTGGTAGACGTTGCCGTAGAGCTCTGGGTAGAGGCTCGGTTGCAGGATCTCCTCGAGCACGCCGAGCTTGGAGACCTCCTTCGTCTTGAAGTTCTCTGGGTCGTCCAGCACCTCCCCGTCGCGGTTGCCGAGGATGTTGGTGGAGAACCAGCCGGAGAGGCCGATCATGCGCGCCTTGAGGCCCGGCGCGAGGATCGTCTTCATCAGCGTCTGGCCGGTCTTGAAGTCCTTGCCGGCGATCGGCGTGCCGGTCTGCTTGGCGAGCTCGAGCGCCGCGGGGAAATCGTGGCTCAGGTTGGGCGCGCCGTTCGCGTAGGGGACGCCCTCCTTGATGCAGGCCCAGGCGTAGAGCATCGACGCGGAGATCGCCGGGTGGTTGTCCAGCAGGCCCTGCTCGAAGGCGGCGATCGACTGGTGCACCTCGCTCTGCTCGATGTAGATCTCGGTGGAGCCGCACCACACCGCGACCGCGCGGGAGCAGCCGAGCTCCTTCAGCTTGCTGCGGATGTCCTCACGCAGCGCCTCCACCATCGCCGCCTTGGTGGGCGCCTCCTTGATGTGGGTGCCGTGCAGGCGCTTCACGTACTCGGGGTAGAAGGCGGCCTTCATCGGCTTGATGGCGTGGAGCTCCTCGCGGATCGGCTCCAGGTGCTTGGACTCGAGCACCGCGGCGTTGACCGCCGCCTCATAGGCGCTGTCCGGGAACAAATCCCAACCGGCGAACTCCAGCTGGCTCAGCTCGGCGAGCGGCGCGAAGTCCTTGATGCGCGGCGTGCGATCGTCAGTCCGCTTACCTAACCGAATGGTGCCGAGCTGGGTGAGCGAGCCGATCGGCTCCGCGAGCCCGCGGCGCGCGAGCAAACAGCCCGCGATGAAGGTCGTCGCGACGGCGCCCATGCCGGGCAAGAGGACGAGGAGCTTGCCGTCACCGGCGGGGATGGTTTGGGGCTTTTTCATGGGATGTTCCGGGAGGCCGTGTTTCGGGGACCTCGTTCAAGTCGCCTCGTTCGGGAGGCTCGTTCCGGGGGCCTCCTTCAGGGGGCCTCCTTACAGACGCAAAGTCGAGGGCGCTACAGGTTGGGCTCGCGCTGGTTCGGCGCGCTCATAGGCCCAACCGGCGCCTGTGGGTAGTGGCTGGCGTGCGAAAGCGGGAAACGGCTAGCATGAAGCAGCGGGCCGCGTCTCAAGGATCCACGGCCTAGCAACAACTGTTCCGAGAGGTGACCCCCATGAGCCAAGCCCCCGCCACCCCGCGCACCACCACCGCCGTCATCTTGGTCGCTGGGGTCGGCTCTCGGCTACGACCATTGACTGACGATCGCCCCAAGGCGCTGGTCAGCGTGGGTGAGGAGACGCTGCTCGGGCGCGCCGTGCGGCTCTTGCTTGGCTACGGCGTCACCCGGCTCGTGTTCGCGACGGGTTACCGTGAAGACGCTGTGCGTGAGGCGCTCAGCGGTGTGGCTGTCGAGCTCCACTTTTGTCCTAACCCTCGCTTCGCCTCGACGCAGAACGTGGTCTCGTTCGCCGCCTGCGCGGAGGCGGTTCAGGAGCAGGCCTTCTTCCTGTTCGACGGCGACGTCGTGTTTCAACCTGAGCTGCTCCCGCGGCTCGACGCCACGCCGTGGGCGCTCTCGGTGGGGGTGGACGCCAGCCGCCGGCTCGATGAAGAGGCGATGAAGGTCCAGGTTAGCTCGGCGGAGGATCCTCGCGGAACCGCGCGGATCTTGAGGTTCGGCAAGGAGCTCTTGGTGCAGGACTCAGCGGGGGAGAGCATGGGGGGGGCGCGCGTCGCGGCGGGTGCGGTGAGGCCGCTTTTCCACGCGGCACAGCGCGCGCCCGAAGACTGGTACTACGAGGGGGTGTTTCAACAGCTGATTGAGGCGGGTGAGCTTGAGGCGGGCGCGGTGGACGTCTCAGATTTGCCCTGGACCGAGGTCGACACCTTGGAAGATCTGGAGCACGCACGATCGCTGCTCACCCGGTGAAGCTCACGGCCCTTATCGTTCGGGGTTTTGGGGGTTGGACGGCACCGCGCTTCAGCTCACCACGAGGCTGAGCTGGTGCGCCCTTGAAGACGCTCGGCCGCTCAGCGTGCCGCTCAGACCACGGCCTTTGAGTCGCAGGTGTGCGGTGGCCGCACGGGGGACCAGCGCCTGCGCGCCGCTGGCGTGGCTGCTCCGCGCAACGCAGCGCCGGAAGTCGGTGGTTTGGCGAGGTGCGGGCCGCGCGCTCCGCGTAAACCGTGACGCACTCGGGCCTGGCACTGTGCTTGCTCTGGAACTGGTTCAGCCACTGCAGAGCACCTACATGCCACCACACCCGGCGCTGAGGCCCTCTGGGTCACCTGTTCCAGCCTCGTTGAACTCAGCTGGGGAGTGTGACTCTGGTGCAACAGTGTGCCTGCCAACCACAGCTGCCGATCGGCTAACTGCACGTAGTTGAAAAGGATTTGTCTCTCTAACGCGCTGCGTGTTAACCCGCCGAGCGGCTGAAGCCTTACCTCCTTTGCCCCTATCCTCAGCCCGCCGTCACCTAGCCGTCATCTAGCCGTCACCACCGCGGCTCGTCTTGCTTGAACCGAAAGTCACGACCATGACCGAACCTCGACCCACTCGTGCGATCATCCTCGCGGCCGGTACCGGGTCTCGCTTAGGCGAGCGTGGCGACAGCACGCCCAAGCCGCTGCGCTGCGTGGCGGGCGTGCCGCTCTTGGTGCGGGTGCTGCGGACGTTGCAAGGGGAGGGGATCCGTGAGGCGGTGATCGTGATTGGTCACGAGGGCGAACGGATCCGCCAGCGCCTGATGGCGGAGCCGAGCCTCGCGCTCACCCTGCGCTTCGTGGAGAACCGCGAGTACCTCAAGAAGAACGGCGTGTCGCTGCTCGCGGCGCGCGAGTGGGTGGATCAGCCCTGCCTGCTGTCGATGTCGGACCACCTCTACTCGCCGGAGCTGGTGCGGCGCCTGCTCGCGGCTGAGCTGCCGAGCGGTGCCTGCGGCCTGGCGGTGGATTACGACATCGAGCGCTGCTTCGACTTGGATGACGCTACCAAGGTGCGGCGCGAGGCGGGCCGCATCGTGAACATCGGCAAGGAGCTGGAGAGCTACGATTGCCTCGACACCGGCGTGTTCCGCATCGGGCCAGCGCTCATCAGCGAGCTCGAGCGGGTGCACGAGGCCTGCGGTGACGCGTCGCTGAGCGATGGCGTGCTGGCGCTGACGCACCGGGGTGACTTCTTCGCCTGCGACGTGGGCGAGGCGCGCTGGATCGACGTGGATACGCCGGAGGCGCTCTCCAAGGCGGAGACCATGATCCACGTGTTCGGCGATCACCTGGGGGACGAGCCAGGGACGGGCCAGCTGCCGCAGGTGGACCCAGAGGCGATGGAGCTGTTCGCGCCGAGCTGGGTGCGCGCGGCCAAGCCCTACAATGAGGACCACTTCGCGATCGCCGACTCCGGCGACGTGCAGCGCATGATGAGCAACGAGAGCCCCTACGCGCCCAGCCCGCGCGTGCTGCAGGCCATCATGGAGGCGGCGATGCGCGGCCACCAGTACCCAGCAGGGGCCACCCAGCTGCGCGATCGCCTGGGCAAGCGCGATGGCTTCGCGGGCGAGAACGTGATCCTCGGCGCGGGCTCCACGGAGCTCATCGACGTGGTGATCCGCACCTTCGTCTCACCGGGAGAAGAGGTGCTGCTCAGCGTCCCCACCTTCAGCATGTACGAGGCGCGCTGCCGCGCGGTGGGGGGCGTCCCGATCCTAGTGCCAATGAGCGTGGATCGTGAGCACGACGTCCCCTCGCTCATCCGCGCGGTCACGGAGCGCACTAAGGTGGTGTTCCTGTGCACGCCCAACAACCCCACGGGCGACCGCATCGCGGAGTCGGATTTGCGCCGCCTGCTGCGCCTCGGGCTCCCGACGGTGATCGACGAGGCCTACATCGAGTTCAGCGACGGGCCGTCGTTCGTGTCCTTGCTGCGCGAGTTCCCGAACGCCATCGTGCTGCGCACCTTCTCCAAGGCGCTCGGCTTCGCAGGGCTGCGCCTCGGGTACGCCATCGGGCACCAGGCGCTGGTGCGGCTGCTGAGTCGCGTGAAGATCCCGTGGAACGTCTCGGTGCTCACGCTGGCGGCGGCGCACGCGGTGCTTGAGGATGAGGCCGAGCAGAGCGCGCGGGTGCGTGAGCTGAAGGCGAGCCGCGAGGTGCTGGTCGAGGAGATCTCACGGCTGCCCGGGGTCACCGCGATCCCCAGCGAGGCGAACTTCGTGCTCGTGGACATCTCCGCCACCGCTTGGCAGCCAGACGAGCTGGTGGCGGCGGTGCTGAAGCGCGGCATCTTGATCCGCTCGCTCACGTCGCACCACGAGTCGCGTCGCTACGTGCGCGTCAGCGTGGGCACCGCGGAGCAGAACGCGGCTTGCATCACGGCGCTCCGGCACCTGCTGGGCGCACACACGAGCCAGGGTCTGGAGCTTCAGGCGGAGCTGGCGGTGCAGAGCTCACGCGGCCTCAGCGCCACGCCGAGCCCGTCGGGCACGTATCGCGCGGTGGTGGCTGACGCCGAGTAGCGGCCGGTAGCTGAACGCCTAGCTCGGTCACCTGACCAGTCGCCCCGCGTCGTGGTCTTGGCCTAGCTAGGCTGTCACACTGACAAAACGCGTCGGGCGGCCTCTAAGCCCGCCCGTCCAAGCGGAGGGCAGCATGGGCTTCTGGGCTGGCTATTGGGCGACCCTCAAGTCGCGCGACATCGAGGAGCCGATCGACGTCTGGGTGCACCGGCCGTTAGCCTACCTCATCGCGCGGGCGGCGATGCCGACGCCCATCTCGCCCAACGCGATCACCGCCATCAGCATCCTGTTCGGCCTCGGCGCGGGCGTCTGCTTCGTGTGGCCGTTCCCCTGGCACGTGCAGGTCGGCGGGGTGCTGCTGTTTTGGTCCGCGGTGTGGGACTGCGCCGACGGTCAGCTGGCGCGCATGCGCGGCACGGCCTCGCCGTTTGGCCGCATGCTCGATGGGGTGGCTGATTTGGTGGTGAGCGTCGCGGGCATGGGCGGAGCGGCCTACCTGGTGTGGCAGGAGTACCACTCGCCGTGGTGGCTCGGGGTGATCGCGCTATCGCTCGCTATCCTGACCATCTACACGGGCTCGAGCCACACCGCGAGCTACGACATGTACAAGAACCTGTTCTTGCGCATGACCAAACCAGGCTACCAGGAGGCGGAGGACTACGAGACGGCCGCTCAGCGCCGTGACGAGGAGCCCCCGAAGGGCGTTGTGGGCCACGTCGCGTGGGCGCTCTACCTCTACTACCTGCGCGAGCAGCGGGCGCGCCTCCAGCGCTTCGACCCAGCGCTGCCGAGCTTCGCCGCGCTGCCGCCGTACTCACCGGAGCTCGCGGAGCGCTACCGTGAGCGCGCGCTCCCGATGATGCGGCTCTGGCGTGGGCTGTTTGGCTTCGGCTCCCTGGTGTTCGCCGTGAGCCTGTTCTGCCTGTTCGACGCGGTGGCGCTCTACCTGCTCCTGCGCCTCGTGGGGCTGAACGCGTTTTACTACCTTCACATGAGGCCCAGGCAGCGCCGCCTGACTCAAGAGCTCATCGACGAGGGCGTGCTACCTGGTAGTAGTACGTCCACCTGACGGAGCGCTTGGAGCGGCTGCGCTGGGGCGCGGCGCGGGGCGGTGGACGCGCGCTGCGGGGCCGCCACCTGACGGAGCGCTTGGAGCGGCTGCGCTGGGGCGTGGCGCGGGGCGGTGGAGGCGCCCTGCGGGGCCACTTCAATTTTTTTTTGGGGGGGGGTTGGTAGCGTCCCACGTCGCTGCGCCCACTGCAGTCGCCTCGCGGCGACTGCAGTGGGCAAGCTGCGTGGTTCGGGTGCGTGGTGCGTCGTCGGTGGGGGCGCGTGGCCACTCGCGGCGTGTTGTCAGTGGGGGCACGTCGTCTCCGATCTGTTAGCATGCGCGGATGGGCGGGAGAGCCGGCGCTTCAGTGTGTTCAAGCCTCGCGCGGCCTGCTGAGAGGGCGGCTGGGGCTCCTCGTCATGAGCCTGCTGGTGGTTGGCTAGGTGCGCCACGTTGGCTTCAGCTCGCAGTGCGAGCTGCCGTTTGTGGGCTACTCCTCACGGCGTCAGCCGAGGCCGTCGTGTGGCCAGGAAGTGCGGAGCGGGTTGAGCGGGCGCTCAGCGGCGCCGCGCCGGCTGAGCGGCGCATGGCGGCTGCCCGGCTCATGGAGTTGCCGCAAGCCGCCGCGCGGCGCCTGACGCTCATCGCGCTCAAGGACCCGGACGTGGAGGTGCGGGTGCTCGCGGCGGAGGCGGCGCTGGCGCTCAGGCTGGAGGGGGCGGGACGCGAAGTGAGCGGCTGGCTCGGCGACTCAGATAGGCGCCTGCGCCAGCTCGCGTGCGAGGTGCTCGCGGCGTCGCCAGAGACGCAGGCTGTCCCGCTGCTCGGGCGGGTGCTGGGTGATCCTGAGCTGGGGGTGCGGGTGGCCGCGGCGCGCGCGCTCGGCAGCTCAGCTGACAGCGCCGCGGTGGGGCCGCTCTTGGGCCACCTGGATGACAAGAGCGCGGAGGTGCGTCAGGCGGTGATCGAGGCCCTGTCGGAGCTCGCGGACACGCGCGCCGTGGCCCCGTTGATCGGCAAGATTCAGGACGCCAACCTGACGGTGCGCCTAGCCGCGGTGCGCAGCTTGGCGAGCCTCGGCGATCGTCGCGCGGCGAGCGCGCTGGTGCTCGCGCTGCGCGATCCAGAGCGTGGCGTGCGGGTGGCGGCGCTGAGCGCGTTGGGCTCGCTGCGCGCCGAGGAGGCTACCCAGGCCGTGGTGACGGCGCTGACTGAGGAGTCGGTCGTCAGTCAGGCGGCGATCCAGGCGCTCGGCCAGATCGGCAACGAGGCGGCGCTGGAGGCATTGTTCGATGCGCTGGCGCGCGGCGACGCTCGGGCGGTGCCCGCGCTCGCCGCGGCGGGGACTAAGGCACAGGAGCGGCTGCGTGGCTGCGTCATGAGGCAGCCACCGGCGTTCGCGGAGGGCTGCGTGAGGGCGCTGGTGCTCGCGGGCGATCCTGAAGTGCCGGAGCAGGTGGTGGCCGCACTTCAGCAAGGGAGGCTGAGGCCTGAGGCTGGGCTGAGGGCGCTAGGGGACAGCCGCGCGCGCGCGGCGCTGCCCACCGTGCTCGGCTACCTCCGCCACCCAGCGGCGCCGGTGCGGGGTGAGGCGACGCGCGTCGCGGCGCTGCTCTTGGATCCTAAGGCACCCGACGGTCGCGCGGTGGAGCCCATCGTTGAGGCGCTGCGTGCGGCCCAGAAGCGGCCCCACGAGCGCCAGGCGTTGGTCTCGCTCTTGGGGCGCACCGGCTCGCCGCGCGCCGTCCCGAGCTTGAGCCCGCTGGCTCGCCGTTCAGATGATGCTGGGCTGCGCGTGGTGGCGCTGTCAGCGCTCGGGACGATCGAAGGCTCGCCGGTTGACGACGTGCTGCTCGACGCGCTCGGTTCACCGCTGGGTGGTGTGCGCTTAGCGGCCGCGCTCGCGCTCAGCCGGGTGGCTAGCGCTCAAGCGGCAAAACCGCTGCTGGCTCGCATGCAGCGAGCGCCGGGGCGCGAGCGCGAGGTGTTGGCGTTGGCGCTCGGTGGGGCGCTCGCGCGGTCGCAGGACACCTCAGCGATCAACGCAGCGTTCGACGCTCTTCAGCGCGCCGTGGGCCGCGAGCGCGACGCGGTGCTGGAGGCGCTCGCGCGCTCACCGGTCCCCGCTGTCACCAGGCGCCTGGTCGCGCTCGCGGCGGAGTCTACAGCGGATCGAACCCAGCTTGCGGGCGCGCTCGGACAGGCGCCAGAGGCTCGCGCGACGGCGCGCACCGCACTGCGGGCGTGGGCGCGCGATCCATCACCTGAGGTGCGCGCCCACGCGGTGTGGTCACTCGGTCAGGTGGGGGAGCGCGGGGACGCCGGGCTGCTCGCGCGGGCCTTGAAAGACCCAGATCACGCCGTGGCCGGTAACGCCGCGGGTGCCCTCGCGCGGCTTCAGCGCGGCGCACATCATCAAGCCCAGGGCGCTGAAGTCCGAGCGGGCGCCAAGAGCGCGCCCGCAGCCGTCACACAGCCCCTCTGTAGCGCGCTCGGCGATCCGCGCAGCCATGTCCGGGCGGCCAGCGCCGCCGCCCTCGCGGCGCTGGGTGCGCGCTGCGCTCAGCTGCGGGAGCGGCTCCTGAGTGACCCGTCTGAGCAGGTGCGGGAGCGGGCGGCCCAGGCGCTCGCGGGCAGCGCTGCCCCCGCCGATCGTGCGGCGCTTGAGCGTTGTGAGGCGAGCGAGCTCACGAGTTCGGTGGCCGTTGCGTGTCGCGCCCCAGCGCCACGAGCCCCCGAGGGGACTGAGCGGGTGCTCGTGCACGTGGTGCCCCTCGGAGCAGCGTCACCCACGCCGGGGGCGCCGTTCAACCTGGTGTTAGCGGACGGCCTCCTGCGCGCTGGGGTGGCCGATCGCCGCGGCGCGGTGCTCGAGTGGGCGGCGCCTCAAGGTAGGCTGGAGCTTGTCCCCCCACCAGCGCTCGACCAGCCGTAGCGCCTCTCGATCCAATGATCTGATGGACCCGTCGCCCGACGCCTGCCCGGTACTAGGCCGCGCTGAGCGCGCCCAAGGGCAGCACGCCTGACGATGAGGCCTGACGATACGCAAGCCTGACGATACAGGCACCGCAGCATCGGCAGCCACCGGTTATAGTGATGCGGAGGGCGACCTGAGCTCGCCCTCCGTGGGACGCGGCTCAGCCAGCGCGGCAGCGCATCGCGCACATGAGGTCACCCTCGGGGCACGCGCACTTCTTCGGTGCCGGCTTCGGTGCAGGCGCTGGGGTGGGGCTCGCGGCGGGCTTGGGTGTGGGGGCAGCGGCCGGGGCAGCCGGGCCAGGGGCAGGCTTCGGGCGCGGCGCGGCGGCAGGGTTGGCCCGAGGAGCGGCTGCTGGCGCGGCCGCCGCGGTTGGCTCCGCGGGCGGATCTTCTGCTGCCACCGCGGTGCCTGTAGCGGGTGCTTCGGCGGTCACGGTGGGGGTAGGCGTTGGCGCTGGCTCTGCAGTGGTGGCAGCGGCCGTGGCGGTCGCGACGGGTGTTGCAGGCTGCTCCTTGCCGCCTGACGTCGCGATGATCGCGCCAGCGACGAGCATGGCGGCCAGGATGACCCCGCCCCCAATGAAGAGCCCCGTGCGGTTCTTGGACGCCGGGGCCTCAGCTGCGGCGGCAGCGGCGATCGCTGGGGACTCCAGGCCGCCACCGAGTGGGCTGCCGAGGCCGAGCGGGCTGCCGAGGCCGAGTGGCGATGAGCCGAGCAGCGGGTTCTCCACCGGGGCGCTGCTCCCCACCTGTGAGGTGAGCGCCTTGAGGTCGATGAGGCCCGAATCTTCCTTCACCGATTGACTGCTTGAGCTCGCGCTCGTGCTCTTTTCGGCGGTGAGCGCGCTCAGCGAGAAGAGCACGCTCGACTCGTTGCGGGCCCCTGTGGGCTGCTGGGCGGGCTCATCTTGTGGGGCGCTGGTGGTGACGTCCTCCTCGCTACCAGCCGAGTCGAAGCCGCCGAATAGATCGTTCGTGCCTGCCTTGGCAGCCGCCTTCGGGGGCTCGTTCGCCCAGGGGCTCGCGCTCACCCCCGCGTCGAACGGGCTGCTCGGCGCGCTCATCGCCGGAGCCGACGGCGCCGCGAAGCCAGGTGCTGCTGCAGCAGCGAAGGCAGGTGCAGCGAAGGCGGGCGCGGGCGCAGCCGCCGGCGTGGCGGCGTGCAGCGCGCTCACGACCTCATCCACCTCGCCGAGCGCGCGCCAGTCGCTCATGCCCTCGGCCCAGATGAACGTCTCGGCGGTGACGTCCCCGTTGTTGTAGGCGGCGATGAGCTGGTCGAGCGTCATGCTGCGCTGATCGTTGTCGCCAAAGTCGACGGAGTACTCATTGCCGCCGGCGCTCGGCTCGGGGGCGCCTCCAGCCGCCTCTTGGCCGGCCTCCTGACCGGCGTCCGCGGCGTAGACGCTCGCTGGGCTGACCTTGCCGTCGATCACGATGGTCGTCCCGCACTTTCGGCAGCGGATCTTGGCGAGCCGGTCGGCGACCTTCTCGTCAGCGATGGAGTACTTCGCGGCACATGAGGGACAAGTGATCTTCACGATGATCCTTCTCGGGTGCTGAGGCGCAGGGTGCGCTTCAGGCCTATGGGCTAGTTCGCTGGGGCAAACGGGGTCAGGCGGTGATCGGGTGTAGCTGGTCGCCGCGGGGCGCGGGAGGGGCGCCACGCAGGAACTGAGAGCTTTGAATCGTAGAGCACAAAGTGTGCTTGGCTTCTAGCGTTTGTGAGAACTTTTGAGGTGAACTGCTGGGGTGAGCTCGGCACAGGCTCACGGGCCGAGCCAAGCTCGGCTCAGTGGGGCTAGCGCTTCAAGGTTGGATCGCTCGCGGGGGACAGGGGATACGGAGGCTTGCAGTAGCGCTTGTCATGCTGCCACATCGCTGTGGATCGGCCATGGGGGCTGGGGCCGGCGCCGGGCGGTAACCCTATCAAGTGAGGCCGTGATTTGCAGCCCGGCTCGCGAGAAATCTTAGCAGGGATTTCACGGGGTC
Organism: uncultured Polyangiaceae bacterium; assembly: GCA_964415255.1. GTDB lineage: Bacteria > Myxococcota_A > Polyangia > Polyangiales > Polyangiaceae > JAHBVY01. Next base: position 922 of record CAYQAC010000077.1, on the reverse strand, counting down.
GCCGCTCCTCACCCAAGCGCGCCTTGAGGAGCACCGCCTCAACCAGCGGCCCTACCAGGCGCGACCCGCAGCGACGCTCAGGTCGTGTGAGCGGGGCAGGCATTGGGAGACCACCTGTGAGCATCTCCCTTAAACGCATGAGGCGAGGTAAGGTTTGGGAGCTTACGTAAAAAGTACACCCTTGGTGTACTGATTGAGTGGCGCTAGCGGGCGTGTGATTTTGGTGTGAGTGTGATTTTTTACTGCTAGCAGGATCGGGCAGGCAACTTCGGCGCCGCGCGATCGCCACGTGGCGCTTCGGCTAGGCAGCGTCGTAGGGTCGAGACAGATGATGACAGACGCGCAAGGGTGGAGCTCACCTTCGGTGGATCGAGTGATGTTGGAGGCGCGCGCCGCAGAGCTCGGGCGCCGCAGCATCAAGACCGAGGCCAAGCGGGTGGGGCTGGGTCTCGCCATCTCGATGATGGACCTGACGACGCTTGAGGGCGCGGACACCCAGGGGAAGGTGCTGGCGCTTTGCCGCAAGGCAATTCATCCCGACGTGCGGCGTCCGAACATCGGCCCCGTGGCGGCGGTGTGTGTGTACCCAAACTTCGTGCGGGTGGCGCGGGCGGCGCTGGTCGGCACCCCAGTGCGGGTGGCCAGCGTGGCGACCGCGTTCCCGAGCGGGCAGTCAGCGCTTGAGGTGAAGCTTGAGGACACGCGGCGCGCGGTGGGAGATGGCGCGCACGAGATCGACATGGTGATCGATCGCGGCGGCTTCTTGAGCGGCGACTTGGCGCGCGTGGCCGACGAGATCGCGGCGGTGAAGGCCGTGTGCGGCGCGGCGCACCTCAAGGTGATCCTCGAGACCGGGGAGCTCGGCTCCTACGACAACATCCGGCGCGCGCCACCATCGCCAGATCGCTCGCGCGCCGGATGT
>CAYQAC010000076.1:12739-24550 GCA_964415255.1 uncultured Polyangiaceae bacterium | reverse complement strand
GATGTGCGTAATCTGGTCGCCTACCTTCGCACGACCGAGAAGCCGTAGCTTGGCGTGAGGGGCGCCGCGTCGCGCGGCGCCCCTCACGTGCCTCGACAATCCCGCCTGTTTCCGTCTCTGGCGTCTCCCTCGGCGCCGCGCGTTCGTTCATGACAATCTTGTGAAGCATGGGCAGAGAATGGACATTTTTGTCTATCTCGGCTCGTGTCGCGGCGGCAGGTGACCTCCCGCGCGTCGCCGAGAGGCCGTCGGGCCCATGCGGCGGGACGATGGTTCTCCACGATTATGTGGAGCTAGTTTTGTTGTGCAACAAAAATGTCTATTTTTGAAGGCTGGCTCCCTCTGGGGACTCGCGTGAGAAATCGCGGAATACCTGGGGAATTTCGGTCAAAACTCGTGGTTGCTCGGCGCCGGCGCGTTGGTGCTCGCGCTCGGGATAGGGGGGCTAGTCGCGGCGGGTGCGGGTAAAAAGCCTGATGGCGTCGCCGAGCCGCTGGGCGCGGCGGAGGAGCCAGCGGCCGCCACTCAACCCGAAGTCCCGGCCAGCCCTGCAGCGGAGGCGTCGGCCGCCTCAGAGGCCTCAGAGGGCGGTGCAGCCGCGGTAGAGGCTCCAGCGGGCAGCGTCGCGGCCGTGCCGAGCGCCGCTCCAGACGCCGGCGCGGCACCTCGCCCCGCGCCAGGTGGCAGGCCAACGGGCTGGCGCCCCAAGGCGCCGAAGGACCCGGCCGACAGCCCCCCGGCTGAGACCCCGAAGCCCGCGCCCACACCAGCGCCCAAGCCTGACGTCGATCTCTCGAATCCCTACAAGTAGAGCCGCTCAGGGCCGCGCTTCGAGATCTAGGGGGCTCTTGCAAGGCGTAGAGCCTGGCCGAGCGCCTCACGGCGAGGTGCCAAACCCCCAAAAACACTGAACAGGGAGGCCTCTGGCGCACCGCGGAGAGCTCAAGCAGCTCACCGAGCACGGTGGCTTACCGCAGGATGGGGGTTGACACGCCCGGTGCCAGTACGACCTTGGCCGGGTGAGCACCGCTGGCACCGCCGCTATTTTGTCGTTTGTAGTCCCAGGGGTGGGGCAAATCTATAACGGGAAGTTCCTGCGCGGGCTGTTCTGGCTCATCATCACGCCTGGGTTCTGGCTCGGCAGCGGCGGGCTGCTCGGCTGGGTGTGCCACTTCATCGCGGCCTACACGGCATATTCGTGGGCAAAATCTCACCCCAGCCAGCCTTGAAGCGCGCCGGCCCATCGGCTTTGACATGGGGGAGGGCGGCTGCTAGTGGTCGCGCCGCCACGCTTGGGAGAGCCCACGCGCGGTGCTTCATTGGCGCTCTTCAGGGCGCTCGCGCCGCGAGCGTCAGGCATCGGGTGAGCTGTGGCCCTCAATCGAGTCTGCATCTTTTCGGGTAACGCGAACCCCGAGCTCGCGTCAGAGATCGCGAGCCACCTGGACACCCAGCTGGGGCAGCTCCGGGTCTCCCGCTTCAGCGACGGCGAGACGTTCTGCGAGATCGGCGAGAACGTGCGCGGCCTCGACACCTATGTGGTGCAGCCCACAAGCTCCCCGGTGAACGAGAACCTGATGGAGCTGCTGATCGTGTGCGACGCCCTGCGCCGCGCCTCGGCGGCCTCCATCACCGCGGTGATCCCGTACTACGGCTACGCCCGGCAAGATCGCAAGGTGGCGCCGCGCACGCCCATCACCTCCAAGCTGGTGGCAGATCTGCTCGTCGCCGCGGGCATCCACCGCATCGTGTGCGTGGATCTCCACGCCGGGCAGATCCAGGGGTTCTTCAACATCCCGTTCGATCACCTGTTCGCCTTGCCAGTTTTCCTCGAGGATTTTGCGGCGCGCGGCTACGGCAAGGAGACGGTGGTGGTCTCGCCGGACGCCGGCGGTGTGGAGCGCGCGCGGGCTTACTCGAAGCGGCTCGGCGCCTCGCTCGCCATCATCGATAAGCGCCGCGAGCGCGCCAACGTCAGCGAGGTGATGCACATCATCGGCGACGTGGCGGGGCGGGACTGCATCATCGTGGATGACATCTGCGACACCGCGGGCACCCTGTGCAATGCGGCGCGCGCCCTGAAGGACGGCGGCGCGAGGCGCGTGGTGGCCAGCCTCACCCACGGGGTGCTGAGCGGGCCCGCGGTGCAGCGCATCAACGACTCACCACTAGAGGAGGTGGTGGTCTCAAACTCCATCCCCGCTAGCGAGGAGGCGCGCGCCTCCTCTAAAATCCGGTTTCTCTCACTCGGGAAGCTGCTGGGCGAGGCGATCCGACGGATCCACAACAGTGACTCCGTCAGTACGCTCTTCGTGTAGACACCGAGCGCGACGTCAACAGTCAGGGCAACTGCCCCATTATCAGGAAGCACATCATGGAAGCTGCAAAAATTTCGGCGAAGGTACGGGCGGATCGGGGCAAGGGCGCGGCGCGGCGTCTTCGGCGGTCGGATGAAATCCCAGCCATCATCTACGGGCGTGGTGACGCGCAGGCGGTCTCGGTGTCGCCCAAGGCGCTGCGTGACATCTTGCTGAGCAAGCGCGGCAAGAACTCGCTCATCGAGCTGCAGGTGGATGGCGGGGAGACGCAGAGCGTGCTCATCGCCGAGTACCAGTACCACCCGGTGAGCCGCGCGCTGCTCCACGCTGACTTCCGCCGCATCGACTTGGCTGAGCCGATCGACGTCGCGGTGCCGTTCGAGGTGAAGGGCCGCGCCAAGGGCGTGGTGCTCGGCGGTGAGCTGCGGCAGGTCTACCGGGAGCTGCCGATCCGCTGCGTGCCGGCGCTGGTGCCAGAGAGGGTCGTCCACGACGTGACCGACCTCGGCCTGGAAGAGGCGGTCACGGTGAAGGATCTCAACATCCCAGAGGGCGTGTCCGTGCGCATGGGCGAGACCCGCACCGTGGTCACGGTGGTGGCGAGCCGCCGCGCCAAGGCTGAGGCTGACGAAGCCACCGCGAAGGCGTGATCTTGGTCGTTGGCCTGGGTAACCCAGGCCCCCGCTACCAGCGCACCCGGCACAACGTCGGGTTCGCGGTGCTTGAGCGGCTGAGCGCTGAGGTCGGCTCACCTCCCTGGGTGAGCCGCTTCGGCGGTCGCTTCACCGAGGCGCAGCTGACCGAGGCGCAGCTCAAGGCGCTGACCGAGGCGCCGCTGAAGGCAGGGCAGCTGACCGAGGCGCCGCTCAAGTCAGATCAGCTGACGGTATCGCAGCCGCTCGGCGCGGCGCGGGGTGGCGGCCCGCCGCCCGTGAGCGCGTTGGCCACCCACGCGGCGCGGCTCCTGCTGCTCGCGCCGGAGACGTTCATGAACCGCTCGGGGGAGAGCGTGGTCCAGGCGGCGCGGCACTTTGGGCTCGTCGGCTCGGAGGGCGACGTGAGCGGCCTGGTCGCTGGCGAGGCAGCGAAAGCGGACACGACGCCGCTCGCGGAGCGCCTGCTGGTGGTGCACGACGAGCTGGATTTGCCGCTTGGCGCCCTGCGGCTGAAGCGCGGCGGGGGGGACGCTGGGCACCGCGGGGTGCGGTCCATCGCCGGCGTGCTTGGGAGCCGCGACTTCATGCGGCTGCGGGTGGGTATTGGTCGCCCAGGGCCGAACTTCGAGGGTGCGATTTCAGATTATGTGCTAGAAGCGTTCGCCCCGGCGGAGGAGCGCGAGCTCGAAACACAGCTCGAGCGCTCTGTCCAGGCGGTGACGCGGGTGGCCCTCCACGGCTTCGAGGAAGGCGCCCGCTTCACCAACCTCAGCTGAACCCGCGTGGTGCGGGGCTGAGGCTCCTTGCCCCTTCGGGGGTCGAATCAGTCCGAGAGGAGTGTCTTAGACATGTCGAGTGTGGCAGCGGCGCCCAGGCGCCCGCGCGAGTACGAAACCATTTACGTCATGCGCCCTGACGTGCCCCGTGAGGGCGCGGCCAAGGTCGCTCAGCGTGTTCAAGAGGTGCTGCAGCGCGAGGGCGCCAAGCTGACCCTCGTGGAGACTTGGGGCCGGCGCGAGCTCGCCTACAAGGTCAAGAAGCACCGCTACGGGATCTACGTTTACTTGAAGTTCATCGCCACCGGCACGACGGTGAGCGAGCTTGAGCGAAACTTCCGCCTGCTGGACGAGGTGATGAAGTTCCAGAGCATCCTCCTCGGCGAGGTCGATGGCGAGGTGCAGGTCTCCGAGGAGAGCGTCGCCTTTGAGCCTGTCGAGGGTGTTCCGGCGGAGGAGGACGCCGCGCAGTCGCTGGCGCGTGAGCTGGGCCTGCTCGATCCCGAGCCGGGCTCGCGCCACTCGCGCTCACACGACGTGGGCGATGCGGGCGATATGGATGAGGACGACGACGGGCAGGAGGACGAATGATGAACAACGACGCTGACGACAATGGGCTGAGGGATCGCGATCCACGCCGCGCGCGCCGCCGCGGGTCCCCCATCGATCCGAACATGGTGATCGATTACAAGGACCCGAACTTCCTCAAGTATTACATCACCGAGCGCGGCAAGATCGCGCCGCGTCGGGTCACCGGCTTGTGCGCCAAGCGGCAGCGCGAGCTCACCTTGGCTATCAAGCGCGCTCGCAACATCGCGCTGTTGCCCTTCACCACGAACGGCTGAGAGGAGCACTCCCCATGGCGACAGCCCTACAAGTCGTCCTCCAGTTGGACGTCGATAACCTCGGAAGCAGCGGTGACGTAGTGAAGGTGCGCCCTGGCTACGCGCGCAACTACCTGATCCCTCGCGGGTTCGCGGTGATGGCCAGCAAGGCGAACATCGCGCGCATCGACGAGATCAAGCAGGCCGCTAAGGCCCGCGCCGCCAAGGAGCTTGAGGAGGCGCGCGAGTTTGGCGCCAAACTCGAGCACGTCGCGATCAAGATTGAGCGCGCCGTCGGTGGCGAGAACAAGATGTACGGCTCGGTGACCGCCAAGGACATCGAGGAGGCGTACGCGGAGCTGGGTCACGTGTTCGAGCGTAAGCACCTCGAGCTCGCTGATCCCATCCGCACCTTGGGCCTGCACGATGTGCCGCTCCGTGTGCACCGTGAGGTGCGCGTGGTCCTCAAGGTCGAGGTCATCAAGAAGGCGAGCTGACAGCTCACTCATGAGGAGCGGGCCTCAGGGCTCGCTCGATGAACGCGCCTCGTGCGCATGAGTCGAGCGGGTTCGGGCCCGCGCTTCACGTTTTGGGGAGCCGCTTGGAGCCAGCGCCGCATGGCTCATCAGCATGATGAAGCAGCGCCGCCTAGGTCGAGGGTTTTGGGGGTTGGACGGCACCTCAACGCGAGGCGCCGGGTGAATGTCGCCGCGCGTGGTGACGGCGCGCTTCAGGGTACGCGCTTCACGTGGTGGTGCGCGCTTCAGGGTGCGTCGCATCGCAGCGGATCAGCGCTTCAAGGCGGGGTAGGGTGTGGCACAATGCGGGCGCGCGGCGCGCTTGATGCGGTGGTCGTAGTCGGGGTTCATTGAGCATGAGTCGCAGCTTTAGAGGGCGCGAAGAGGTCGACCTCGCGCGTGAGTTGAAGCCGATCGAGGGGCGCGTGCCGCCGCACGATCTCGACGCCGAGGCGGCGGTGCTGAGCTCCATCTTGCTGGAGCCAGAGGCCTTCGATCGCGTCCAGGAGCGCCTCCAGTCAGAGCACTTCTACTCCGACGCCAACCGCAGGATCTACGACGCGATGGTGCAGCTGCAGCTGGCGCAGCGACCCGTGGATGTGGTGACCGTCGCGAGCTATTTGCAAGATCGCCAGCGCCTCCAGCAGATAGGCGGCACACCTTACCTCTCACAGCTGGCCTACGCGCAGCCGGCGGTGGCCCACGTGGAGGCGCACGCGGCCACGGTGCGCGAGAAGTGGCGGCTCCGCCAGCTGATCGCCACCTGCCAGCGCTTCGCTGCGGAGGGCTATGGGGACGTCGGCGAGACCCAGCTGTTCATCGACCGCGCGGAGCAGGCGGTGTTCGATCTCGCGCGCTCGCCTGAGACTTCATCGATTGTGCCGGTGAACAAGGCCATCGTCCGCGCCTTCGAGCTGATGAGCGAGGCCGCCAAGCGAGGCGGGCGCACCACCGGGATTGAGACGGGGTTCTACAACCTGGACGCCAAGACCAGCGGGCTCCACCCAGGCGATCTCTACATCGTGGCGGCGCGCCCCGCGATGGGTAAGACGTCCTACGTGCTCAACATCGCGACCAACGTGGCCTCGCCGCGGATCGTGACGGACGTCGAGGGCAACCGCGTGGAGCAGCCTGGTCACGGCGTCGCGTTTTTCTCCTTGGAAATGCCGCGTGAGCAGCTCGCGGCGCGCGTGCTCGCGAGCGAGGGGCGCGTCAACGTCGGCGCGCTGCGCAGCGGCAAGATGGGCCCAGACGACTGGAACCGGCTGACGGACGCGGCGACGCGGCTCGGGCGCCTGCCGCTCTGGCTCGACGACACCCCGGCCCTCACCTTGCTCGATCTGCGGGCCAAGGTGCGGCGGCTCCAGGCGGAGATCGGCCGCGGCGATCACGAGACGGGGGCTGACCGGCTCGGCTTGGTCGTCATCGACTACCTGCAGCTGATGCAGGGCCGCGCGGGCGTTCAGAGCCGCGAACAGGAGATCAGCGAGCTGTCGCGCGGGCTGAAGGGGCTGGCGAAGGAGATGGGCGTGCCGGTCATCGCGTTGAGCCAGCTGAACCGCTCGGTGGAGACGCGCAACGCGAAGGACAAGCGCCCGCAGCTGAGCGACTTGCGAGAGTCTGGAGCCATTGAGCAGGACGCCGACGCCATCTTCTTCATTTACCGCGACGAGTACTACTTCAAGGACAGCCCGGACGTCGGCATCGCTGAGGTGATCATCGGCAAGCAGCGTAACGGCCCCACCGGCACCGTGCGCGTGCGTTTCCAGGCGGATTACACCCGCTTCGATAACCTCGCGGAGGGTGAGTACGAGTTCGATCAGTACGATGACTTCGCGGGCTACGACGCGGACGGCGGCGGGGCTGGTTGAAGGCGCCCCGCGCGTCGCCGGTGGCGCCTCAGCGCCTTGGAGCTCAGCTTATTTCAACCAGGCGGCCTCGTCGGCGTATGCGCTAGGGACGTCCGCGCAGCGGGCCAGCGCTTAAGTGAGCTAGGCTGACCACCGCGCTAGAGCGCCAAACGGTAAACCGCTTGTCGTCCTAACGCACAGCCTCGCTGAGCTGCCAGAGCAGCGGCTCGAGCCCCTCATGGGTGGCGGCGCTGATGAGGCTGAGCTCGACGCCGAGCTCAGCGAAGGCGTCGCGCAGCGCGGGGTAGGCCTCGCGCACGTGGGGTAGATCGGCCTTGGTGAGGGCGACACGCTCAGGCCGACTGACTAGCTCTGGGTTGTGCTGCTCGAGCTCATGGCGGAGCGCGTGGTAGTCGCCGAGCGGGTCCCGTGAAGGATCGTCGCTCAGCGTGACCAGGTGCAGCAGGAGCCGCGTGCGCTCCACGTGGCGGAGGAACTGCGAGCCGAGGCCGGCGCCGCCGCTGGCGCCGGGGATGAGCCCGGGGATGTCGGCGACGACGAAGGTGTGCCCGAGGCCGTCAGCCTCCTTACCCACCGTGACCACGCCGAGGTGCGGGGTGAGGGTGGTGAAGGGGTAGTCGGCCACGAGCGGCCGCGCGCGGCTCACGGCGCGGATGAAGGTGCTCTTGCCGACGTTGGGGAAGCCCAAGAGCCCCACGTCCGCCATGACCTTGAGCTCCAGACGCAGCGGACGCGCCTCGCCGGGCTCGCCTGGCTCCGAGCGCCGCGGCGCCCGCTCCACGGCGGTGGCGAAGTGCTTGTTGCCACGCCCGCCGCGGCCACCGCGCGCCACGACGAAGCGCTCCCCGTGAGCGAGCAGCTCGGCGATGCGCGCGCCGCTCTCGTCGTTGAACACCAAGGTGCCAAGCGGCACCCGCAGCTCCTTGTCGACGCCCGCGCGGCCGTACTTATCCTTGCCGGCGCCGTTGTGCCCCGCCTCGGCACGCACTGAGCGGACATGGGTGAGGTCGATGAGCGTGTTCAGGCCCTCGTCGGCGACCAACACCACGTCGCCGCCCTTGCCGCCGTCGCCGCCGGCGGGTCCGCCGAACGGCACGTGCTTCTCGCGCCGGAACGCGATGGCGCCGTCACCGCCGTCGCCAGCGTGGACCTCAAGGCGACACTCATCGATGAAATGCATGGCGCGGGAGCCTACCGAGCGCGGACCTCCTGAGCACGTAGTTTGGTGTGATGGAGGGCGCCGCTCGGTGGGCGCCGTGAGGCGCGCTCGTCTCGGTGTCTCGACAGGGCACGCAGCGAGGTGCCAAACCCCCAAAAAAAGAATGTGCGAGGTGGACCTCAGGGTGATCGACCGGCAGACGCGGAGCCCTCAGCTCATGGCGTTCGCACCGGCGGGGGCCGCGCCTCGCCGACGAACGGGCGCTGCTTGTCGTGCTAGACGAGGGTTGATGAGCGAGCACGGCGCGGGGCGCATCGCGGTGGTGGTGAACGGCAACGCCAAGAGCGTGAACGACGAGGTGATCTCCACGCTCGATCAGATCCTCAAGGGCGGCGACCTGTTCGTCTCGCGCCGGCTGGAGGAGGGCGCGGAGATCGCGCGCACCTTAGTCAGTCGAGGTTACGATACCGTACTCACCGGCGGCGGCGACGGCACCTTCACGGTGATGGTCACGGAGGTGGTGCGCGAGGCGCGTCGCCAGGGCCGTCCGTTGCCACGCTTCGGCCTGCTCAAGCTGGGGACCGGCAACGCGCTCTCGTGGGTGGTGGGGGCGAGCCGCGCGAAGAAGCGCGGCAAGGGGCTGAGCGTCGACATCCAGCGACTGCGGGAGGACGCCGGCAGCCGCACGATGCGCCTGGTGGAGGCGGAGGACATGATCGCGCCGTTCGCCGGCTTCGGGGTGGATGCGGTGGTGCTCGCTGACTACGCGGCGGTGAAGCGGCGGCTGGCGCAGACGCCGCTCAAGCGGCTGGCGTCAGGGCCGCTGAGCTACGCGATTTCGTCAGTGACTAGGTCTATACCCAGCTACTTCCTGCGCAAGGTGCCGCATTGCCGCGTGGTGAACCTCGGCGCGCCGGCGTGGCGCGTGGGGCCACGTGGTCAGCTCACAGAACCAGCCTTCGACACTGGGGAGCTCCTCTACGAGGGCCCGGCGCGGGTGGCGAGCGCCAGCACCATCCCTTACTTCGGCTTTGGCTTCCGCTTCTTCCCGTTCGCGGAAGATCGGCCTGATCGCATGCACCTGCGGGTCTCAGCCATCACGCCCTCGGCGTTCGTCGCGAATTTTCCAGCGATTTGGCGCGGGGACTATGAAGATCCTGTCTCCACCTCGGACTTCTTGGTGGAGCACGTGCGGATTGAGATGGATCCGCCGACGGAGTTTCAAATCGGCGGCGATCCACGCGGTGAGCGCGCTACGATGGAGCTGCGGCTCAGCCCCACGCCTATTCAGTTGGTTGATTTCTACGCGCCACCGTCGGCGAGTTGAGGCGTAGCGAGGGCAGGCGCGCTGAGTTAGGCTCACGGCGTGAGCTGGAAGAGCTGCCGGGCGGGGTGGAGCGCGTTTGCCCTGGTGCTGTCCGTCACGAGCGCGCTGTCCGCCTCGAGCGCGCCGCCGGCTCCCACGGTGACGGCGCGCTGCCAACCAACGCTCACCCCGGGGCGCGTGCTGTGTGAGGTGGAGGCGGAGGTGAGCGCCGGTCGGCTCAGCTGGGCGGACGCGGTGGTGGTCTCGTCACCTGACTTCGCGCGCCCGCTGCGCGGCCGCGTCGGCCCCTCGGAGGCGACGGCTCGCACGCCGCGCCGGGTGCGGCTCCCGGTGGCGCTGGTCGCCACCCATGAGGGCTCAGGTGAGCTGCGCCTCCGGAGCCGTGTAGTTAGTTGTACAGACGATGAGCGCTGCACGCCGTTTGAGCGGAGCGTGAGCGCGACGGTGCAGGTGGGTCAAGCGGGGCAGGGCGCTGGCGCCGAGGGCCACGCGGATTGACGGAGCGTCGCAGGATGCGGATGGCGGAGCTCGCGCGCGAGAGCGGCGTCTCGCGTGAGACGATCCACTATTACCTCCGCGAGGGGCTGCTGCCGCGGCCGGTGAAGGGCGGCAAGACGGTCGCTTACTATGACGAGAGCCACCTTGAGCGGCTCGCGCTGATCCGCAGGCTGCGCGAGGAGAAGTACCTGCCGCTGGCGGTGATCCGCCGCATCGTGGAGGCGGGGCCGGAGGGGCCGACGGATCGCGACGTGGACACCCTGAGCGACGTGCTCAGCATCGACCCCACGATGCGTCGAAGCCTGCTCGAGCTGGCGACGCCTGACTCGGAGTCTGAGCGGGTGGCCTTGGAGCTTGGCCTGTTGGGCGAAGGCGCCGCGCGCATCGTCAAGCATGATCCGACTGAGCAGCGCGTGCTCGCCTCGGTGGCTCAGGCGCTGAGCTTGGAGGGGGAGGCGCGCCAGCTCACGCTGAGCGACATGGCCGCCTGCGCGCGGGAGCTGAGCCACTTGGTGGACACGGAGGCTGGGTTGTTCTTCGACTTGGTGATCCGTCAGGGGGACATGCGAAGCGCTATCGACGCGCTGCGCGGCGGGCGCGCTGCGGTGGCGCGCTTCATCACGGCGTACCGTGACTTGATGCTCCGTCGCGTGGTGGATGACGTGCTCGCTGGGATCGCCCGCGGGGCGCGCGACATCGAGCGGCTCAGCTTGCTGCCGCTCTCGAGCGGGCTGATGGAGCGGCTCGAGGTGGCGCAGCAAGAGCAGGCGCTCTACGCGCGGGCGCAAGCGGGTGAGGCAGCCGCCGCCAATGATCTAGCGTGGCACCTGTTTGTTTTGGGGTCGGCCTCCTCGCTCACCCAGCTGCCTCCTCCGGTGACGGAGCTGCTTCGGCCGCGAGCGCGGTGCTTAGTGGTGGCGGCGCGCGCGTTGGCTGAGCCTGAGGCGCACCTCAGCGAGCTCGGCGCGCAGCTGAGCAAGGCGGGCGTCTTCGCGCTGGGTCAGGTGCTGGCGGCGCAGGCGCGCCTCGCGAGCTTCGGGCGGCGGCGTGAAGATCACGATCAGGGCTTCCTCGCCGTCGCGGTCCCGGTGATGCACGAGCTGGGGCGCGCGTCGCCGGGCGAGGACGCGGATCCGCTGGCCTCCGCCTGCGCCTACCATTTCCGCGCCCTGATCCGCTTGGCCTTGCCGCGGGTGCTGGGGCGCCATCAGCTCGCGACTGAAGACCTTGAGCGTGAGCTCGGCGTGTTGTCCGCCGCGGGGGGGCGCATCGGCGCGGCGCAGCGCGCGCGGCTCGAGGGCAACGCCCGGCTCAGCCTGGCGAGCGCCTACCAGGAAGCCGGGCGCCGCGTGGAGGCGCGCGCCGAGCTTGAGCGCGCTCGGGCGCTGGATCCTGATGGGCCCATCGGCGTGGCGGCTCGGCGTCTGGCGTGAGCGGTGCCCGGTCCCTTCGCGGCGACGCTTAGACGACGGAGGTTTGGGTTGGGGGGGGTTAGACGGCACCGCCTCTGAGTGCGCCACACGGCGGAGCGCTCAGCGCGGCGCGGCGCGGCGTCGTCCAAACCCACGCACCCCTCAGAAGTTGCCCCAGAGCTCGCCCGTGAGCTACCGGAGCCTCATGCGGCTGCCTGGGCGCCTTGAGAGGACCACCCTAGGCGATGTGCTGGGGGCGCTGTACCGCGCCCGAGCGACCGGGACCCTCGCGTTGATTGAACCTCGGGGCTACCACGCTGGGCGTGAGCACCGCCTCGTCTTCACGCGCGGCTTGGTGGAGGGGGTCGAGTCCGCGCTGGGGCAGGTGAAGCTGGGCGAGCTGCTCTATCAAGAGGGGTTCCTCGCGGAGCCTGAGCTCCGTCAGCTCGGGC
>CAYQAC010000076.1:0-12729 GCA_964415255.1 uncultured Polyangiaceae bacterium | reverse complement strand
GTGAGCCCGCCTTACGGGTGGGGGAGCTGCTCACGGAGCGGGGCTGGGTGAGCGCGGAGGTGGTGCGCGCGGCGCTCCGTCACCAGCTGCGTCGTCGGCTGGATGAGCTGTTTCAGCTCGGCGACGCTGAGCTTCGTTTTCATGTGGTTATTCCACGCGCGCGCCCGGAGGTCCCGCCGCTCGCCCCCGAGGAGTTCCTGTTCGGCCGGCCGCGAGCGCGCGCCCGCGCGGCGGGAGGCGCTAAGCCCTACGCGGCCGCGCCGCCGCCGCCAAAGACGCCCTCATCCGCGCCCGGCGCGTCCGCTCCGCCAGGTGCTGGACCGGGCGCGGGGCCTCGTGAGGCGCCGGCGGACGCCCCTCGCCGTCGTGACCCAGTACGTCAGCGAGCCTGTCAAACTCTGGGGATCGCCCCTGACGCAGGCCCGAGCGCCGCGGCGCGCGCCTTCCGTCAGCTGGCCCGCAGGGTGCACCCCGACCGCTACCCAGGGGCCAGCGCTGACGAGCGCCAGCGCTTGATGCGCGATCTGGCGCGCCTCTCGGCGGCGTACCACGCGCTAGTCAGCTAAGTTGACATTATAAGCGCTCAAGCAGCGCGGGGAGGCCGAGCAGATCAGGCAAGGTGTGGCTCGGCTTGGATTGGGCGAGCGCGTTGGGCTCGGCGAAGCCGCCGGTCACGGCCACGCTCACGCTGCCCGCGCGCCGCGCCGCGAGCACGTCTTGTGGCCCATCGCCGACGAACACCAGGCTGCGCGGTGAAATCTCGAGCGCCTGACACAGCTGCAAGAGCGGTAGCGGGGAGGGCTTGCGCTCGGGGAGATCATCCCCGCACACCACCACCTTGAACAGGGCGGTGAGCTCAAGCGCCTCAAGGAGCGCGAGCGTCGGGCGGCGCGGCTTGTTGGTGCACAGCGCGAGCGGCGCGCCGCTCGCGCTGAGCGTGGTGAGCACGCTCAGGGCGCCGGGGAGCAGCGTCGTGTGCACCGCGGGGGCGGCGAGGTAGTGGCTGGTGAAGCGGGCCTCCGCGGTGACCACGTCGGGGTGGCCGCTCGGGGCTGAGAGCGCCCGAGCGACCAGCTTCGCCGCGCCGTCGCCGACGTAGCCACGCACCGCGTCGGAGCCGAGCGGCGCTCGGCCAAGCTCCACCAAGGTGAGGTTCAGCGCTGCGCGGATGTCCTCAAGCGAGTCCACCAGGGTGCCATCCAAGTCGAAGCCCACGGCGGCCGCTCGCAGGCGCCCCCGTCGCGGCTGCGAGCCCCGCGGTGGCTGTGAGCCACGTGGAGGCTGCGAGCCCTGCGGCGGCTGTGAGCCCTGCGGCGGCTGCGAGCCCTGCGGCGGCTGCGAGCCCTGCGGTGGCTGCGAGCCCCGTCCTGCGCTCGGGGCGCTCTTCAACGGGGCGCCTGCCACTCGGCGTAGCCCACGAAGAAGGGCCCCATGTGCGCGATGTACTGCGAGGTCTGCTGCGTCTTACGCATCGCCTGCACCACGTGTGAGAGCGGGTAGAGTTCTTTACCCACCAGCCCCAGCACGAACTCATTGTCGTTGGCGTCGAGGCCGTGGCAGGCGAGGCGCACGTCGTGCACGAGATCGCTCGTGCCGTAGCTGCGCCCGATCGCCGCGTGCTCATGCAGGATGCGCCCGCGATCTGCAGCGGGCAGCTGCTCGAAGGCGCCGGTGCGCCGGAGCGGGTACCACACCGCCCAGCGCCAGTTCGGGTTACTGACGGTCGCGACGGGGCGCTCAAGCAACCAGAAGCTCAGGTCGGGCTCGAAGCCCGAGCTGTACGAGCGCCCCACCTGGGTCAGCTCAGGGCGCAGCTCAAGCTCCTCCACCTCGGCGAGCCTGGGGTGCAGGCGCTGGACGAAGTCGTTCGGCTCTTGGCTCCAGCTCAGCACCGCGAGGCCACGCGGGTGGTTGAAGTCGCGGTACAGCACCGCGGGGTGGCCGCCATCTTGGAGCAGCTGAGTCAGCTTGCCACGCACGTGGGCGACCTCCGTGCCGCGCGTGACCTGGTAGACGAGCAGCTGCATGAACAGGCGCGTGTCGAGCGTGCTTGGCTGCCCATCCTTGGGCGCGCCGCGTTCACGCAGATCGAGCGCCGCCTCGGGCGTTTGAGGGCCAGTCATGGGGGGGAGGATACACAGAAGGGGAACGGTTTGCTGTGGGTCGTCCTCAAATCAGCAAATGGAGCGCCGAGGAGGGAAGCAGCAACAGGGCGGCCATTGTCCCGTGCGCAGCTCAGGTTTCGCTGTAGAGTCCGCCCGCATGATTTCAGAGGGCGCTACAGCTGCCTCCGCCCGGCGCGGTGTGCTCCGGCACCCGCTGCCGGCGGGCATGCGCGATCGGTTGCCCGAAGACGCTCGGCTTGAGGCGGAGCTCAGCTCGCGTCTGCTCAAGGGCTTTGAGCTCTACGGCTATGAGCAGGTCGGAGTACCGGCCTTTGAGTTCGCTGAGGTGCTGGAGCGCGGTCTAGGCTCCTTCGCGCCGGGCGAGGTGCTGCGGTTCGTGGAGCCGGAGAGCGGTGAGGTGGTGGCGCTGCGCCCCGACATGACACCGCAGCTCGCGCGCGTCGTGGCCACGCGGCTCGCCTCAGCGCCGCTCCCAGCGCGGCTCAGCTACCAAGGTTCAGTGCTCCGCCGTCCGCTCGAGCGCGCTCGCACCCAGCGCCAGGTGCTCCAAGCCGGTGTGGAGCTGGTGGGGCTCTCGGGCGTCGACGCCGACCTCGAGATCTTGGAGGTGGCCGTGGCCAGCGTCCAGCGCGCTGGGCTCAGCGACGCGGTGCTCGACCTCAGCCACGCGGGCATCACGGGGCCGCTGCTCGAGCCGCTTGAGCCTGAGCGGCGTGATGAGGTGGCGCTCGCGCTGTCGCTCAAAGATCAGGCAAAGCTTGAGGCGCTCACCCACGACGCGCCGCTCAGCGCGGTCGATCGCGCGGCGCTCTGCGCGTTGCCGCAGCTGCACGGTGGGGAGGCGCTGTGGCCGCGCGCCGAGCGGCTGCTCGCCGGCTCTTCGGCGGAGCGTGGGGCTCAGGAGCTGTTCGCCCTGTGGGAGCGCGCTTCTGCGCTTGGCCTGCCGGTGCTCGCGGATCTGGGTGAGGTGCGGGCGTTCCGCTACTACAGCGGCTTCTTGTTTCAGCTGTTGGCCGAGGGCCCGGGGCGTCCCCTGGTGTCGGGTGGCCGTTACGATGGCCTGCTCGGTCGCTTCGGGGAGAGCCGCCCCGCCGCGGGGATGGCGGTGGACATCGATCGCCTACGCGTCGCTTTGGCGCGCACGGGTGAGCTGCCGGAGCGCGCGGCGCGGGTGCTGCTAAGCCCCGAGCTCAAGCCGCTCGCCTCCGCGCTGCGCGCGGCGGGCCTGCCCTGTGCCGTCGGTCCCACTGACGACCGCCTCGGCTACGCCGCGGCCTGGCGCTACACCCATCGCCTGGAGCTCGACGCGGGGGGCCTGGTGCTGTTCCGCGTGGCGGCCCAGCCGCCGGCGGCCGCTAGCCCAGCTGAATCGTCAGTGAAGCTGGCTGATGCGCCAGCGCAGGCTGGCGCCAGGGTGGCGGCGAGCAGCGCAGAGGCTGAGCGCGTGGCCCTTGAGCTGCTTCGGTTGATTGAGGGGGGCTCGTGAGACACCTGATCTTGGAGGAGTGCGCATGTCATCCGTGGTGATCGTCGGTGCCCAGTGGGGCGACGAAGGTAAAGGGAAAATAGTCGACATCTACACGGAGTTCGCGGAGCTGGTGGTGCGCTACGCGGGTGGCCCGAACGCCGGGCACACGCTGGTGATCGGCGACGAGAAGCTGGTGGTGAGGTTGGTGCCGAGCGGCATCCTGCGCCCGAACACGCGCTGCGTGTTGGGACAGGGGATGGTGGTGGACGTGGACGTGCTGCTCGGGGAGATCGACGAGCTGGTGCGGCGAGGCCACGCCGGGATCACGGAGCGCCTGGTGGTGAGCGACCGCGCGCACTTGATCATGCCGTATCACATCTTGGTCGACACCCTGCGTGAGGCGAGCGCCCGCGGCGATCAGGCCATCGGCACCACCAAGAAGGGGATCGGCCCCGCCTACGAGGACAAAGCGCGGCGCCTCGGGCTCCACCTGGGTTTGCTTCGGAGCCCTGACGTCTTGCGCGAGAAGGTGGAGCTCGCGCTCGCGGCGTGGCACCCCATCATCGAGGCGCTCGGCGGCGAGCAGCCAAGCTTGGAGGAGGCCTTGGCGCCGGCTCTTGCGGCGCGCGATCGCCTGGTGCAGCTTTTGGGGGACGCCTCTCAAATCGCCCATGAGGCCCTCACGCGCGGCGCGCGGGTGATGTTCGAGGGCGCCCAGGGCACCTTGCTCGACGTGGACCACGGCACTTACCCGTTCGTCACCTCGAGCAGCGCGGTGGCGGGCGGCGCGGCGACCGGCGCAGGCGTCGGCCCCAGCCGCATCGACAAGGTGGTCGGCATCACCAAGGCCTACACCACGCGCGTCGGCGCTGGCCCGTTCCCCACTGAGCTTAGCTGCGCGAGCGGTGAGCACCTGCGAAATCAGGGCGCGGAGTTTGGTTCGGTCACCGGACGACCGCGGCGCACGGGTTGGCTCGATCTGCCAGCGCTGCGCTACGCCGCGCGGGTGAACGGCCTCGACGCGCTCGCGGTCACCAAGCTCGACGTGCTCACCGGGCTGAGCGATCTCAAGGTGTGCGTGGCCTACGACACACCCGAGGGGCGCGTGACCGATCTGCCCATCGATCAGCTGACGGGGCCGGGCGCCGCGACGCCGGTGCTCGAGGCGCTGCCCACTTGGACAGAAGATCTGTCTCAAGCGCGCTCCATCGAAGAGCTCCCGGAGGCCGCGCGCGGTTACCTCACGCGCTTGGAGCAGGCGGTCGGTGTGCCGCTCTGCCTCGTGAGCGTGGGCCCTGGGCGTCACCAGACCATCACGCTTCAAGATCCATTCGGCGCTGGCTGAGCGTGAGACGGTGCGCGGCCGTTCGGTGCGGTGCCGAACCGGCTCTTCAAACTCCGTGAAGCGCCGTCCAGTGCTCTTCAAGGGCGCCTGAGACGGCGCGCGGCCGTTCGGTGCCTGAGACTGTGCGCGGCCGTTCGGCGCGGTGCCAAACCCCCAAACCCCCTGGCTCAGCGCGCTTGAGCGCCTGAGCCCACGGTCGCTTTCGAGGGCGCCGCGGCTAGGCCGTTCGGTGCGTGTTCGGGTGCGCCGCGGCTAGGCCGTTCGGTGCCTGAGGCGGGAGCAGGTTGAGCCGCGCTGCATCAGCGGTGGTAGGCTCGCGCCATGTGGCTCACGCCGCCGATGCCGGTTGAGGTCGTGGTGCAGATCGCGAGTGATACCTCGGTGCGCCCGGAGGTGTGCCGTGGCGGCTCCACGGCGCTGTGGCCGCCTGATGGCGCGCCGTCGCGCGCCGAGTACTGCCGCTTGCTCGCGCAGGGCTACAGCAAGCTGAGGCGTGATCCAGCCGCCGCCCTCTCCCTCGCGGCGCGCGCGACGCCGCGCTACCCCACGCACGCCGCGGCGCGCTGGCTCGCGGGTCAGGCGCTGGTGCAGCTCGGGCGCTACGCTGAGGCCGAGGTGCGCTTCCGTGAGGCAGCGCGCCTCGATCCGCTGGGGCCAC
This sequence comes from uncultured Polyangiaceae bacterium, assembly GCA_964415255.1. GTDB lineage: Bacteria > Myxococcota_A > Polyangia > Polyangiales > Polyangiaceae > JAHBVY01. The sequence goes on along the minus strand of CAYQAC010000076.1, from coordinate 7,132 downwards.
GCGGCGCCGCCACCCTCCAAGACGTGGCGCGCGCCGCCGCGATGACGGGTGACCGCGCGGGCGCTGCCGAAGCCTACCGCCGGCTGCTAGCTCAGTCTGCCTCACTGACGACTGAGGCGCGGCGTCGCACGGCGCAGGTGGAGGCGGCCTTGGCGCAGATGAACGCGGGTGAGCTCGACGCCGCGCTCGGCACGCTGCAGTCAAGCAGCGGGCGGCTCAGCGCGTCGGGCTGGGGCGTTTACCTGAGGGGGGCGCTCGGGCTCGCCTACTCACGCGCTGGGCGCGACGCGGAGGCAGCAGGGGCGCTCTCAAACTTGAGCAGCAGCGCGCTGGCGGAGCACCTGGACGCGCTGCGCCAGGGCGCCCCGCCAGCGCGCGGTCAGCCGGTGCTCCCCGAGGCAGATCTGCACGCGCTGCTGGGGATGCTGGCTGAAGATCGCGCCGAGCGGGCCGCGCACTTTCGCCGCTACTTGGAGCTCACCCCGGAGGACGCGCCCACCCGGCGCCACGCCGCGGAGCGCGCCAAGTGAGCTGTCCTGACGGCCTTCAGCGCACCCTAGATCTCCGCACCCTAGGTCTCCGCAGCGTGCCCTCGCGAGCTGTCCGAAGGGGCAGCGCCGCCCGGGTCAGTGAAGCTGACGAAGTAAGCGTGGGCGCCGTACGAGTCAGTGAGGACGCCGTGAAGCGGGCGCGCGCGGGCGCCGTACGGGTCAGTGAAGCTGACGAAGCCGGGGCGCCGTGAAGCGCCTGCTGCTTGGGCGCGTCGGCCTGTGTGTGGGGCTGGTGCTTGGGGGTGGCCTCCTGACCTCTAACGCAGCGGGGAAGCCGAGCCTGTGGGATTCGGCGAAGCACCCGGAGCGCGCCCGCGCAGAGCGCGCGCGCATCTCGGCGGAGCGGATGCTGAGCCGCGCCTTGATGGCGGAGCGGCTCAGCACCAGGAGCGCTGAGTCGCTGGAGCGCGCGAGCTTAGCGATGCTCGAGCTCTCAGAGGGTCATGGCAGCCCAGCGCACGACTACCTGCTGGGGCACCTGCTCGCCCTGCACGGCTCCAATCTGGAGCGCGCCCAGCAGGTGCTCCGGCGTGCGCTGCGGCGCGCCCCTGACGCGCCGGTGGCGCGCCGCGGGTGGTTCGACTTGGGCGTGGTGAGCGCCAAGCTCGGCGATCACATGGGGGAGCACCGCGCCTACACGGAGGGGCTCACCAGCGCCTGGGAGCGCGATCTGCGCGGCAACCTGTATTTGAACCGAGGGGAGTCGAGCATGGTCGCTGGGCGCCTGGTGGAGGCGCTGGCTGACTACCAGAGCGCCGCGCGCGCCGCCTCGGACCCCCATGTTCAGGCGCTGGCCTACTGGGGCCAGGCGATCGTGCGTGAGCGCCTGGGCGATCTACCCAAGGCGCTGGAGGCCGCGCGGCTGGCGCACCGCATCGCGCCGAACGCCTTGCAGCTCCCGAGCGTGTTCTTCGTGCCCCGCTATGATCTGCACTACTACCAAGCGCTGACCTTCATGGCGCTGGCGCAGGAGACCACGGTGCTGCACGAGCGCGTGCGGTGGCTGGGGCAGGCGACCTCAGCCTGGGCCCGCTACATTCAGGCGGCGGAGGCGGACAGCGCGGAGGGCGCCCAGGTGTGGCTCCCGAACGCGCAGCGAGCGCATAAGAGCTGCGAACGCCAGCTGCAGGCGGCGCGGCGCCAGGTCGCCTCGCAGGCGCGCAAGCCTCAAACGGGCCCCTCCAGCCAAGCGCCGGCGCTTGAGGAATAGCGACGCGTTTGCGTAGTTAGACAGCACACCCGACGTAGTTAGACAGGGCACCTGTCGTAGTGAGCCAGCATACCCATGTTAGACAGCACACCCGTCGTATCTAGACAGGGCACCTGTCAGTTTAGCGGCGACACGAAGATGAGCTCGACCCGCAGGTTGTGGGCGGCGCTGCCTTGCGCGCTCCTCGGCACTAGCGGGAGCCGATCGCCGACGCCGCGCGCCTCAACGCGAGGCGCGCCGTACTCCTGCAGGCGCTTGGCCAGGTCCTTGGCGCGCTCGTCAGCGCGCGCGTCGTGAACCACCACGAGCAGCGGGAACCGCGGGTTCGCCTTCGCGATCTTCGCCAGTGCCTCAAGCGCCTGAAGCGCCTTGGCTGAGGGCTGCGCGCCTTGAAACACGCCGCGCAGGGTCACCGTGATGCCGCTGTCTTCGCGCCGCGGCTCGAGGCCCCCACGGTCGCTCAACGCCTTGAGCAGCTGGTCGGCTGCAGGGGAGGCGGGGTCGCTCGTGGTGGCGTCGCGGCGCACCAGGGTGAGCTGGCTGAGGCAGGCGGCGCGCGCGCTGAGCGCGGAGTCCACGGAGGAGGCCACGGAGCCTTGGGGCGCGCGCGCCTCGAGCGTTTGCCCCAGGCCCTCCACCTGCGTGACTTGATCTTTCAGCCCGGGCCGCTCGGGGTCGAGCATCCAGGCCGCGACGCACAAGAGCCGCGCCTCAGCTACCAGCGCGCGCGCTGAGGCGAGCCGCGCCTCCTCGCGTCGCGGATCCGCGGGACCGACGGGCGCGCGGGGTACCTGGTCGCGTGCGACCTTGAGCCGAAGCTCCAGCGCGTCGGCGTCGCGCGTGAGCGCGGCGTGCTCTTCGTCGAGCTTGGTGAGCGCGGTCTCACGCGTCTTCAGCTCAGCCCGCGCGGCGGCCAGGCGCTCTTCAGCGCGCCGCAGCCGCACCAGCACGAAGGCGTGTGAGTAGGCGGCGATGGCGCGCTCCGACAGGATGGTCGCGGCGGCGGGGTCCCCCGCCTCATGCGCGGCCTCGGCGCGGCGCCGCAGCGACTCGGCGTGTTCGAACGCTTGCGGCGCCTCCGCGCGCGCTGCCGCTGCCTGAGGGCTCTCCGCCACCTGATCGGCCTGGCTCAAGATCTGGGGCCTGGGCGCGGTGGCGCAGGCGAGCACGAAGGCCGCCGGCGTGAGCGCGCACCACCAGGGGACGCGCCGGGCGCTGCGAGCGCGCCGGCTCACGGCGCCTCCTGGGTCGCCGCGCCCAGCTGCTTCAGCTGGCCCACGGCGCGGTCACGGCGCGAGGTGGTCTCTTCAAGCAGGGCGCGCGCGCGGGCCTCCTTGGTGCTGAGCTCAGTCGCCTCACGCTCCACCTGGGCGAGCTCCGCCTCGCGCTCAGTGGCGCGGGTGAGCGCGGTCGCCGCGGCGGCCCACTCGTAGGCCAAGCCCTCACTCAGCGCCGCGTGCGCGGCGTCACCTGACTGGCGCTGATCGGTCGCCCGCGTGAGCGCCGCGCGGCTCTTAGACACCGGCTCCTGGGTCGCGCTCTTCGCCGCTGGTGAGGCGCTCTCCAGCGCCTTGAGCAGCTGCTCCGCTTGCGCTCGCTCCCCGGCGTCACGCGCCGCCAGCGCGACCCCACTCCCCAACAGGACCCAGGCGGCCCACCTCACCGGCTTCAGGCGTAAGCTATGCACCGCGGCGACTCAGCCACGAGGCGCCCGGAGCGTCAAGTCACGCCGTCCACGCTCGCGTCGCGCCCACGCCTCGTGTACGAAGCGCCCATGGCGGACGGCAAACGCGAGGGCCAGCGCGTCGGTTGGGACGAGTACTTCATGCAGATCGCGCGGCAGGTCGCGACCCGCTCCACCTGTGAAAGGAAGCACGTGGGGGCGGTCATCGTGCGCGATCGGATGCTGCTCGCGACGGGCTATAACGGCAGCATCCGCGGCCTGGCCCACTGCGATGAGGTGGGCCACTTGATGGAAGACGGGCACTGCGTGCGCACCGTCCACGCCGAGGCGAACGCCATCGTGCAAGCCGCCCGGAGCGGCGTGCGCATCGACCAGGCGGACATCTACGTCACCGCCTCGCCGTGCTTCAACTGCTTCAAGCTGATCGCCAACGCCGGGATCCAGCGGATCTGCTTCGGTGAGTTTTACCGCGATGAGCGCATCTTCGAGATCAGCCAAGAGCTAGGCATCGTGCTGTCACACATCGTCGTGACCGAGGCCGCGCCCGCCGGAGCGCCCGCGTGACGCTGCGGGTTGGGGTGGTGGCGGGTGGGCCCTCGGGGGAGGCCGCGGTGAGTCGGGCCTCCGGGCGCGCGGTGGCGGCGGCGCTCACCAGCGCCGGGCTCCAGGTGGAGCTGTTCGAGCTTGAGCCGCGGCTCGCCGCCGAGCTCTTGGCGGCGGAGCTCGACGTGGTGTTCCCGATCGCCCATGGCCCCATCGGTGAGGATGGCTGTCTACAGGGGCTGCTTGAGGTGCTGGATCTGCCCTACGTGGGCGCTGGGGTGCTCTCCAGCGCGCTCAGCGCGAGCAAGCCGGCCGCCAAGCTATGTTTCCGTGCAGAAAACTTGCCGGTGGCGCCGGAGGTGGTGCTCCGGCGCGAGGCGCTCGCAGCGGACGCGGACGTCGCCTCACGGATCCTGAGCGAGCTCGGCTGCGATCAGGGCGCTGGCCTGGTGGTGAAGCCCGCCTCGGGGGGCTCGGCCATCGGTGTGCAGCGGCTCGGGCTGGGCGGGCCCGTCACCCAAGGCGAGCTCTTAGCCGCGCTCCACGCGAGCTGGGAGGTGGACGAAGAGGCGCTGATCGAGCGCTTCGTCGCGGGCCTCGAGGTCACCTGCGGCGTGCTGGAGGAGGACACCGGGCCGCGCGCGCTGAGCCCCACCTTGATCCACGCGAACGCGGCGACCTGGTACGACTTCACCTCGCGCTACGCCGCCGCCGGGAGCCGCCACGAGTGCCCCGCGCCGCTGCCCAAGGAGCGCCTCGCGCGCATCCAAGAGGTGGCGCTCAAGGCCTTCCACGCGGTCGGCGCGCGGGACCTGGCGCGCATGGACTTCGTGGTGCCGGAGGCGCTGACGGAGGACATCACCCTGCTCGAGGTGAACACCTTGCCGGGCATGACCGCCACCAGCCTGTTCCCCGAGGCGGCGGCCGAGGCCGGCTGGAGCTTCCCCGAGCTGTGCCGTCACCTGGCGTTCCGAGCCCACGCGCGGGCCCGCCGCGCGCGCCCCGTCGAGGTGCCGCTGCCGATTTAGCCGTCAGATTTGCGGACGACACGCGGTGAGCCGTCTGCTCCTTTAGGCGCGTGCACCTGACAGTCAGTAGTGCACACTAAAAAGGAACGAGCGCTTATTTTGGGGGTTGGGCACCGCGCTGCGCGGCAGCGCATAAGTCACCCTCGCCACGGCCCCCGTCGTGAGCTGGCTCGCCCGACGGCTCACTCACAGGCCCAGTCGAGCTCCGGGTGGTCCAGGTCGACGTCGACCACGTACTTGTCGATGCCGTCCGTCCAGTACGCGTACAAGTGATGCCCTTGGAGGGTGGAGTAGTCCCCCGCCACGAGCCGATCCAAGTAGCACTTCTGGCCCGTCGTGAGGTCGAGCCGCGCGCGGCGCGTGGCGGCGCGGTACATGGCGCCCGCGGTGAGGTAGCTCTGGTCGCAGGTGTCGCACGGCTCGAGCCAGGTGACCCAGTCCGTCCCCACCGCCGCGAAGGTCTTCGCCTTCCCGCGCGCCGGCGAGTCGAAGGTCACCCGCTCGGTCTTGCCGCTCGGGATGTCGTGCACGTAGATCTCCCCCGGGCCACGGAAGCCGTGGTAGCTCGACGGCTCGGCGGGCGGCCGGTGATCCACCCAGACGATCTTCTGGCGATCGGGAGAGCAACCGCCCTCCACCTGGAGGGCGCCGCCATCATCCAGGTGGGTCAGCTCCCCCGTCTCCTCGTCGATGCGGTCCACCCTGCCCGTGTTGGTGTTGACGCAGTAGATGGCGCCCTGCGCGGTGCAGCCCTCCCGGCAATCGAGGGGGCGCCGGCTCAGCTCGCTGATCTCGCCCGTTTGCAGGTTGGCCTTGGTCAGCCCCGTCAGCGCTGACGACCAGATCACGTGCTTGTCCGTCAGGAATAGGTCGGTGAAGCGGATGTCCCTGGAGTTCTTGAAGGAGTAGTAGACCTGCCGCGTGCGCTGCGGGGCGTTGACCACCGCAACCTCTCCTTTGGGCCAGGCCGTGAACGCGATGTAGGCGATGTGATCGCCGTTGACGCGCGCGAAGACCGATTCGTGGGGCATCAGCCAGGTGTGATCGGAGCCCACCTCGGCGAAGGCCATCGCCTCCATGCTGGTGTCAGCTATCCAGCGGGTGCTGTAGCCGTGACCCCAGGCGGCGTGGAGGGTGGGGATCTTGAGCGCGAGCCGGCAGCCGGGCCCACAGTCGGGGAGGGTGCCTGCATCCGGGTCCACCGAAGCGTCGGGTATGGGCGTCGAGCCGCCGTAGCCTGCGGTGCCTGCAGCTCCGGCGCTGGCATCGGTCAGCTGACCGCCTGATCCGCCTCCACCCACTCCGGCGGCGTCCGGATGCGGTGTAGCGTGGCTCTCAGAGTTACAGCCACCACACGCGAGGCCACCGAGCAAGAGCAGCAGCGCGTGACGGGGCAAGCGCCCGCGAGCACCACGGCCTGCGCGTGAGGGCGCCGCGCGCGCCGTGCCTAACTGGTCAGTCTTCCGAGTCATGGTAGCAGCTCCCCGTGGAAGGACACGTGGTGCACCTCGACGCCTGGCAGCACGCTCAGCTCTTTGGCGAAGAACGCGCCGCGGAGCGCGTTCGGCTCCCAGTTCCCGAGGACGACAAACGGTTTACCGTTTGTCGTCCTCAAATCCCACAGCTAGAGCGGCGCGAAGGGAAGCAGCACCGAGTCCGTCTAGCGGCAAACTGACCGCCGCTCTAGGGTGACCGCCGCGTTCGGCGCGATCAAGGTGCCGGCGAACGGCCGCACCCAGGTGATGGGGCTGGTGCCCAGGTAGCCGAGCGCGATCTGCTCCGCCCCCAGCGCCCCCGCCTCCCAATCGCCCAGCATGTTCAGCTGCTCTTGCACGAAGATCCGCACCGGGCCATCCGTGGTGTCGAGTTCCACGCGGGCGAGCGGGAGCGCCTCGAAGCGCTTGACGAAGTAAGTGCCCGATCGCAGCCGCAGCTTGGCTCGCGGCAGCAGCTTCACCCGCACGTAGCCTCCGGGGGCGAGGGCCTTGGTGACGCCCGGGAGCACGGCCACCGTGCCGGTGGCGCTGCGGGGGAGTTGGGGGCGACGGGTGGGCACCTGGGGCGCAGCCTGTTCGGTGGTCGCGGGGCGGTGCAGGCAAACCCCCTGATCCCCGAT
>CAYQAC010000075.1:15248-24585 GCA_964415255.1 uncultured Polyangiaceae bacterium | reverse complement strand
GCCGCCGCTGCCACCGAAGAAGCCGCCACCGCCGCCGCCGCCGCTGCCACCGAAGGGCGCGCCACCGCCGCTGCCACCGAAGGGTGCGCCGCCGCCGCTACCGCCGAAGGGCGCGCCGCCGCCGCTACCGCCGAAGGGCGCGCCGCCGCCGCTGCCACCGCCGCCGCTACCACCGAAGGGCAGTCCGCCACCACCACCCAAGATGCTGCCGCAGTCCGGGCCGCATTGACCCACGACGCACTGCACCGCGTTGAAGGCCGTGAGCGCCAAGGTGAAATCTCCGCCGAAACACCCAAGCAGGCAGCTGAAGTCCAAGCCGCTGCCGCCCCCGAGGCACTGGGTGAAGGCGCAGATCGCGCCATCGCGACAGGACGAGTCGAGCAGGCACTCCTGCGCCGCCGGACAATCCTGAGTGACGCAGCTGATGCAGCCGATGATCCCGCCGCCGCCTGAGCCGCCTGAGCCGCCGGAGGCACCTGAGCCACCCGCACCGAAGCCGCCGGTGGCGCCGAAGCCGCCGCTACCACCCGTGGCCCCTGAGCCGCCGGAGCCGCCTGCGCCACCGGTGCCGGGCGTGCACTCCGTGGTGCAGCTCGCCGCCTGACATACCCCGAGCCCTAGCGAGAGGCGCATCGACTCACCCTGGAGGCCACCGTGTCGGTCGATGACCTCACCACAGGGCGCCACACACTCCACCCCAGCGCAGCCAGCGCCGTCAGCGCACTCACCGATGGCGAGGCAGCCCTCGTCGGCTTGACACTTTTCCCAAGCGTCAGGGCACGCGTCGCAGGTGCAGCGATCGCAGCGGTCGTTCGCCAGCTGATGACAGCCAGACTGACCGCCGGTGCCAGCCGTTCCACCTGAGCCGCTGATGCCGCCTGAGCCGCTGATACCGCCTGAGCCACCGATGCCACCAGAGCCGCTGACAGCGCCGGTGCCGCCCGAGCCAGCGGTCCCCTCCGGGGAGGAGAAGTCGATGGTGGTGCGGCTGCACGCCACCACCGAGAGCATGCTCAAGCCGATGAGTCCAAGACCATACGAGTGCTTCATAGGAGTGCCTGGGGAGCGGGGGCTGCGGCTGCTTGGCTCGGGAAGATGAGGGTGAGCGCCACGCGCAGCGTGATGTGGGAGGAGGGGGCGAGGAGCCTACCACGCCGCCTTCATCATGAGAATTCGCAGGAGCTGGCGAACGCAAATGCGAGCGCCTCAGCGCGCGTATCAGGCGCTACCTTGGGAATGAAACGAAGCGGGGCACACTCAAGCTGCAAACTTGCGCTGCTGAAGGAACTGACTGGCGCTTTTCAGGGCGCACTGCGTCACGCCGAAGGCGCGCGAGCGACTTCAAAGCGCGCCGTGATGTGCAGGGCGCAGTGCGCCGCGCCGAAGGCGCGCAGTGGGAGGGCCGCTCTGCGCCTCACGCCCAACGCCTGGGGCAGCGCGTGGCGGCGCGGTGCAGGCAAACCCCCCGATCGAGCGGCGGCTGCAGCGACCCTTCCTTTAGTTGCGAGTTAGGCAGTGTGCCTGTCGATGGCGGCTATCCGGCGCTCTAGGGCAGCTTGGGCTCCTCCAAGGAGCCCTCGCAGTTGAGCGCGCCAAGGAAGGCGACCAGCTGCGTGATCTCGGCGTCGGTCAGCTGACGATCCGTGATGCGTGCGTCCTTGAACTCATTCGCGAAGCCACCGCTCGCCATGAAGCGCACCGCCTCCTCAAGCGTCTTGGCCGATCCGTTGTGGAAATAGGGCGCCGTCTTGGCCACGTTGCGCAGGCTCGGCGTCTTGAAGGCGGCCCAGTCGGTGTCGCTCTTGGACACCGCCTTACGGCCGACATCGACCTCTTCCTTCTTCTTGCCTTCGATACCGACGCCGGTGTTGTGGTAGGCGCTGTCCGCCGCCGCGTACGCGTCTGAGAACATGGGCGGCGCGTGGCACGCGATGCACGCGGCCTTACCGGTGAAGAGCTTCCAGCCGTCTTGTTGCTCGCTGGTCATGGCGGCTTTGTCCCCCGCGTAGAATTTGTCCCAGGCGGTGTCGGCGCAGAAGAGCGTGCGCTCGTAGGCGGCCACGGCCTTGGCGATGGTGTCGGGGGTGACGCCCTCTTCGCCGAAGACCTCATCGAACTGCTTCTTGTAGCCCTCGATTTTGGCGATCTCCCCGGCTTTGTCAGCTAACTTGTCTTCACCCACGCCCATGTTGCCGCCGGCCCAGGCGCCCTTCATTTGCGCTTCGAGGCTCGGTGAGCGGCCGTCCCAGTAGTGCCTGGGCAGGTAGCCCACGTTCCACATCACCGGCGCGTGGCGCGTCAGCAGCTTATCGCCGGCGCCGATCGCGAGTGGATCGTGCCCGCCGGTGCCGTCTTCGTTCTGGTGGCATGAGTAGCAGGCGCGGCTGCCGTCGCCGCTCAGCCGCTTGTCGAAGAACAGCTGATGCCCCAGCGCCACCTTGGCCTCGGTCATCGGGTTGTCCTCAGGGATCTTCATCGCCCCGAGGTTCTTCGGGGGCGTGGGGACGCCGGCCTTCGCGCGGGGGGAAGCGGAGGCAGCGTTGGGCGCCGAGGCCGTGGCCGCTGTAGCGCCTGTCGTCGTGGCGATGTCGGGTTTGGGTTGGGGGGTTGGTTTCTCTTCGCAGGCGATGAATGCCGCTGCAAAACAGCTGATCGTCAACACCGCCGTGAGCTCTTGCTTCATACGTCGTCCCTCATGGCCCCCCCGAGCCTTGCTTCGTGATGCCCCAGCAAGCCACGAAGGGAGCGCCCGCGCAACACCCGAAAGCGCCGCGCGACGAGGAGCAAGCGCTGGCCGTTGGGATCACGGCGTGGCGAGGAACAGCACCCGCTGATCACACGGCTTGGCGTTCTCGTCCTGACCGAGGCCCGCGATGCGCATCGGATCGAGCTCGAGCTCTTGCACCGCGCGGCTGAGCTTGGCGGTGATGAGCTCCGCCAGGTTCCCGGTGGAGTAGTTGGTGTGGCGCCCGCCGCAGCTGTCGAGCGGATCCCCCGCGCCCACGCTCTGGGGCCCCGCGCCGCCGCGCAGGATGAACAGGTTCGTCGCCCCGGTGAACATCGCCATCTGGCGCCACGCCGCTTGCCCCAGATCGTCCATGCCGGAGGCCGCGATGGTGTAGAGCTGGATGCCGCGCTCCGCGGCGCGCTTCGTTGAGTCCGTGAACGGCGTGTCCTGCTGGTAGTCGAGCTGAGGCGGCGCGTCGCCGATCAGGAACACCAAGCGCCCGAGCGAGCGCTCACTGAAGCTGAGCTTGGTGAGCGCCACCCGCAGCCCCTCGTTCACGTGCTCGGGCATGTCGCCGCCGCCGTTGGCCCGGATGGCGCTGACGCGTTGGCTGAAGCCGCGCACGTCGGTCGTCATCGGGTGGGTGCGTGTGAGGTACTCGTCGCCGCGGTCACGGTACTCCACGAGGCCCACGCGCGCGGTGATGTTGAGCTTCGAGATCAGCTGCGCCACCTGCTCGAGCGTGCTCTTCATGGCGTGGATCTCCTCGCTCATGGAGCCCGTGGTGTCGAGCACGAAGGCGACATCAAACACTTTTCGTTCGGGCAGCTGACGGACGACGGGCAGCTCAAAGACGACGGCGCCATCGGCGTCGACCAGATCGAACGAGACGTTCTTGCTCACCTTGAGGCAGCTCGCGGTCGCCTCCAGCCGGGAGCCCATGAGGCCATGCGCGCGCGGGAACAGGATGGCGCGTCCGCTGGCCATGGTCGTCAGTGTGACAGACCGCTGGCTCGCGTCAGTGACCTTGACCTGACAGTTCGGGATCGGCTTCTGGGCGGCGTCGCGCACCACCAAGAAGCGCCGACGCGCGACGTCGAGGCGTGTCTTAGAGGACACCTTTGACTGGTACTCGAGGTAGTCACGGTAGTTGGCGTTGTCGTCCCACTCGCCCGCGCGGATGTCCTGCGCCTGAGAGGTGTCTACCCTGCGTGGGCGCGGCGCGACCCCGCCGGGTGGCGGCGGAGCTGGGGCCGGCTTGCTGCTGCCTGCCAGGCGCCCCGCGCCTGCTCCCGGCCCCCTCCCCAAGCCGACGCCCTCGCCCCGGCCCCCACCACCTTCACCAATGCCCTTGAGGCTGCCGCTGCCGCTGCCGTGGCCGAGGGTGCCGATGGAACCGAGACCTGACGGATCGCGGTCGGCTAGGTCCGGCGCGTCCGTGATCGGCTCGCTGAGCGGCTCCTCGCGGGCCTCGTCAGCGGGTAGGGTGACGCGCGTCCCGTCGGCCGGCGCCTCGCTGACGCTGGCGGGGGCCGCCACGCTCGCGGTGCCGGTCGTGGTGGGCGCGGAGGCCGCGCCTTGAGCGCCCTCGGTGGGCCCGCTCGCGCGCGCACAAGCCAGGCTGAGGCAACACAGGCTGAGCGCGCCGAGGTGGCGAGCGCTGAGGCGGCGAGCTCGCGTGAGCGGGTGACGGTGGCTGGCGCGGGGGCTAGTGGCACGAGGGGTCATGGTGGCTCCAGGGTTCGGCTGATGAGCGGTGGCGTGAGCTCATCAGGCTGAGATCACACCGGGCAAAGCTAACAGAGGGGGCCTTAGGCACGGCTAGGGCGCGGAAGTTCCCTTAGACGTGTTGAGGCTCGTGGGGATCTTGGGGTGCGTGCTGGGAGGCTGTCTCCGCGTCTGGACGTGGGGTAGCGGACGGATAGACTCCCGCCGCCATGCCAAACCCCCAAAACCCGCGTCGTGTCTCGGTTGGGCTGATCCAAATGGCGTGCGGCGCCGACAAGCAGGCGAACATCGCGCGCGCTGTGGAGCTGACGCGCGAGGCGGCGCGGCGCGGCGCTGAGGTGGTGTGCCTGCAGGAGCTGTTCGCGTCGCCTTACTTCTGTCAGGCGGTGGAGGCTGAGCGCTTCGACCTGGCGGAGCCCATCCCAGGGCCGAGCAGCGAGCCGTTCTTGGCGCTGTCCGCCGAGCTCGGCATCGCGGTGCTCGTCAGCGTGTTTGAGCGTCGGGCGCCGGGGCTCTATCACAACACGCTGCTCGTGATTGAGGCGGGGCGCATCGCCGGGCTCTACCGTAAGATGCACATCCCGGAAGATCCGCAGTTCTACGAGAAGTACTACTTCACGCCGGGCGACACCGGCTTCATGGCGGTGGAGACGGCGAAGGCGCAGCTGGGGCCGCTCGTGTGCTGGGACCAGTGGTACCCGGAGGCCGCGCGGCTGACGGCGCTCGCGGGCGCTGAGATCCTATTTTACCCCACGGCAATTGGTTGGCTGCCGTCGGAGAAGGCCGCGCTCGGCGCCAAGCAGCACGACGCCTGGCGCACGATCCAGCGCAGCCACGCGATCGCCAATGGAGTGTACGTGGTGGCGGTGAACCGCGTGGGGCAGGAGGAGCCGCCAGCCGGCATCCAGTTCTGGGGGCGCTCCTTCGTGTGCGATCCGCTGGGCGAGGTGCTGGCGGAGGCGGGGGAGGGGGAGGAGGTGCTGGTGGTGTCGCTCGATCTGGGGCAGAGCGAGCACGTGCGGCGGGACTGGCCGTTCTTGCGCGATCGGCGGGTGGACGCCTTCGGCGCGATCACGGAGCGGTTCGGGAGACGAACTATTCAGGGAGATGGCCTGACGAAGCGCGGTGGGCGGTGACGAGCACGCCGCGCGAGGCGGGCTTCCACATGCCCGCGGAGTGGGAGCCGCAGGCGGCGGTGTGGCTCGCCTGGCCGCACCACAAGACGGACTTCCCGGGGAAGCTCCACGCCGTGCGCTGGACGTTTGCGGAGCTGGCGCGGCTGATCAGCGACGTGGCGCGCGTGCGCCTCTTGGTGGCCACGCCGCAGGAGCAGGCGGTCGCCAAGGCGCACTTCATCGCCGCCGGCGCAGATATTACCCGTGTGGATTTTGTCCGTGCGGGGACGAATCGCTCCTGGACGCGGGACAGCCTGCCCTCCTTCGTGGTGCGCTCGGTGAAGGGAGCGCGCGCTGGTCAGCCCAAGGCGCGCGAGGTGGGCGCGGTGAAGTGCGCCTTCAACGGCTGGGGGCGCTACCGCGATCACCTGCGGGATGACGCCGCCGGGGTGAAGGTGGCGCGTCGCTTCGCGCCCCATTGGTTCCCCCAGGTGACCATCGGGGGGAAGATGCAGCGCTTCGTGCTCGAGGGCGGCGCCATCGACGTCGATGGTCAGGGCACTGTGCTGACGACCGAGCGCTGCCTGCTCCGCGGCGCGCACTCGCGTAACCCGGGGCTCGGCCGCGAGGGGACGGAGCAGGCCTTGAGGGACGCGCTGGGCGTCGAGCAGGTAGTATGGGTGCCTGACGGAATCGCGGGGGACGACACCTCGGGGCACATCGACGACTTCTGTCGCTTCGTCGCCCCGGGGCACGTGGTGCTGTGTCAGGAGCCGGACCGGCGGCGCCCGAATCACGCGCCGCTTTGCGCTGCGCTCGAGTGTTTGAAGGGGCAGCGCGACGCGCGCGGGCGGGCGCTCACCGTGACGGCGCTGCCGATGCCCTCTGAGGTGAGCTACCGCGGCGACGTGCTGCCGGCGAGCTACGCGAACTTCTTGATCGTCAATGGGCGGGTGCTGGTGCCCACCTTCAACGACCCGAAGGACGCCGAGGCGCTGGGGGTGCTGCGCGAGCTGATGCCCAAGCACGAGGTGGTGGGCGTGTATTGCCGCGATCTGGTGGTGGGCCTCGGCACCATCCACTGCAGCACCCAGCAGGAGCCCGCGACGTCGGGCTGACGCGAAGACGTCCGTCTGTCTGACGAGTGACTCCAGAGTCGTCTGTCTGACTGACGACACTCCAGAGCCGTCCGTCTGACGAAGCGCTAGGGTCGCCCCCGCCGCCTCCGGCTCAGCCTCGGGTGGGGGTTGGGGGGCTTGGCGTGGTGATGGCCCCCTCGGATGCGGAGGACACCAACGCGGCGTACTTCGCGAACACCCCACGCGTGAAGCGTGGCAGGGGGGGCGTGTAGTCGCTGAGGCGCGCCGCGAGCTCCGCGCTCGTCAGCTCCACTTCCAATAGGTTCCGATCGGCGTCGATGCTGATCACGTCGCCGTCACGCAGGGCGGCGATCGGCCCGCGATTCACCGCCTCGGGCGCGACGTGGCCGATCATCAAGCCGCGCGTCGCGCCGCTGAAGCGCCCGTCGGTGATGAGCGCCACGCTCTCCCCCAGGCCCTGCCCCACCAGCGCCGCGGTGACGCCGAGCATCTCCCGCATCCCTGGGCCACCCCGCGGCCCCTCATGACGGATCACCACGACGTCCCCCGGCAAGATGGAGCGCGCCTCCACGGCAGCGAACGCGTCCTCCTCACGCTCGAACACGCGCGCGGGGCCGCGGTGCTGGGTGCGCTCGTGCCCCGCCATTTTCACCACCGCGCCCTCGGGCGCCAGGTTCCCCTTCAAGATCACGAGGCCACCCGTCGCCTTGAGCGGCGCCTCCGCGGTGACCACCACCTGTTGCCCTGGCGCCTCGCTGGCGCTCGCCGCCTCCTCCATCAGGCCGCGCCCGGTGACGGTGGGCGCCTCCGTGAGCAGCGCGGCGCTCGCGAGCCGCGCGGCGACGAGCCGCGTGCCGCCAGCGCGATGTAGGTCCACCGCGGTGTAGCGCCCGCCTGGCTTCAAGTCGGCGATGATCGGCGTGCGCTGGGAGATGGCTTGAAAATCGTCGATCTCGAGCGGCACGCCCGCCTCGCGGGCGATGGCGAGGAAGTGCAAGACGGCGTTGGTGGAGCCGCCGGTGGCCGCCACGGCGGTGATGGCGTTGGTGATGGACGCGCGAGTGACGAGCGCGGCGGGGCGCAGGCCTTGCTCGAGCAGCGCCATCACGCGCCGCCCGGCCTCCTCCGCGACCTGCGCTTTGTCCGCGTCCGTCGCGGGCACGCTGCCGCTGCCGAGCGCCGCGAGCCCCAAGAACTCCATCGCCATCGCCATCGTGTTCGCCGTGTACTGGCCCCCGCAGGCGCCCGCGCCGGGGCAGGCGCGCTGAGTGATCTCGGAGAGCTCACCATCCGTCAGGTTCCCTGCGCTGTGACGCCCCACCGCCTCGAACACGTCCTGGATGGTGACGTCGACGCCTTGGAACTGCCCCGGGGCGATCGAGCCGCCGTACAAGATCAGGCTCGGCAGGTTCAGGCGGATGAGCCCGAGCGCCGCGCCGGGGATGGTCTTATCGCAGCCCACGATGGCGACCATCGCGTCGAAGCCGGCGCCGTGGCCCATCAGCTCCACGCTGTCGGCGATCACCTCGCGGCTGATGAGCGAGGCCTTCATCGCCTGGCTGCCCATCGACACACCATCGCTCACGCTGATGGTGTTGAACTCCATCGGGGTGCCGCCCGCGGCGCGCACGCCGCGCTTCACGTGCTCTGCCAGCTCACGATGGTTGAAGTTGCACGGCATCGTCTCGGTCCAGCAGGTGGCGATGCCGACGAGCGGGCGCCGCAGGTCCTCTTCGCTGAAGCCGATGCCGTGGAGCATGGCGCGGGCGGGCGCGCGTGAGGGGCCGTCGAGCAGCGCCTTGCTCTTGGCGCGGGGGTCGTGGGTCATGGTCTCTGTCCTGAGCGCTTAGCTGTTAGTCAGTGTGGCTGTGAATGACGGTGTCGCGTGGCCGGTCAGCGTGACCGATGGCCTGTGAGGCGGGCTGCGCCGAGCTTATAGTTCGGGGTACGTACTATTTGTCGCGCGCGCAGCGGAAGCCTAGATCCACCTCGCGGTGGATCGGCGGGCGCGCGTCGCGGCGCTTGGCGCGCACCTCGTTCGCCTCACGGCTGCGCCAGCTGCCGCCGCGCACGCTGATGGTCTCCGTGGGTGAATCGGGGTCGCCGTAGGGCGCGTGGGGTGTGCTGGTCCACTCGAAGAGGTTACCCACGACGTCATAGACGCCGAGCGCCTGGGGTGGGCGTGACTTCACTGAGCAGGGGCCGCCGTCTTGGCGCCAGCAGAGGCGGTTGTCGTTGGGGTCCGAGTTGCCCCAGGGAAATTTAAGGCGGTCCTCGCCGCCGCTCGCGAGCCACTCGAGCTCGGCCTCAGTCGGCAGGCGCGCGCCGCGCCATTTGCAGAAGCGCTCGGCGTCCCGTTGGCTCACGCAGTTCACGGGGAGCTCCCCGCCTTCTTTGAGGTTCTTGGCGAAGCGCGCGGTGCACAGGGCGCTCGCGCGCTCGTTCTCCGTGGCGGTGAGCGGCTGCTCGGTGAGCACCGTCTCGGGCGCCGCGTCGCAGATGGCGTTCTCCACGCACGGGGCGTACGCGCTGAGGTTCACGAGCACCTCATCCACGCAGAAGGAGCGCAGCGGCACCTCACGCTGAGGGTGCTCGTTGGTTTCGCCTTGCCCCTCGGGGGAGCCCAGACGAAGACGCCCCCCTTCGACGAGCTGCATCCCGGCGGG
>CAYQAC010000075.1:0-15238 GCA_964415255.1 uncultured Polyangiaceae bacterium | reverse complement strand
TCACGCGCGGCGCTTGGCGCTGAGGTCGCGGCGGGCAACGCTGATGTGGCTGTGGGAACAGCGGGCGCTGGCTCAGCGTGCTCGGCGGGCGCGGGCGCGCCGCAGGCGAGGGTGAGCAGCGAGCTTAGCAGGAGTAGAGGTAGGGAGCGCATGGGGACCTCGGAGCGCTGGGGCACGTTTAGATACGCCGGACGCAATGGCTACGCGAGAGCGTAACCAAAGCGCGCGAGCGGCGGGGCGATCGATGTGGAAGATTCGGTGGGCGCTCTGCCACGGCCTCGCCAAACCCCCCCAAAAAAAAAGATCGCAACCTGCGCGGACGCTCCTATAGGCCCAGGTGTTCAGCGGCCGGCGAGGCGGCGCCCTGCTCCTCCGCGTCCCGCCCTGCGCAGCTTTTTCGGGTGAAACGGCTCAAGGCGGGTCATCGTGCCGCGGAGGGCCAGGCGAGGAGAACATGGCGCGGTGGGTTGAAGCGCGAGCGAAATGGCCTCAAGGTTGGCCCTGCTCGCCAAAAGCTGGCAGGCATGGGTGCCGAGGGGCGTGAAGCTGATGCGATTTCGAGGACTGCTGCTGCTCTTGGTGGGGCTCTTGGTGACGAGCCCGCTCGCCGCTGCGCCGAAGGTGCACGTGGTGGAGAAGGGGCACACGCTGTCGACCATCGCGAAGCGCTACGGCGTGACGGTGAAGGCGATTGAGGCGCACAACGGCCTGAAGTCGGGCGGGGTGATCCGGATCGGGCAGCGGCTGGAGATCCCAGCGCCGGGCCAGAAGGCGAGCCCCAAGAAGAGCGACGCGAAGGCGGAGCCTGGCAAGAAGGATTCGGGGAAGGCCGAGGCGAAGGTGGACTGGGTCAGCGCCAAGCCGGACGCCTCCACGCAGACGCAGAAGTCCGCGAAGGATCGCGGCGTGAACCCGTGCAACACGCCGGACCCAGGCCAGGGGATCTACACGCGGTGGGATCGCGCGCCGAGCCTGGGGCAGATGATCATGCCGGAGCGCGGCGGGGTGACCGCGAACGGCGGCTTCGACGTGATGTTCCACTTCCACGGGCATGAGCCGGTGCGAAAAGAGTGGGTGAAGGTGATGAACGGCGCGGTGCTGGTCGGCGTGGACCTCGGCATCGGCTCTGGGCCTTATGAGTCCACCTTCCGCTCACCGGACGCCTTCCGGCGCCTGATGGCCTCAGTGGAGAAGCGCGTGGCCGAGCGCAGCGGGAAGCAGCGCGTTTACATACGGAAAATGGGGCTCTCGGCGTGGAGCGCGGGCTACGGCGCGGTGGAGTCCATCTTGCGCCACCCGGAGTTCAAGCAGAAGGTGGACGCGGTGGTGCTGCTAGATGGCCTCCACTCGGCGAACACGGAGCCGATGAAGAGCAAGCAGCTGGAGCCGTTCGTGGAGTTCGCGCGGCTCGCGGCGCGTCGGCAGCGCTTCATGTTCGTCTCGCACTCGTCGATTATCCCGCCGGGGTACGCCTCCACCACGGAGACGGCGAATTTTCTGATCCACGCGCTCGGGGGGGAGCCGAAGGCGGAGCGGCCACGCGGCGCGGACCCGATGGGCCTCGAGCGGATCGCCAGCTATTCCAGAGGGAATTTCCACGTCCGCGGTTATCGCGGCAACGACAAGATGGACCACTGCGCGCACATCGGCCTGTTCAAGGACGTGCTGAAGGTGCACGTGAGCCGCCGCTGGTCGTCCCCGCGCGGCTACGGCCCCAAGGCGCCGAGCCGCCAAGCCACCGCCTCCCGCTGAGCCGCAGCGTCTGCTGAGCCGCAGCCTCTTGCTGAGCTGCAGCTGCGTCGCGTGGGTGTGGCCGTGGGAGCTGCATGGCGGTCAGCCCTCACGTTGTGTGCCCCGTGTGTTTCGGGTTTTGGGGGTTGGGCACCGCGCTGCGCGGCGCCCGCCAAGTCGCCGCGCGGGTGTGCTGGGAGGCCTTGAGCTAGGCGCGCGAGCGCGCTAGGTTGCGCCCCTCAGCACGAGTGGCGGAATTGGCAGACGCGCCGGATTTAGGTTCCGGTGCCGCAAGGCGTGGGGGTTCGAGTCCCTCCTCGTGCACACTGAGCGTCCTTGGGGGCGCTGTTCATGCGATGTGGCGTCGCTTGGATCACGGTGCGCGACCTCACCTGCGTCACTGCGTGGCCTTGAAGAGCGTTGCATGACGCTTCATGGCGATGATGAGCTGGTACGCGACCTTATGTGCGTCTCCTCACGGCCTTGAAGAGCATCGTGAGGTGTCTCGCGGCGCTGAAGAGCCGGTTCTCGACCTTACTTGAGTCTCCATGCGTCCTTGAAGAGCGCCGTGAGGTGTCTCCCGGCGCTGAAGAGCCGGTGGCAAGTCCCTCCTCGTGCACCCTTTGGTACTCTGAGCGCCGCTGTTCATGCGCCTGGAGACGCCTGGGTAACGGTCCTCGACCTCACTTGCGTCACTGCGTGGCCTTGAAGAGCGTTTAGAGTTTCCTTGAGGAAACGAAGAGCCGGTGGCGAGTCCCTCCTCGTGCACACTGAGCGTCCTTGGGGGCGCTGTTCATGCGATGTGGCGTCGCTTGGATCACGGTGCGCGACCTCACCTGCGTCACTGCGTGGCCTTGAAGAGCGTTGCATGACGCTTCATGGCGATGATGAGCTGGTACGCGACCTTATGTGCGTCTCCTCACGGCCTTGAAGAGCATCGTGAGGTGTCTCGCGGCGCTGAAGAGCCGGTTCTCGACCTTACTTGAGTCTCCATGCGTCCTTGAAGAGCGCCGTGAGGTGTCTCCCGGCGCTGAAGAGCCGGTGGCAAGTCCCTCCTCGTGCACATTACAAGGCGCTGCGAAGCACTGTTCATGCGCCTGGAGACGCCTGGGTAACGGGCCTTGACCTCATGTGCGTCTCCGTGCGGCCTTGAAGAGCGTTGGTAATTTCCTTGAGGAAACGAAGAGCCGGTGGCGAGTCCCTCCTCGTGCACATTGGGCGGCGTTGGGAGGCGCTGTTCATGCGCCTGGAGACGCTTCAGCCGTCGATCTCGGCGCTCCAGGTGAGCTTGATGGCGCGGCCGGGGCGGGTGACGCCGTACACGTCGTAGAGGGGCGCGTCGGTGAGGTTCTCCAGCTCAAGGGTCAGCACCGAGTGGTAGGAGGCGTGACGCTGGCGGTAGCTTAGTCCGGCATGCTGACCTAATTGGGCGGGGACGCGTTGGCGTGGGCCGGCGGCGCCGACGCTGCTCCAGCTTCGCTCGAACTCGTGGACGTAGCGGAGCGAGTAGAAGGGCTCGAGCTGACCTTGCGCCATCGGCAGATCGCGGATCACGGCGCGGGCCTCCAGGCTGCCGAACAGCCAGGGGCGGTGTGGGATCCGGTCGCCGAAGAAGGCCGCGAAGGGGCCGTCCTTGGAGCGGTTGCGGACATCTTGGAGCGTCCCACCGGCGTCCACGAATAGCCAGCGCGTGGGCGCCGCCCAGCTGAGGCTCGCGTCGAGGCCGAGGGCGCGGGCGGCGAACACGTTCTGGTGGCTGAGCAGGCGCTCGCCGCCGAGCAGCACGATCAGACGGTCAGCTTGCCTGAGGGATCCTTCGAGCCCCAGCGTGAAGGCGCCCGCCGGGGTGCGCCGGAGCTCCAGGTGGGTGCCGAGGTTCAGGTTGTGGCTCGTCTCCGGCTCGAGCTCGAGGTTGGCGACCACGAGCCTCCCGTCGCCGAAGGTCTCGTCGGGTTGGGGTAGGCGCGTCGCGAGCTCGTAAGAGGCCTTCAGCGTCCACGGTTCGAGCAGGCGGAGCCGCGCGCCGTCCCCCACGCCGAGTCGGAGCGTGCTCTTGGTGAGCGGGCGGAACATCCCGGCGAGCACCTCCTCGCCCTCCGCGCGCTGGTAGTACGCCTTCACGAACAGCGCGTTGGCGAGCAGGTCGTCTCGCTCGCGCACGAATAGGTCAGGTAGTCTGCCTAGTGGGTCGGCGCTCCCGAAATCGTCGGCTTGAAAATCTAAGCGTTGGCCGAGGCTCGCGGTGTGCTCTACGCCGAGCACCAGCTGGGCTAGGGAGCGCTCGGCGGTCGCGGGATCACGCGCCGCGGCGGGAGCGAACCGGTCGTGCCCGGAGCGCTCCGCGAGCGACGGCGCCGCTACGAAGCGCAGCGTGTGCGCGTCGCTCGGCTGCCACGCGAGGTCGAGGCGGGCGAGCCGAAGGTGCTGCGTGGTGCGGCGATCGATCGGCTCGCTGTCTATCTCGCCAGGGGTCACGCGAGGTCCTAGGCGGCGGCCGCTGAAGTCGTAGATGAAGCGGCTCTGGTCGCTGAGCGTGGTGTGGCGCCGGTTGATGGCAAGCAGCGCCTCAAGGCGGGTGGTGTCGCTCAGTTGGTGCTCGGAGCGCCCCGTGACGCCGAGGCTCGCCTCGGTGTACTCCACCTCACCGTAGGGCACGGTCATCACCTGGTTGTGGGGGAGCTCCTTCTCGTAAGCTCCGGTGGTGACGCGGAGGGACACACGGTCCGCTAGCGCGCGATCGAGGACGCCCACCTCGAACGAGGCGCCGCGCGCGGCGTAGGCGTCGCGCGCGCGTCGCACCTGAACGTCGCGCAGGCGCCCGGTGGCGTCGGGCTCGCGCACGTCCACTGGGTAGTCGTTCTTGGCGACGTCGAGCTGGCCCGAGAGCGTCGCGTAGAGGCCTGTGGTCAGGTCAATGGACCGTATCGAGAGCGTGCCCCGGCGCACGCCGTAGGAGCCTACCTGGTAGGTCGCGGCGACGCGCGTCCCACGCGGCGGCTCCGTTTGGAGATCGAGCGCGCCGCCCAAGGCATCAACGCCATACCGGAGCGGGACCACACCGCGCAGCACCGCGACGCGATCGACGAAGGAGGGGGGCACGTCACCGACTCCAAACGGGTAACCGGCGAGCTCCAGGGGCACCCCGTCGATGAACACGCGGATCTGCTCCTGCTCAAGTCCGCCGAGGGAGAGCCGTGTCGGTGCGCCCAGGCCGCCGCTGCGTCGGAACGACACCCCAGGCACACGCGCCAGCACCTCACCCAGGTCGGCGCCTCGCTCCCGCGCGCGTCGGGTGTCCACCACTTGGATAGCCTCCGGCGAGCTCACCGCTCGCCGCGCTTGAGACTGGGCGCCGCGCACGACGACCTCCCGCGCGGGCTCGGCCGCTGCCTCCCGCTCGCCCTCCGCCGCGGCTTCGGCCACGTCAGGCAACTCATCAGGGCTACTGTCTTTTGGGTCCGCGCGTCGCTCGTGGGCCGCGCGCGCAGCGGCTTCGTCGTTCCCCTCCGGGTGCTTCGACTGCGCGAAGGCGGCGCCGGTGCTCATCGCGGCGGCGCCGAGCGCGAGGCCGGTGAGCTGCCAGCGGCTCGCTTGATGGCAGAGCCTGAGCTGGTGCCTCGTGGCCGATGGTGATGGCCGCCGCCACATGGGCCTGGAGCTTGACCGAATTGCGATTGATATTCAAAGTCGTTCTCTGATGACCTCCCCCGTCGCTCCAAGTGGCTCCCTGGCTCCTCCTCGTCCGCTGGGCTGTCGCGGCTCGCGCGGTGCTGTGCTGGATGAAGTCGTCAGTGAGGCGCCCTTGGTGGTCAGCCACGACGCTTCATCGCGGCGCGGCGCCTCATCGCGGCTCCGTGATTTCACGTGTGGACCTTGCCGAGTCAGCGGGGCGCTCAGCGCCCTCGCGCTAGCGCTCTTCAGCGCCGCCTGCTCAAGCGATGAGGCCCCCGAGGGTGGCGGCGCGGAGGTCGGCGCAGGCTACCTGTTCCAAGGTGTGGTGGAGGGACCCGAAGGCAGGACCTCTT
This sequence comes from uncultured Polyangiaceae bacterium, assembly GCA_964415255.1. Classification (GTDB taxonomy): domain Bacteria; phylum Myxococcota_A; class Polyangia; order Polyangiales; family Polyangiaceae; genus JAHBVY01. The sequence goes on along the minus strand of CAYQAC010000075.1, from coordinate 9,482 downwards.
ACCTGGTGCACCTGCCCACCCTCCCAAGCGGCGAGGTGACGCCAGCGTCTGGAGTCGAGGTCGCCGGCAACGGGCGTATCTACGTGCATGAGGGGCGCGCCTTCAGCGGCGCTGGGGACGCGCCCACCATCACCCCGCTCTTGTTCGACGACAGCGCCATCCGCTTGGACGATGAGCGCGCCATGAGCCTCACGCACCACGGCATGCCAGTGAGCCCCTTCGGTCATGTGTTCGTCAGCGCGGAGCGCGCCTACCTGTTCTGGGAGGACGCGGTGGTGTGGAACCCGGCGTCAAACACCATCGCCGGCACCCTGTCCCTCGCGGAGGCGGAGGTCGGCGGGCGACGGCCCGCGGAGGTGAACCTGGGCGCGACGCGCGGCGAGCATGCGTTCGTGCCCGTCGTCTACCGATCCTTCCCTGGCGTGGACGACGCGGTCCACGTGCTGGTCATTGATTCCGTGCAGAATCAAGTGGCCGCCGTCGCCTCGGACGCCCGCTGCAAGAGCGCCGGCGCGGTGGCGCTCGCGAGCGACGGCACCCTGTACGTGACCGGGACGAGCGGTTACGTGCTGCCCAAGTTCGGTGATCTGGCGGAGCCGCCCACCTGTGTCCTCAGGATCCTCCCCGATCAGCTCAGCTTCGATCCTAGCTGGTGGATTGACCTGCGCGAGGCCACGGGCGGCCTCGACGCGACTGGCTTCCAGCTGGTCGATGACGACACCGCGGTGATCTTCGCGTTCGATCCGAGCGCGCTGCCCGCGGGGACTGACGTCCAGTCACGTGCCGTGTACGAGGCGCGTGCGTCGCGCTTCTGGCGGCTCTCGCTCAGCGCGAAGACGGCGTCGCCGATCGAGGGCCTGCCGCTCGTGGCGAGCGGCTCAGGGCTGTCTTCTCGCTTGGGCGACGGGACGGTGGCGCTCGCGTTGCCTGAGGATTACCCGCCGACGAAAAATCGCTTCGTGCGCGTGGACGCCGCGGGGGAGGTGACCCCGTTGTTCTCATTCTTTGGGCGCGGCGTGCTCGCCCCGCTCAGCGCCCCGTGACCCCCGGGGTTCGGCGCGGGGTGCTCGCGGTGCACCGCGCGCTCGGGCTCATGCTCGCGGAGCTCTTGTTCGTGGTGTGCTTCTCCGGCGCGCTGGCCGCGCTGGGGCATGACTTCGATGCGTGGCTCGGCGCGCGAGGCGCCGCCTCGGCGCTCACCCCGGCTGACGTGGACGCCGCCCTCTTGGCGCAGGCCGGAGACGTCAGCTACGTCCACTTCGATCGCGATCGGGGCGGCGCCAGCGTGCACCTGAGCTCGCCTGCGGGTCAGCTCCAGGTGCTGCACCTGGGGGTGGACGCCGCGCCCCAGCACGTGCTGAGCGTCCAGGTCTACCTGCGGCAATTCCATAAGGGATTGTTGCTCCCGTGGGGGATCTTCCTGGTCGGCGCGACGTCCATCGTGCTCCTGATCGCCACCATCACGGGTTGGTTGGCGGCGCCGGTCACCTGGCGGCGCGCGCGGACGCTGAGGCTCCGGGGGCCGCTCCGTGTTGTGCTCGCCGATGTGCACCGTCAAGGTGGCCTGTGGCTCGCGCCGTTCGCTCTGATCATCGCCATCACGGGGGTGGTGTACTTCGTGGAGGCGTTCGGCGCGCATCCACCGGGCGCCGCCGCGCCGAGCCAGGCCGCGACCGAGCGGCTCAGCTTGGAGGAGCTCACGCGCCGCGCTGAGTCGGTGGTGCCAGGGCTTGAGGTGCGCGCTATCGAGCTGCCGCCGACCCACGCTGGGGAGGTGCACGTGCACGGCGCCAGCAGCTCCCCGCTATTGTCAGACAATCTGACAGAAGTGCACCTCCGCGCGGATACGGGAGAGGTGCTCCGGACCCTGCGCGAGCAAGAGCGAGGCGCGCTGAGCTTGACGCGCGCGACGGTTGATCCGCTGCATTTCGGCACGTTCTTCGGCTTGCCGGGGCGGGTGCTCTGGGCGCTCTTCGGGCTGCTGCTGGGCGCGGTGATCTTGACGGGGCCTTGGCTGCACGCGGCTCGGCGCCAGGCGCACCCCGCCTCACGCGCCGAGCGGCTGACCCACGCCTTGGGGCATGGCGTGGTGCTCCTGCTCTTGCTTGGCTCGACCGCGGTCGCCATCCTGGCGCCGAGCGCGCCGCCGCTCGCGGCGCTTCCGCCAGCCGCTTTGAGCGCGCCGCTCCGCGCTGAGCCCTACGTGGCGGAGCTCCAATTCAGTCCGGTGTCCGATGCCGGTGGCGTGTGGAGCCTCGCGGTCGAGCCGAGCGCGCGGCCGCTCCCGCGCCGCGTGGCGCTTGAGATCGAGGGCGCCGAGCTGCCGCTGAACGTCGATCGCCGGGTCGCGAGCGCGTTCGGAGCGCGCGCCGAGCAGGTGCACGTGAGCTTGGGTGAGGGCGCGGAGCGCGTGGAGGCAGCGCTCACGCTCAGCAAGGTGAGCGGCGCTGAGGCGTACGAGGCGCCGCTCCCACGTCGCGTGGTGGTCTTCGCTGCGCTCCACCTGCTCTTGAGCCTGGCGGTGGTGATCTGCGCTTGGGTGAAGCTGCGCCCGGGGCGCGCTGCAGGGTGACCGCCTTGAAGAGCTAGCCTGGCTTGCGCGTCACGCTCAGGTCGGCTCTCATGAGGGCATCATGGCTAGCAAGGGGCGCCCTTACCGCCTTTTCGAGCTCGAAGGCTTCGAGATCTTGGTGGGCCGCGGTGACGCGGAGAACGATGAGCTCAGCTTTCGCGTCGCGAGTCAGCGCGATCTGTGGCTGCACGTCGGCGGTGGGACACCGGGGAGCCACGTGGTGGTGAGGCGCCCCGAGGGAGTCGAGGTGCCGCGTGAGGTGCTGGTGCGCGCCGCGGAGCTCGCCGCGTGGTTCTCTAAGGCGCGCAATCAGAAGCGGGTGGAGGTGCACTACTGCTTGGCGGGGCAGCTCCGCAAGCCGCGCGGCGCGCCGCGCGGGCTCGTGCAGCTGACGAGCTTTCAGCGCCTGAAGGTCACCCCGGCGCTGCCTGAGGGTGAGGCGAGCGACGGCTAAAGTGATCGCTCGGCGCTCACCGCGAGTGACGCTCAGCGCCGCGCGCTGCTAGCCAACCCCCCAAAACCCGTAAAAGGACGCCATGCTGACTAATCGAGCGCTCGCTGGCTAGACAAACTCACTGACTAAGTGAGCTGGCAGTTAGTCAGCTGCGCGTCCAATGGACGGGCGGAGGCTACTTCACGTTGGGAGGCACGCACACGCCGTCTTTGCACTCCTCACCTGAGTCGCACTCACCAGGGCCGGTGCAAGGACGCCTGACGATCTCGGCGACCCACTGCGCGATGTGGTTGCCGGTGGTCGGGTCTTGGAACGGCAGGCGGAACGCCGGGTAGCCTGGGTCGCCCGCTTTGCCTGGCTCGAACGCCGTCATCCACAGCTGCGTGGTGCCGGCCGGGCGGAGGCCGTAGGCGCGCGCGCTGGAGAAGGTGAAGTACATCACCGGGCGGCTGTCCTTGGTGTGCACGCCGGGCGCCCACTTAGGCCAGGAGCACCAACCAGGGGCCGACGCGGCGGCCAGGCGGATGGGGCTGCCGCCATTTCGGCTGACTACCCACAGCTCGCCGTCTACGGTGTTAGAGAATGAGTTGGTGTTGCTCGCCGAGCGATTGAACAGCACCCACTGACTATCCGGTGAGAAGGTGGGGTAGTAGTTGTTCTCACCCTGCGACTGCACGAGCGTCGTCGCCGCGCCGAAGCTGCCGCTCTGGAAGGGGCGCACCTCAAGGGAGCCCCCGGCGATGCCCGGCTGCGCGATGATCGGCGGCTGGCTGGTGCGCGCGTAGACGAGCAGGGAGCCGTCGCTGGACCAGTCAGGCATGGTGCCATTATCCACGACCTGAGGATTGACCGTGTTGCCGCTCACGGCGTCGCGCCAGCCGATGGAGACGCCGTTTGAGTAGAGCAGCTGGTTGCTGTCAGGAGAGAAGGTGAAGAAGTTGGCGGAGCCCGCCACGGGGCCACCAGCGCCCTGCACCGGCTGGCGGCTGGCGACATCGAACACGGTGTAGGGCGCGGGCGCGGGGATGTCTTTGCCCACCACCATCTTGCGGCCATTGGGCGACATCACGTGGCAACCGACGCACACCCCAGCGCCGGCCTGCTGCGGCGTCATGTAGAGCTCAGCGTTGGCGAGCGCGAAGCCGAAGTCGTAGCGCTGGATGCGCCCGCCATCGTCCCAATAGTAAAGCCCCCCGACGATGTCCTCTTCAGTGAAGCTCAGCTCACGCGGCTCGCTCTGCCCCACCGTGCTGGGTGAGGCGCCGTCCACACCGCGCACGCTGTAGACCACCGGCTCACGCCCGCGCGCGCCGTCGGCCAGCTGATCCCAAAACTCTGGATCAGGCTGATACACACAGCCCGCGCCGACCGGTGTGCAGCCGAGGTACACCACGAAGGTCAGGTTCGTTGACTCAAACGTGAGCTCGAACAGCGTCTGCCCTGGGCCGGGGACGAAGTGCAGCTCCAGGCTGTTCATGTTGGGCGGCGCGACGGTGCCGTCCTCGGGGTACACGACCTGGGGTGCGGCCCCGACGGGCTCGCCACCAAATTTGTCAGGGGAGCTGGCGTCTGCGCCAGGCCCGATCACCACGACGCGATCCTTATCGGGCCCGGCGTCGCTGCCGCCGATGGGGATGAAGCCGCCGGCGCCGCCGCTCGCGCCTGAGCCTGCGCCTCCGCTGGCGCCCGAGCCTGCAATGACCTTCGAGTCGCCTGAGTTCGCGGAGCAGGCCGCCGCCGCGGCGAGGCTCAGGACGAGGAGCAGTGAGGCGTGGTTGATGCGGAGCATCTGTACGCTTTGGCCGGTCATCAGGCCGAGGTCAAGCTCGCGCCTGGTGGCGGTGAGGGCTCGCGTTCGCCGTGAAGCTGGGGCGGTGGACGCCGTTTAGCCAAGGGTTAGGAGACGTACGCGGTCCCTCACCTTCATGGGCGCTCGGTTTGTGCCAGCTGTTTTCCCAAAGCACAGCAATTCCGCGCAGTTATCCGCGCTTTGCTGCACCGCGCCGTGGGAGGCTGCACCAGGGTTGATGCTAGAGTCCCGCGCCAGCCCCTTGAGCGCCTCGTGACCACCTCCCTCGATCTCCTGTTCAACACGCCCGCGCCACGCCTCGACCTCACACGTGTGCGGCGGGTGGTGTCGTTCGTGTACGCCGCGGGGGACTCCGGGGGCGCCCTGGTGGAGGCGCTGGAGCAAGTCAGGTTACCTGATAGTCGCTTCGAGCCTCACTGCTTCGAGCGCGACATCTTCCTCCCTGAGGGCGCGCGCGCGCTGTTCTCGCTCCGTCACGAAGAGCCGACTGATCCACTGCCGCTCGGCTACGCCTGCGCGGTGCTCTCGCGGCCGCCGCTCGCCCCGGAGGACGCCCAGTTCAGGCGCGAGGTGCTGGGCGAGCTCACCGCCTCCCCCGAGGTCGCGCGCGAGCTGGAGGAGTTGTACGTTAGGCTGACTGAGCTGAAGCGGCGCATCATCAGCTCAGATCCTTCGAACGCGTCGCAGTCCGTGCGGCGGCGCCTGGAGCTGCTGGAGGACGTGCGCGGGGTGGTGGAGCAGCTCGCCGCTTTTGAGGGTTGCCGCTCGGGCCTCGCGCGGCTCGCGGCGTGGTCCACCGCGCTGCGCGAGACGGAGGCCTACCGGCGCCTTGAGCAGGTGCTCGACTACGAAGCGAACCTGTCGGTGATGGAGCTTCGGGTGGGGGTTGGGGTGGATGGTCGCGTCCGCGGCTTTGAGGTGGTGCGCCTGACGGAGAACGCGCAGAACCGCTTTTATGTTTCTCCGTTGAAACGCCTATTCACGCGCCTCGCGCTGTGGGTGCGTGGGTACCGCGTGGGGGAGCACGAGGTGCTCTCGCGCCTGGTAGATCACGTGTTCTCGAGCTTTGAGGATGAGGTGGCGGAGCTGCTCCAGCTCGCGCTCGACGTGCGGCTCTACCTGGGTCAGCTCGCCTTCCGGGAGCGCGCGCGCACAGCCGGGCTCCGCACCCAGGTGGCGACCATTGAGGAGGGCGCGAGCCAGTTCGAGGCGCTCTTCAACCCGCTCTTGTTGGCGAGCGGCCTGCACCCGATCCCGTGTGGCATTGAGGTATCGGCAGGGCAGGTGACCATTGTCACCGGGCCAAACTCGGGCGGCAAGACGCGCCTGCTCCAGTCGCTCGCCTACGCGCAGCTCCTGGCGGAGGGCGGGTGGCTGGTGCCCGCGGCGCGCGCCGAGGTGACGCTGGCCGGTGGCCTGTTCGCCTCCTTGCTGGAGGAGCCCAACGCTGGGCAGACGGAGGGGCGGCTCGGCAGTGAGCTGCTCCGCATCCGTCGGGTGTTCGAGAACGCCTGCCCGGGCGCGCTGATCTTGCTCGATGAGCTGTGCTCCGGCACGAACCCCTCGGAGGGTGAGCAGCTGTTTCAGCTCGTGGTGGAGCTGCTCCACGAGCTCTCGCCGCGCGCGCTGGTGACGACGCACTTCTTAGATTTGGCGGAGCGCCTCGCCGCAGAAGAGCACGGTGAGGAGCTGCGCTTCCTCCAAGTGGAGCTAGATGCTCGCACGCTGCCGACCTTCGGCTTCATCCCGGGCGTCGCGGTCACCTCCCTCGCGCGCGAGACGGCGGCGCGCTTGGGCGTGACGCGCGACGAGCTGCTCGGCCTCATCCGTCGCCCTCGGAAGCCTAACTGACGACCTGAGCGACCGCGCGCGCGACGTACTCAAGGCTCCGCGACGTGAGGCCGGCAACGTTGATGCGCCCTGAGCTCACCAGGTACACCCCGTGGTCCTCCGTCAGGCGCCGCGCCTCCGCGGCGCTGAGCCCGGTGTACGAGAACATGCCTTTTTGTCCTAGGATGAACTCAAAATCGCGCGCCACGCCGGCCGCCTTCAAGGCCGCGACGAAGGCGCCGCGGAGCTCCTTCAGGCGCGCTCGCATCGCGGCGACCTCCGCCTCCCAGCTGCTGCGAAGCTCAGCGTCATCCAGCACGTGGGTGACCAGCGCCGCGCCGTGACGCGGCGGGTTCGAGTAGTTGGTGCGGACGGCGATCTTGAGCTGACTCGCCACGCGCTGCGCTTCGTCCTCTGACCCGCCGACGAAGGTGAGCGCGCCCACGCGCTCGTTGTACAGGCTGAAGTTCTTCGAGAAGGAGCTGGCGATGAACATCGGCGCCCCGCGCTGGGTGAAGGCGCGGAGGCCCTGGACGTCCTCCGTGAGGCCATCGCCGAAGCCCTGATAGGCCACGTCGAACAGCGTGAGGAAGCCGCGCTCAGCTTGGAGCGCGGCGAGCGCCTCCCAGCCCACTTGGTCAGGATCACAGCCGGTCGGGTTGTGGCAGCTGCCGTGGAGGAGCACCACGTCGCCCGGCGCCGCTTCAGCGAGCGATGCCAGGGCGCCCTCGATGTCCACCTGGTGGGTGGCGGCGTCATAGTAACGATAACTGACTGTCTCGAGCCCCGCCGCGCGGAAAATGGCGCCGTGGTTGGCCCAGGTGGGGTCGCTGAGCCACACGCGGCCGGGCCGATGCTTCGCGATGAAGTCCGCGGCGACGCGCAGCGCGCCGGTGCCGCCTGGCGCTTGCGCGGTCACGGCGCGAGCGCCTGATGCGTCACCGAGCAACAGCTCTCGCACCAGCTCCCCATAGCGGGGCGCACCCAAGATGGGGAGGTAGGAGCGATCACTGTCTTTTTCCGCGAGGATTTGTTCGGCGCGCTTCACGGAGCTGAGCGACGGCACCTTCCCCTCGTCGTCGAAGAACGCGCCCACGCCGAGGTTCACCTTCTCGGGGCGCGGGTCTCGACGGAACGCGTCCGTTAGGCCAAGGATGGGATCGGCGGGGGCTAGCTCAAGCTGTTCGAACATGGGGCTCCAGTGCCGCGGCGACTGACCGAGGCGCGCTACTATGACGCATCGCGGCCAGCGCGACAGGTGGCGCCGCACCTCACCCAATAACCCTGATAATCTCCGGGTTTTTGGGGGGTTGGTGTGCGCCCAACGCGACCCACGGCGCTCACTAGCGCAGCGTGGCTCAGTCGCCGCAGCGCGGCTCAGCGCGGCTCCCTAGCAGCGCAGCTCAGTCGCCGCAGCGCAGCTCAGTCCCTGTCGCAGTAGGACGCGAGGTTCAGCCGATGCTGGAGGCCTTGAACGCTGAGGCTGAACTCCTCGGCGTAGCCTCCCTCGAGCATTTCCTGCGTTAGGGTCCGCTGCGCGTTAGGCGAGGCGCCCTCGGTCGTGATCCGCACCTCATCTCGTGTCGCCTCCAGCTTGACCCGCAGGCCAGTGCCGGACTTGATCTCGCGCTCCAGCGAGCTACCGAGCAGCACAGGCAGGTAGACACACTCGTTGTTCAGCTGCTCCCCAACCCCGTGCACCTTCACCGAGACGCGTGAGACGGCTGGGTTGTCGGTGCCCTCCTTCTTGCAGGCCAAGAGCGCCACGAAGCACATGGCGGCGACGGCAAAGACCGTGCGACGGGAGTTCATGGTGCTGGGCCTCCGAGGGGCTGAGGCAGTGCGTGGGGGCAGGGGCTTCATTTTACACTCGGGGGGCTACGGCGCGAGGACGAGGCGAGCGCCGAGGGTGAGCCAGGCGTGCACCGCAGTTTGATCGATGTCCCGCTCAGCTGAGTGGTCCCCGAGCAGGGTTCGAGTGGAGTAGTACTGCCCGATGGCGGCCTCAGCGTAGGGGCCGAAGCCTACCTTGTGGCGGCGGTCGATCCCCACCATGAGCTTCGCGAAGGTGAAGCCTTCAGCGGTGGTCTCCTCCGTGTGCCCTAGGTACTGCCCGCTGTCGGTGTCGAGCGACTGAGAGCCTTGCTCATACCCTAGGCCATAGCTCACCCACGGACTCCAGCGCGCTGCGGGCGAGAAGAAGTAGCTGATCTGCGCTCCAAGCTCCATGGCGGTTGTTTGGCAGCCATCGCCGTTACGACAGGCGCGCCTGGTGCGGGCGTCGCTCCCTTCAGATCCGAAGGCGGCCCCCAGGTAGCCGCCCAGGTAGAGGTGAGGGCTCAGCTTAACGCCCAGCCCGACGGTGAACGGCACCTGCCAACGGTAGCGCGCGCTCAGCTCGTCCCCCGGCTCCCCGGAGGCCAACCCCACCGGGAAGCGCGCGCCGGTGCGAAAATCCATCTGGAAACCGACGCGCGCCGGAGGGGGCCCGGACGGCGCCTTCTTGCGAGGCGGTGGCGGCGGCTCATCCCCGAGCAGCAGCGGCGGTGGCGGCTCGTTGTCAGGCAGCGTCTGCGCGGGCGGTGTGTCCGTGGCCTCCACCTCCTCCGCGCGCGCCTCCGCTGCTGCTAGGAGCACCAGCGCGATAGCCCCTCCAAGACCCGCTCTCCCCATCCGCTTCATCATGCCGGAAACCTGACTAAAAGCGAAGCCGTTCGCATCAAGTTCAAATCAGCCGTTGGAGCACGCTGAACTCGCTCTACTGGTTGCGGGGCGGGGGTGAGCCCCCGCGCTCTGCTGGTTGCGGGGCGGGGGTG
>CAYQAC010000074.1:8481-24648 GCA_964415255.1 uncultured Polyangiaceae bacterium | reverse complement strand
TCCGAGCGAAGGTCGCTGTCCTGCACGTTCTTGATCTGCTCAGGGCTCATGTAGCCGGGCGTGCCGAGCATCATGCCCGTCTTCGTCTTGCGGCTCATGCCCCCCGCGGCGTCCATCACCCGCGCCAAGCCGAGGTCGAGCAGCTTCACCTGCTCCCCCGCCGCTTGGCCATCAGAGCTGGCGCCCTGCACCACGAACACGTTGTCCGGCTTCACGTCGCGGTGGATGACGCCCGCCTCATGCACCGCGGCGAGCGCCACCAGCAGCTGCCGGGTCAAGCCTAAGGCTCTCTCCGCGGGGATACGACCCGCGCGCATCACCTGACTGAGCGGCTGCCCGACCAACAGCTCCATCACCAGGTAAGGCGTGCCGTCCTCCGCGCGCGCCGCCTCGAACACCCGCACGATGCCTGGATGGTTCAAGCGTGAGGCCGCCTCCGCCTCACTCAAGAAGCGCGCGACGGTCGCCTCCTCCTCCACGAACTCGTGCTGGAGGATCTTCACCGCGGCCGCCCCTCCCCCGCTCAGGTGCGACACCTCATAGACGATGCCGAGGCCCCCTTGGCCGATCACGCGCACGAGCTTCCAAGTCCGCCCAAGGACCGCCCCCACCAGCTCCTGAGGATCCCGCAGGGCAACCATGCGGGCGGTGTATCACGGCCACCGCGCCTAACGGCAGCAGAAGGTTTGAGCGCCCGCCATCGTCACCTCGCCCTTCGGGCCCCCAGTGGGGACGCAAGCGCCCTCGAAGGTCGGGGCGAGCCGCCGGATGCTCCAGCCGACCACTGGGATCCCACTGAGTTCGGTGCAGCTGGTGCTGCTGATCGTGGTCTGCCCCAGCGTGTCGCTGCAGTTGATGGTGTTGTACATGCGGTAGCGCCCGTCACACGTGGTGTTGGGCGTGTCGCAACCGCACTCGCAGTCCCGCGAATCAGCGAAGTTCCGATACACGAGCTGCCGGTGCCACCCGCTGGGGCAGGTGTGCTCGCCGGCGCGCGTGATGCACGCGAAGCCCTCGTACTCCACCGCGGGCGACGGCGCGCAGGCCTTGCCGTCATTGCAGCCCTTCCCAGAGGAGCCGCCAGCGCACACGTCCAGCATCTCGCTGACGGGGTCCGTCGCTACCAGGCCGCCGCCGACTGGGGCGCAGGAGCCAGGCTCCGTGACGGTGGAGGCTCCGAGGTAACAAGAGCCGCCGGTGATGCTGCCCGTGTTGTAGCAGCTGTTGTTTGCGAGCCCGTCCGTCCAAGGCCCGGCGTTCGTGCAGCTGCGGTTGCTCGGTGCGCAGTGGATGGGCGTGTGGCAGCTCGCGCCCGTGATGCCGCCGCAGGTGCAGGCCTCGCACGCCGCAGCCTTCGGCCCGCTGTAGTATCGTGTGGGAGGCTGACCGTCAGCGCAGGGGACTAGCGGCTCGGTGGGATCGTACTTCGCGTGCTGGCGCACCCAGAAGTGGCCCTCCCAGTCCGTCGGGATGGCGTCCAGGCAGCGGTAGCCAGCGCAGTCCTTCACGTCAGCGCAGTCGACGAGCCCATCCCCGTCGTCATCCACGCCGTTCGTGCAATCAGTCTCCACCGCGCCCGTGCCACCTATGCCCGCCGCGCCGCTCACACCCCCAGCGCCTGCGGTGCCGCCTACCCCGCCTGCCCCCGCGACCACGCTGCCCCCAGCGCCGCCGGCGGCGCCACCCACCGCGCCCACCCCGCTGCCTGCGCTGCCCCCCTCACCGCTCACCCCACCCTGGCCGCTGGCTCCGCTGCCGCCGCTGCCGGAGAACCCGGCGTCAGGCGAGAGCCCCGCGCCATCGCGATCTAAGGTGCAACCTGTGAGCGCGAGCCACGAGAGCACGCCAATGGAGAAGAAGCGCAGGTTGATCATCAGGGTTCGGGGAGACACCTCAGCGCCACTCTAACAGCGAGCGGTCCCCGGTCAACGCAGTGCGGCACACAGCGCCACCTCACCGCGCCTCACGGCACCGCCACACACCTGACGGCGGCGCCACCTCACCGCGCCTCACGGCTCGTCCGCGCACTGACAGCCAGCGCCTGCCACGCGACGCGCGGCGCGCGCCGTGCGCTCAGTAGCGCGCGCGCAGGCGTCGCTCTCGCCCCCCGCCAGCTCACAGATTTTCTGCGCTGAGCGGCGCATGCCCTGGAGCGCCTCACAGCCTGTCTCGCACCCGTCAGCGCGCGCTGGCCTAGCTGACGAAGCCAGCGGCGACTCACCGCCCGCGCTCGGCGCCTGCGGCTCGGCCGCTTGCCCCGCGTCGCCATCTTCCCCCTCCGCACCGCCGTAGGGCTGACTCGGCTTGCCCGCTTCAGGCACGGGTGGGCTGCTCGTGACCTCGGCCCCGGACCAGCGCTCCAGCTCCGCCTCATGCCGCGCGAGCTCGCGCTCAAGTGAGTCGACCGAACTACCTGGCGGCTGCGACATCGGCGACTCAGCAGGCGGTGGCGCGCTCCCGCCGCAGCCGGAACTAAGCGCGACCCCAAGCGCACCCCACACCACGAGCCAGCGGCCAGGCCTTGCCATCATGCGTCAATCATACCCTCAGGCGCCCGCTGCCGCGCGCCTTACCCTCACGCGGGCCCACAACACACAAAAATCAGCCAAGCCGGCGCAGCGCCTGCGCGCTTCGTTTCGCACGCGCAGCATCAAGCCAATGCTCAGGCGCGCTCGCGCTCGCTAGCCCTCTTCAGGACGTCGCGCTCGCCTGTGCTCACGAGGGCCATGAGCGTCACCCCCGCGCCGAGGTGCGCGCCGCGTTTCGCGTTGAACTGGCGTGAGCGCTTCTGGCAGAGTCCCCCGCGCCATGATCACCTACATCGACGGCAAGTACGTGGACGACGCCGACGCCACCGTCAGTGTCCGCTCCAAGGCCTTGAACTACGGCCTCGGCTGCTTCGGCGGCGTGCGAGGCTACCTCGCGGACGATGGACAGCAGGTCTATGTGTTCCGCCTCGACGCGCACATCAAGCGCCTAGGAGACGCCGCGAACGTCCTCTACCTGAAGCTCCCAGAGGACAGCGCCAGCATCTTGCTGGAGGTGCTGAAGCGCAACGAAATCCACCAGGATATTTACCTGCGCCCGCTGCTCATCCACAACTCCACCCAGCTCACCCCGGTGCTGCTGGAGGACGACACTAGCTTCATCGTGTACGCGCTGCCGCTCCAGCGCTACATCGACAAAGACGCCATCGACGTCTGCATCTCCTCTTGGCGGCGGGTGCGCGACAACGCCATCCCATCGCGCCTCAAGTCCACCGGTGCCTACCTGAACAGCGCGCTCGCGCGGCGCGAGGCCAAGAACAACGGCTACGACGAGGCCATTTTCCTCACGGAAACTGGCATGGTGAGCGAGGGCAGCGCGGAGCACATCTTCATCGTGCGGGATGGCGCGCTGTACAGCCCGCCCAGCACGGAGGACAACCTGGACGGCATCACGCGCCGCAGCCTAATCACGCTGGTTACTGAAGATCTGGGGCTCCCGTTCCACGAGCGCGGCATCGGGCGCACGGAGCTCTACTTCGCGGACGAGGTGTTCTTGGTGGGCACCGGCGCGCAGGTCACCCCCGTGAACAGCGTGGACCGCCGACTGATCGGCGGGGGCGGCATCGGCCCCATCACCGCCCGAGTCCAGAAGCACTACCTCGACGTGTGCCGCGGCCGAGTGGAGCACCGCAAGAACTGGCTCACCCCCGTTTGGTAAGCCGCCCGCCCTTCACGTAGGAGCTGACTCACTGTGTCGCTGGGTGCTGCTTGCAACGGCAGCACCACTCCGGTTTAGTCAGCCACCCGCCCTTTTAGTTTTTTTGGGGGGGGTTGGGCACCGCGCTGCGAGTCACCGCTCAGGGCTCGCAGCGCCTGCCTGAGCTGGCGCCCAGCTCGCGGAACGGCACCAAGGCGAGCGTCATCCCTCGGGCGCGGCGAAGGTAAACTGCTTCGTCAGGCCATCGAGGGTCATGTTGTCGGCGATGGCGTCGTGCGGGATGAGCAGGTAGCGCCACGGCTTGCCGTGGTTCGCCTCCTCGTGCTCTGTCGCGTGCCGGCACCAGGTGGCCGCCGCGCGGGCCTTGGCGAGCACGACTGGGTCCTGCATGCGGTCGGAGCCCTTGGGCTCGCAGATCAGCTTCTCAGTCGCGGTCTCAACGACAAAGTCCGGCTCATAGTCGGCGTCGTTCGAGTAGCGGATCTGGAACACGCCCTTGCCGGGCTTGAACCACTTGATGACGGCCTTGTCCTTCTCGATGACGACGCTGAAGCGGCGCTCCGTGTCCGAGTCGAACTTCTGCATCTTGTAGAGGCACTTCTTGAAACCGCCGAAGAGCATCTTGCGGATGTCGACCTTGTTGTCGATCGGCGTATCGTACTGGCGCACGACCTCGCCAGCGCCTGCGGCGAAGGCCTGCGCGCGCACGTCAGAGAAGCCCCGGCTCACCACCGCCTCGTAGGAGGACGCCTCCTCCCAGGCGTGCGGCTGCATCTGCGTGTGAACGAGGTCGGCGATCTGCTTCGCGTGGAAGATGAGGACGTTGCGGACCTCGTCGTCGTCCTTGAGGTAGGAGCGCAGGTGCGCGACGACTTCGCCCGCGAGCTTGTAGAGCAGGTCAGCCTGCTCATCGTAGCTCACGTCGTCGAAGTCGATGAGGCTTCGCACCACGAAGTCCTCGAGCCGCTCTTCATCGACGCCGCCTTTGAGCGCGCCGATGACGTGCTCTTCTCCGCTCTCGAGGTGGCGGATGAGGATCTCCTGCGAGACTGGCTGGAGCCGGAACGACGAAAGATCCAGCGAGAAATCCTGGAAGCCCGCTCGCACCACGCCCTTCGGCAGCACGATGACTCGCGGGATGGCGATGGTGAGCGCGTTGTAGACGGCGGTCGTCTCGCGTACGATCAGCACGAGCTTATCGTCGGTCAGCTTGGCGATGTCGGGGTACATCGTCAGCTGACCGCCCGATAGCGTATCCTTCACGACCTCGACGAGCTGCTGCTGCACCTCGTCACTCTTCAGCGCCTCCGGCGTCGGAGCGAGCAGAGGATCGCGCACCACCTTGGCAATGGCTTCGAGGGTCGCCTTCGCCGCCGCGACTTCCTCGGGCTTGGTGAACTTCGGCGCGGGCGCATCGATGTTCACGGGCCCAGCATGCTGCGCCCCTACTCCGGACGTTGCGGGAGCGAGCTGGGTGATGCCCAAGGCGGTCTCGAACGAGGGAACGACCACGACGGTCTGCTTCGGCGTCTCGTCGACGTCGGTGCCGATGTTCACGGTGCTGAACGAGTAGCCGCCCTTCTTCGCCTCATCGACGATGTCTTGGAAGCGGTCGTGGGCGACGATGGTCAGGCGGTCAACAGCGGCGACGCCGGTGCGCTTGCCGTACGGGAGGCGCAGACCGCGGCCGATCGACTGCTCGACCAGCGTGCGCGAGTCTGCTGTGCGCAGCGGGACGATGGTGTAGAGGTTGGTGACGTCCCAGCCCTCCTTGAGCATGTTGACGTGGACCACGATCTCCGTCTCCGAGTCCGTGCGCTCGACTGAGAGCAGCTTCTCGACGTTCTCGTCCTTCTCGGCGCCCTTCTGCCCGGAGTGGACCTGGATGACGCGCCCTTTGTAGCGGCCGTCGAAGAACGTCTCGCCCTCGATCAGCTTCACGAGCTCACTCGCGTGGTCAACGTTCTCGGCGATGACCAGCATGAACGGCTTGACCCTCCGCACGCCGTTCTGCTGCGCGTACACCTCGAGATCGACCTTCGCCGACTCGTGGACGCGCACGCCGTCTTCGAGCTTGAGCAGCTCCAGCCCCTTGGTCATCGACGTCGGGTTGAAGTTCGCGCGCGTCGCGACGGCAGGCTCCTTCACGTAGCCGTCCTGCATCGCCTTCGCGAGCGGGTAGTCGTAGATGACGTTCTTGAAGCGCGACGACCTCTTGCCAGCTTCGATCTGCGGCGTGGCCGTGAGCTCGATGCCGAGCACGGGCTTCAGCTCCTCGATCGATTTGGCGCTGGTGTCAGCGCGGTAACGGTGCGCCTCATCCATGATGAGCACAAGATCGTCGAGGCCCGCGAGGTAGTCGAAGTAGGACTGACCAAGGAACTCCGAGAGCCGCCGCACCTTGAGCGTCTTCTTGCCCTCCTCGTCGGTGCCCTTCGCCTTCTCGTTGAACTTCGAGATGTTGAAGATGTTGACCACGACGTCGTCGCGCTCGAACAGATCCAGCACCTGCGGCTTCTGCTCGAAGTTCTCGCCGGTCACCAGCGTGGGCGCCTTCACCGCGAACTCGGCGATGCCCTGGAACACGTACTTGGGCGTGTTGGGCGTGAAGTCGGCGACGAGCTTGTTGTAGATGGTCAGGTTCGGCGCCAGCACGAAGAAGTGCCGGATGCCGTGCTCGAGGTGCAGGTAGGTGATGAACGCGCCCATGAGCCGCGTCTTGCCGACGCCGGTAGCGAGCGCGAAGCACAGGCTCGGGAACGCGCGCTCGAAATCCTCCACCGCCGGGTACTCCGAGCGGAGGACGTCGAGCGCGGACGTGAGATCACTGCCTGCCTTCTTCAGCTTGTGCGGCGCAGCGATCTCCATGACATGGTCGAGGATCTCAAGAGACCGCCGCTGCGGGGTGCGAAGGGAGAGGCGCCCGCTGATGCTGTTGACGTGGCGACTGGTCATCACTTGCTCCGCGGTCGGGGTGAGGGCTCAATCCCGGCGAACAGCGGGAGCGCTTGCATCGGCGCGGGCTTCTTCTTGCGCCTGCTGGCCTGGGACTTCTTGCCGCTGGCGGACGACGCCTCGGCCTTCGCTTCTTCCACCGCGACGACGGGCGCTTGCTCAGACACGTTGAGGCTGTAGTCGTCACGGCCCCACTCGCAGCGCGCGAGCACCGCCTGCGGGATCTTCTTCACCGTGAGGTTCGGGAGGTCAGGCTTGCCGCGGAACGCGGCGCAGCAGATGAGGAGCGTGCGCTCGGGGCCGACCTGCTCGCTGATGAAGCGGAGCTGCTCGGCGCTCAGGTTCTGGGTGGTGACGTAGATGAAGTCACGCTCGGTCGAGTGCCCCTGGTTCCAGAACACGTCACGGTCCGGCGCGTAGCGGAAGCCCTCCAGCTTGCACATCGCCTCGGCGAGCATCTCAGGGTGGTACTGCTTGCTGACGACCCAGTTGCCCCACTTGTCCTTCTCAAGGAGCGAGGGGGCCAGCTTGTAGAAGCGGAAGCCTCCGCCGCCTTGCCAGCCGATGGCCGACGTGATGCCGCCAGGGTCTTCGCCTGCGACGACCTTCTTGAGGCGCGGCACGCAGTGGGTGATGGCGTGCTCGCCCAGCTCGATGCCAATCCAGCGGCGACCCATCTTGTGGGCGACGGCGGCGGTGGTGCCGGAGCCTAGGAAGGAGTCGAGGACGAGGTCGCCCGGCTGCGTAGCAATGTGAATCACTCGGGCGATCAACTTCTCCGGCTTGGGGGTATCGAATGCCTTTGTTCCTCCAAAGAGCGCCTTCATCTCAGCGCTAGCATTGCGAGTGCTTCCGCCGAACTCGTAAGGCCACCAGGTTTGGGGTGTCACTCCATCCTTGACTTCGGAGAGGAACTTCTTCTCCATCGGAAACTCCGCGGTCCCGGACTTTCCCCAATAGATGCGACCGTCCGCAGCAAGCTCTTGGAGCACGTCGGGCGGCCTCCTCCAACTGCTCCCCCTCGGGGGAAACACCGAGCGTCCATTTGGACTCCGAAGGGCATAATAGTCTCTATCACGGTGCTCTGCCCGGGTCAGGGGAGTGCCAAGCCAAGGCCCACGTGGATCTCCATCTGGATTTTTGTAATTTGCGAGCTGCTTGTCATCTCGCTGGAGAAGGCTCGGACGAAACGCGTCCGACTTCCGACATACAAGAATGTGATTGTGAGTCTGAGCAACCGTGCTCGCGTTGTTACCTGGAGTATCCTTGGACTGCCAAACAATGTTGCAGACAAAGTTGATTCTCCCAAACAATTCGTCACAGAGAACTCGGAGGTAGTGCGCCTCGTTGTCATCGATTGCGATCCATATCGATCCATCATCCGAAAGAAGGTCTCGCAGTGCAACCAAGCGATCTCGCATCAACGACAGCCAGATCGAGTGCTCCAGCCCATCGTCATAGTGCGTGAAGGCACTCCCCGTATTGTACGGCGGGTCGATGAAGACACACTTCACCTTCCCCGCAAACTCCTGCTCGAGCGCCTTCAGCGCGAGCAAGTTGTCGCCATGGATCAGGCGATTATCAAATAATGGCTGGCTGGCTGGCTGGCTGGCTGGCTGGGCAACATCTATGCCAGCCCGATAGGACAGCTCCGGTTGCTCGATCAGCACGCGCGGCTCCAACCGGGGCCGGTCTTCTTTACCAATCCAGGTCAGCTCCAGTCGCTTCAATCGCTTCGTCATGGCTTCTTCCCTGGTGTCAGGCGCTTCACCGCAGGTGAAGTAAGCAGCGAGCGCACCTGCACGATGGCGATCGCGTTGAGCTGCTGAAGCCGCGCAGGCGCCGGCAGGCCCTGCTGGATCAAGACCGAGTTCAAGCTCTCGAGGTTCGAGAGCACGACGAGCTGCTCGAGCGTGGCGTGGTCGCGCACGTTGCCCGAGCGCTTGGGGTTGGCCTTGCGCCACTGTGCGGCTGTCTTGCCAAAGAGAGCGACGTTCAAGAGGTCAGCCTCAGATGCGTAAACGACCTGGGTCTGTGCCTTCGTCAGCTCGGGCGGGATCAAGTGCTCCTGGATGGCGTCGGTGTGGATGCGGTAATTCACCTTCGCGAGCGTCCGCTGGAAGCTCCACTCGCGGGATTCGCGTGAGGCTTCGTCGTCCTTGAGGCGTTGGAACTCCTTGATGAGGTAGAGCTTGAACTCCACGGAGATCCACGTGGCGAACTCGAACGCGATATCCTTGTGGGCGTAGGTGCCGCCGTAGCGTCCGGGCTTCGAGCTGATCCCAAGCGCGCCCGTGCGCTCGATCCACTGCTTGGGCGTGAGGGTGAAGGTGTTCAGACCGGACTGCATCCTAATCCCGTCGAATTCGACGGGATTAAACCTCGGGTTGTTGAGCCGCTCCCAGATGCCCAGGAATTCGAGCGTGCTTCGGTTGCGAAGCCAGTTTCGAATCAAGTCGTCACTGTGCTCGGCGTTGCGGTAGCGCGCGATATCGGTCAAGGAGATGTAGTCGTCTTCGTGACGGGAGACGATGGCTACGACGCGGCCTTGCACCACGATGCTGCGGCTCTTCGATGGGCTCATACCTGCTCCAATAGTGGCGAATTCGCCACATTTGCGCCACCAGCGAGGGCCCAGCGCAACGTGAGAATCGGCTCGATACGGGTCTTGGTCTGGAGCTGCTTCTCGATGTCCTCGATGAGCACGTCGCGCCGCCTGCCCACCTCGTCCTGTGCGTCGAAGAGCTGGCGGCGCTTGGTGTGCCGCTTGGCCTCGAGCGCCTTGAGCACCTTCTGCGCTTCAAGCTTCTCGGCGAGGGCGACGATCGCCTTCGACGTCTTCTTCGCCGCCTTGATCTGCGCGTCGAGATCACGCAGCTCGCGCTCGAGCCCAAACTTCACGTCCTCGGCCCAGCGATCGAGCTTGTCTTCCTCCTCGCGGAAGAACTCCTCGTTGCGCTCTTGCATGTCCTGCAGGCGGAACCCACGCAGCTCGTCGCGGATCTCGCTCAAGACGGCGGGGACCTCACCCTCCACACTGCCCAACACGTGGCCCGACAGCGAGAACAGCTTGGTCACGACGTCGGGCGCGAGGTGCTTGCCCTCGGCGTCGCAGGCGGCGACGAGCAGGGACTCCTCAACGCGTCCCACCGCCTCGGCGCTGAGCTTGCTGACCTCCAGCCAACCCGAGGTGCCTCGGTACCGTTCGAGCGCGCTCGCGTGCGGCTCGTAGTCGAAGACCACCTCAGCGGTGCCGGTCACCTGCGACGCGGCCTCGTCGATCAGCTCCTGCGCGAGAGGATGGTCCGTGCGGAAGAAGGTGTCGCCCAACGCCTCGGCGCGTTGCCATTCGAGGTGGAAGCGCTGCGCATCACCTGCGCCCTCGGGCTTCACCTGGAAGCGGGGCTCGCTCTCGTCGAACGTGGCGCGCCCGTCGAGGCCGAACTTCGCGAGGTCGAGCAGCATGCGCTGCTGCTGGTCGAGCGACTGCTTGGCTTGGTCCTTGTGGACGCGGAGCCGCTCGTGGACCTCGGCGTCGAAGTTCTCCAAGAACGCGCGCCGAGCGGTGTCGATGCCCGCCTTGATCTTGTCGTCGAGCTCGAGCTGGAGGGCGTCGAAGGCCTCCTTGATCTGCTCCTGGGAGCGGCAGCTCTGGTAGATGGCGGCGATGCGCATCTCGAGGTCGACGCCGCTCTCGACCGCGCCGAGCACGTCATCGCTCGCGCCGAAGACGCCCTTGAACAGGTTGAACTTCTGATCCAGCAGCTCGAAGACGCGCTTGTCAGCTTCGTTCTTGCGGTTGAGAAAATTCACGACGAGGACGTCGGTCTTCTGCCCGTACCGATGGCAGCGACCGATACGCTGCTCGATGCGCTGCGCGTTCCACGGCAGGTCGTAGTTGATGACGATGGAGCAGAACTGGAGGTTCACGCCCTCCGCCGCAGACTCCGTCGCCAAGAGCAGCGTGCCGCGCTCACGGAACTCGTCGACGATGGCCGCCTTCATGTCGGCGCTCTTCGAGCCCGACGAGACGTCCTCCCAGCGGTGCTCGTTCCGCTTCTTCCACTCAGCGTAGGTGCGCTTGGACGTCTCGTCGTTGTTCGAGCCGTTCATCAGGACGATCTCGCCCGCGTAGCCGCTCTCGGTGAGCAGCTTGAACAGGTACTCCTGCGTCTTGACCGACTCCGTGAACAGGACCGCCTTACGCGCCGCACCCTTCTCCTGGGCGAGCTTGAACGCGGTGGGCAGCACCTCGACGAGCTTCGTCGCCTTCGAGTCGCGCTCGACTGACCGCGCGAGGTGAACGAAGCGCTGGAGATCAGCGAGCTCAATCTTCGCCTCGGGGCTCGCTTCGGGAGCGGCGGGCTCGGGCGCTGTGGCGCTCTCGTCGACGGTCCACTCCTCGTCGATTTCGGCCATGGACTCGAAGTCCTGCGCCAGCGACTCCTCGACCGGCAGCGGGAGCTTCTGTTGGTCCGAGAGGCGCTCCACGAACTTCGCGAGCGTCGCGCCGATGGCGGCCGACGACGACGCGAGCAGCTTGCGCATGATGAGCGTGATGAGCTTGCGGCGTGCGTTCGGCAGCGCCACCAGCACCTCGCGCTGCAAGTACGCGGAGACCTCCTCATAGAGCTGCTCCTCGGCCTTCGAGGGGATGAAGTCGGCGGTGTGCGTGAAGCGGTTGGTGAAGGGGATGTACTCAAGCACCTGCCGGCGCAGTGTGCGCTTGCACACGTGCAGGAGCCGATCACGCAGCGAGGTGTCGCGCTCCTCGACGTCGTCGTTCGCGATGAACTGCGCCTGAAACGCCTCCGAGCTCCCGAACAGATCCGGATCGAGGATAGAGACGAGCCCGTAGAGTTCCCACAGCGTGTTCTGGAGTGGCGTCGCCGTGAGCAGCAGCTTCCGCGCGGGCCTGATCGCGTCGACGATGCCCTCCGCGGTCTTCGTCCCCTTGTAGATGCTGCGGAGCCGGTGGGCTTCGTCGACGACCACGAGATCCCACGCGACCTGCTTGACCAGCTCGCGCTTGGCGAAGACAAACTGGTACGAGGCGATGACGATCTGGTCGCCCAGCGCGAACGGGTTCTCGATGCCCTTCTTCGCGAGCAGGTTCGCGGCCCGCGCTTCGAGGATCTGCGAGGGGAGGAAGAACTTGTCCTCCAGCTCCACCTGCCATTGCTTGCGCAGCGTCGCCGGGACGATGAGCAGGATGTGGCGGCGGCGCTCGGCCCACTTCTGAGCGAGGATCAGCGAGGCCTCGATGGTCTTACCGAGGCCGACCTCATCAGCGAGCAGCACGCCCTTCGAGTACGGCGAGCGCAGCGCGAACAGGGCAGCATCCACCTGGTGCGGGTTGAGGTCCACGCGCGCGTTGCCGATCGAGCGCGAGATGGCAAAGGCGCCGTCGTGACGCGCGAGCCGAAGGCTGTGCGCCCAAAATTTGGCGTGGAAGGGTGTCGTCATGCAGGCATCGGGTTGGCAGGATTCGCCAACCAACGCGAGGGTACCGTAGGCACATGGCGCTCTCAAGTCGCCGAGTCTAGCCGCTCCGTGAACAGCGACACGCGGGCGATGCGCGACAGCTCCTGGAGGTGACGCTCGCTCGCGCGCTCATCGCTCATCTCCCCTGAGAGCGCGCGGCTCGTCAGCGGTAGGCTGCCGAGCGTCGCGATGGTCAGCGCCACCATGTGCAAGACGTAAGACTCAGGATCCACGTCGGGGCGCACCTCGCCCGTCTGCTGCCCCTTCTTGACGTACTCCGCCACGAGGAGCACCCAGGGGCGCAGGTTGTCCAGCATCAGCCGTTGCATCTCCGCGGGGCGATCCATCAGCTCACGCATCACCAGCCGCGCGCGGTCTGGATCCTCGCGGAAAAAGTGCACCAGCTCACGCAGCAGCGCCTCGAAGCGCCCCTGGCCGCTGGTCACCGCCTGGAGCAGCCGCGGCACTGCCTCGCGGAAATGCGCGATCAGGTTGCCGAGCACCGCGCTGCGCAGCGCCTCCTTCGAAGCGTAGTGGTAGAGCAAGCTCGGCTTGCTCATGCCGGCCTCCTCCGCGATGCGCTGAAGTGAGGTGCCGTCGAAGCCATGACGCGCGAACAGGCGGGTGGCCGCCCGGCGGATCTGCTGCGCGCTCGTGTGCTCTTCGGAATCCACGCGGCTCTCTACCGTTCGGTCAGGCATGTGGCAACCCAGCGCCGTGAGGCGGTAACCCAACCCCCAAAACCCGAACACGCGACGCGCATCAATGCCCTAACCATTTGATATTATTGAATAATAGATACAGCGCCCGCTGAGGCTGCTTGACGCAGTGCGAAAATTCAGCTTGCTCTCGCCTGACCGAGTGGTAGAGGGCGGCCTGCTGTGGGGGCGGGTGGAGCTACTCCGGGAGGCATCATGGGCGTTTCGAATCGACACATCCTGAGTCAAATTCCTGTCATCCAGGCGCTCGGCAAGACGGCTCTGTCCGCGCTGCGCCAAGGCAAGCCGCAGGGCGAGTCCCCCGTGACGACGCCGGGGCCGCTGTTCGAGCGTGAGGTGCCCCCGCTGCCAGCCCAGCTGGTGCGCGACTACATCCGCCACGTGGGTGGGGACCCCAGCGCCTACCGCGGCACCTTGCCGCCGCACCTGTTCCCTCAGTGGGGCTTCCCGCTGGCGAGCCAGACGCTCGTCAGTGTGCCTTACCCACTGCTCAAGGTGATGAACGGCGGCTGCCGCATCCAGGTGAACGGTCCGCTGCCGAGCGGTGAGCCGCTGAAGGTGAGCGCGCACCTCGCGAGCATCGACGACGACGGGCGACGCGCGGTGCTGGCGCAGCGCGTGGTGACGGGCACCGCGGCTCAGCCTGACGCGGTGGTGGCAGACCTGTTCGCCATCGTGCCGCTCGGGAGCAAGAAGGACGCGAAGGGCGGTCAAGCAGCGGGCGGCACGAACGGCGGGACGGAGAACAGCCAAGCAAAGGACGACGCCCGCCGTGAGCAGAAGAGCAAGGAGCGCCCGCGCGTGCCGAGCGGCGCTCGGGAAATAGCGTACCTTCGCCTCCCACAGGACGCCGGCTTGGATTTCGCGAAGCTCACCGGCGACTTCAACCCCATCCACTGGGTGCCCGCCTACGCCCGCGCCTCAGGTTTCCGCGGGGTTATCCTGCACGGCTTCTCCACGCTGGCGCGCGCCATCGAGGCGCTGAACCGCGGCGTGTTCGCGGGGCGCCCCGGCGCGTTGCGTGACATCGACGTCCGCTTCACGAAGCCCCTGGTCCTGCCGGCCAAGGTGGGGGTCTACGTGGAGGGTCAATCCATCTTCGTCGGCGACGCCCAAGGCGGCCCGGCGTACCTGGCTGGCACCTTCAACACCGGAGAGAACCGATGAGCGACTTCCTGCTCGAGTTAGCCCAAAATAAATCCGCGCGGAAACTAATCCAGCGCGCTGGGCTGCCCATCCCCATGCCCGCCAGCTTGACGCGCCAGCGCGGGCCGGCGGTGGAGCGGCCGCTCATGGATCGCGCGGTGCTGTTCGGCGGTCAGGGGGAGCTCACCGCCGTCGTGGCGCGCACCCTGGTGCTCGCGGGCGCCTCCCCGTGGCTGATGGACGCCGCGCTTCAGGGCGCCTTCAAGGAGGTGGGTGAGGCCTACGGGCGCTCACCGGAGCTTGTGCCGACAGAGCTTGAGGCGAAGGGGCCGCGCTACGGCGCGATGGTGTTCGACGCCACCGGGATCGACAGCCCCGCGGCGCTCGACCAGCTGTACCTGTTCTTCCACCCGCAGCTCGCGCGGCTCGCGCCTGGGAGCCGCATCGTGGTGCTGGGGCGCACCCCGGAGCACGCGAAGAGCGCTGGGGCCGCCGCGGCTCAGAGCGCGCTCAGCGGCTTCACGCGCAGCCTGGCCAAGGAGCTTGGCAAGCGTGGCGCGAACGCCAACCTGATCTACGTCGAGCCCGGCGCGGAAGATCGCGTGGCGGGGCCGCTGCGCTTCTTGCTCAGCCCGGCCTCCACCTTCATCACGGCGCAGCCGCTCTTCGTGAGCGCCAAGGCGCGCTTTGATGGCGAGCTCTCCTGGGTGCGCCCGCTGGCTGGCAAGGTGGCGCTCGTTACTGGCGCGGCGCGCGGCATCGGCGCCGCGACCGCGAGCATCTTGGCGGCCGAGGGCGCCACCGTGGTGTGCCTAGACCGCCCAGAGGACGACGGCCCGGCGAGCCAGGTGGCTCGTCAGGTGGGCGGCTCAGTGCTGCTGGCGGACGTCGCCTCGCCGGAGGCGCCGGGCAGCATCGCGCGCGAGCTCAAGGAGCGCCACGGCGGCGTGGACATCGTGATCCACAACGCGGGCGTCACCCGCGACAAGACGCTGGCGCGCATGAAGCAAGCGCACTGGGATCAGGCCATCGACATCAACCTCCGCGCGGTGCACGACATCACCCGCGAGCTGCTCGGTGGCACGCTGCGCGACGGCGGCCGCATCGTGAACCTGTCTTCCATCGCGGGCATCGCCGGCAACGTGGGGCAGACCAACTACGCCGCCTCGAAGAGCGGCATCGTCGGGCTCACCCAGCACCTGGCGGAGGAGGTCGCGGGCCGCGGCATCACCGTGAACGCCATCGCGCCAGGTTTCATCGAGACCCGGCTCACCGCGGCCATCCCGGTGATGATCCGCGAAGCGGGCCGGCGCATGAGCGCGCTCGGCCAAGGCGGCCTGCCGGAGGACGTCGGGCAGGCAATCCACTTCTTGTGCACCCCGGCGGCTGCTGGGGTCACCGGCAACATCCTTCGAGTGTGTGGCGGCGCCTTGATTGGCGCGTGAGGAGACGAGCATGGCAAGCAAGCGTCGTAGTACGTCAAGCTCACCAGCCGCCGCGCGGCGCGCGGTGGTGGTGGGCGGGCTCCGCACCCCCTTCGTGAAGGCGTTCACCCAGTTCACCCAGCTGGACACCATCGCCCTCGGCGTGGCCGCCACCGGAGGCCTGTTGAAGCGCCTTCAGCTCGCAGGCTCCGAGCTCGACGGCATCGTGTGGGGTGGGGTCATCTTGCCCTCCACCGCGCCCAACATCGCGCGGGAGATCGCGCTGGATCTCAAGCTCCCGCCGCGAGTGGAGGGCATGACGGTGACGCGCGCCTGCGCCTCGGGGCTGCAAGCCATCACCTTGGCGGCGGCGGCGATCGAGCGCGGTGAGGCGGACGTGCTGATCGCCGGTGGCTCGGACTCCACCAGCAACGCGCCCATCACCTTGCCCTCCAAGGTGACCCACAGCCTGGCGCCGCTCGCCCTGGGCAAGCCGACGCCCGCCGACTACCTCGCGGCGCTGAGCCAGCTCACGCCGATCAGCGAGATCCTCCCGCGCCAACCGAAGATCGCCGAGCGCACCACGGGTGAGGTGATGGGGGAGAGCGCCGAGCGGATGGCGAAGCGCAACGGCATCACGCGGGAGGCGCAAGACGCCTTCGCGGCGCAGTCGCACCACCGCGCCGCAGCGGCGATCGCGAGCGGCCGCTTCGCGGAGGAGGTGGCCGCGGTGG
>CAYQAC010000074.1:0-8471 GCA_964415255.1 uncultured Polyangiaceae bacterium | reverse complement strand
GGCTGGGTCCACACGGATGGCTTGGTCCGCGCGGACACCAGCGCGGAGAAGCTCTCCAAGCTGCGCCCGGTGTTCGCCAAGGGCGGCACCGTCACGGCGGGCAACGCGAGCCCGCTGACCGACGGCGCCGCCGCCGTGGTGCTGATGAGCGAGGAGCGCGCGAGGAGCCTCGGCTATCAGCCGATCGCCGCGGTGAAGAGCTGGGCTTACGTCGGGGTAGATCCAGCGGATCAGCTGCTGATGGGGCCGGCCTTGGCCATGCCCAAGGCGCTCGAGCGCGCCGGGCTCACGCTGAAGGACGTCGGCCTCGTCGACATGCACGAGGCCTTCGCGGCGCAGGTGCTCAGCGTGCTCAAGATGCTCGGCAGCGCCGCGTTCGCGCGCGAGTTCTTGGGGCGCGATCAGGCGGTGGGCGAGCTCGCGCCGGAGGACATCAACCTGTTCGGCGGCTCGCTCGCCATTGGGCACCCGTTCGGCGCCACCGGGGCGCGCATGGTGACCACCGTCTCGCGCGAGCTCGCCCAGGGCGACCGAGAGTTTGCGCTACTGGGGATCTGCGCCGCGGGCGGTCTCGGCGCCGCCGCGGTGCTCGAGCGCGTCGCGTGAAGTGACGCGGGGGCGCCTACCTGTCCAACCCCCTGCCCCCTCGTATAGGCATTGTACAGCCCGCGCGGCGCCTCCCAGCAGCTCGTCAGTTAGGCTGATTGATTGTCGATGATCTGCCGCACCTTGTTCAGGAGCGATGCGGCAGAGAACGGCTTCTGTAGCAGGGTGTCCCCGGCGCCCTTGAGGCCTAGCCCCACGTTGGGGTGATCCAGGTAACCGGAGGTGTAGAGCACCCGCAGCTTCGGAGCCTGCTGGCGGAGGCGCTCCACCAGCTCTGGGCCGCTCATCCCGGGCATCACCACGTCGGTGATGAGCAGCGCCACCTCGCCTTGCGCCTCACGGTAGCGCGCGATCGCCGCCTCACCGCCGTCTGCTTCAATCACCTGATAGCCCGCCTGCGCCAGCACCTCGCGCAGGGTGAGCCGCACGTCGGCGTCGTCGTCCACCAGCAGGACCTGCTCGTTGCCTCCGCGCGCTCCGAGCAGCGGCGCGCTCGGCTCCGCCAGCACAGGCACCTCTTCCGCCTTGGGCAGCCACAGGAAGAACGCGCTGCCCACGTCGAGCTGGCTCTCCACGCGGATCCGCCCGCCGCTCTGCTCCACGATCCCGTACACCGTGGAGAGCCCGAGCCCAGTGCCCTCACCAGGCCCCTTGGTGGTGAAGAAGGGCTCAAACAGGTGGCTCAGCGTCTCTTCATCCATCCCCACGCCTTGATCGCGCACGGAGAGGCGCACGGCGCTCTGCCAAGGCGCGTCGAGCTCCGCCCGCTGCGCGTCGGTGAGCACCACCTCAGCCGTCTCCACGCTGACCACGCCGCCACGCGACATCGCGTCGCGCGCGTTGAGCACCAAGTTGAGCAGCACCTGCTCAAGGCGCGTCGCGTCCGCCACGACGGAGAGCGGCGTCTCTGAGAGCTGAAACGAGAGCCGCACGTCGCGCCGCATGAGCCGGCTGAGCAAGCCATGCATGCCGGCGACCACCTGGTTCAAATCGAGCAGCCGCGGGGAGAGCTGCTGCCGGCGGCAGAAGGCCAAGAGCTGCTGCGTGAGCGCCGAGCCGCGCCCAGTGAGCGCCTCCAGCTCGAGCAGGTGCCCCTCCACCGAGCGCCCCTGAGTGAGGTCCACACGGATCAGCGCGGTGAGCATGTCGAAGGCGGTGAGCAGGTTATTCAGATCGTGCGCTACGCCGCCAGCCATGCGCCCGAGGGCATCCATGCGCTGCGAGTGCGCCAGCTGGTTCGCGAGCTCGGTGCGCTCGGTGATATCACAGATGATGGAGTGCACGGCCTCCCGCCCGCCGTGCAGCACCGGCCCCGCGTACACCTGCACGTCGCGCACTTCGCCGCTCGCTAGCCGGTGCTTGAACTCAAAATAGGAGCGGCGCTTCGTTCGTGCAGCTGACAGCTCACGCGCCACCAGCTCCTCCGGCAGCTGGTTCAGATCCATCACCCGCAGCCGCTTGAACTCATCCTGACTGTAGCCGTAGTAGCTCAAGGCAGCTGGGTTGGCGTCGAGGATGAGCCCCGTCTCCGAGTCGATCAGGATTTGGACAGCTGCGCTGCCTACAAAGCTGTCCTTGACCCGGCGCGTGAGCTCCGCGACTTGGCGCTGGAGCTCACCCACCTCAGCTCCCGCGGGCACAGCGGCCCCCTCGGTCGCCGCCGCCCTCACTGCTCCTTCATCGCCCGCCACAGGTAGAGCATCGATCAGGTTGCCAGCCATGGGCAGGAGAAACCGCAGCGCGCGGCGATCGCCGCGTTTCGTGGCTCGCTGCGGCGCCCCCCGCCCGTGGACGGCTCGAGGACTCAGCGTGAGCTGCCTCGTCAGCTGGGCGCCCGTGTTCCCTCACAGCCCCGGCCCCCTAAAGCCTGAGCCTGCGGCTAGTTGGCGCAGGGGGGCAAGCAGTCAGGAGCCCGGCCTGCTCAGGGCCCGCTCTTGATCCGGATGGGCAGCAGCATCGCCTCCTCCGCTGACGCTGGCTCATAGAGCATCGCGTACGCCGCGCGGCTCGCCAGCACGCGCTTCATGTAGCGGCGCGTCTCCGTGAAGGGGATCGCCTCCACCCACAAATCGAAGTCGAGATCAGGGCGCTCCTTGAGCCAGCGGCGTGGCCGCCCAGGGCCGGCGTTGTACCCGGGGATCGCCATCAGCGGGTGCTGTGGGAACGTCTTCAGGAGATCGGCCAAGGCGCGGCTCCCGAGGGTGATGCTGATGTTCGGGCGCTTGAGCGCCGCCGGGGTGTGGGGCAAGCCCTTGGCGTACAGCTTGGCCGTGGGGACGATGACCTGCATCAGGCCATAGGCAGCGGCGGGGCTCTCCGCGTCGGGATCGAACGCCGACTCCTCGCGCATCACGGCGTATACGAGGCTCTCTGGAACGCCCGTCGCGCGGGTGCTCTGCGTCACCAGCGCGTGGTGAGGGCGCGGGAAGGCGATCTCCCAGGGTTGGATCCAGTCGCCCGCGGGCCAGCGCTCAGGCCAGTCCGTGAGCAGCCCGCGCGCCACGCCGTGGCTCAGGTTCGCTGAGCCAGCCCGCGCGTACAGCAGCGCCACACCCCACAGTACCGCCGGGGTGCTCCCACGCTGCGCGATCTGCAGCGCGCCGATCTCTCGGCGCGCCCCGCTGAGATCGCCGACCCGCGCCAGCTCCAGCGCGCGCACGAAGCCGGGCTGCTCAAACTCCGGGCGCCGCTCAAAACTGAACGGTTGCCGCACGGAGCCATCCATCGCCTCGTCGCGCACCCGTCGCGCGCGCCTAGGGTCTAGATCGTGAAGGCGCGAGTAGGCGTGGAGCATGTAGTAGGAGAGCGGGAGCTGGCGCACGATGCCCTCGTACTCGGCCAGCGCCTGCTCGCGCTCCCCCTGCTGCATCAAGGCGCGCGCGAGGAAGTAGCGCTCGCGCCCGGCGTACTCACGACCGCGCGCGCCCTCGCGCGGCTCCGCGATTTTTGCCGCGCGCGACAACACCACCAGCGCGCCGGAGAAGTCACCGCGCTCAATGCGGCGCATGGCGAGCCGGAACACGCCGTCGAGCACCATGTCCCCGTCGGGGTAATCGCGATCCATGGTGCTGAGCAGCTCCGTGAAGCGCTTCTCGATGCCGAGCTCATAAAAGGAGAAAGCCGCCCTCATGCGCGCGTCGTCAGCCAACCGATGCTTCGGGAAGCGCCGCTCAAGATCCGCGAAGCGCTGGGTCGCCTGCGTGTGGCGGCCATCGCGCGCAGCGTAGAGCCCGGCCAGGTAGAGCATGCGCGCGGAGAGATCGTCGTCCCCCTGGCACCGCCGGATCGGCTCCGCGAGGAGATCCGTGGCCTTGCCGCGCTGGCGCTTGGAGTCGAGCGCCTTGGCGCGCACTAAGACCAGCTCGCAGCCGGCGTTCGAATAGCGCTCCGCCTGGCTCAGCTGCGACAACACCGCCTCCGCCGCTTCGTCAGCTGCGCTGTCCAAGCCGGACTCCTGCATGGCGCGGATCCGCACCAGCTCGAGCTCCAGGCCGAGCCGATCGTGGCGCCGCCGCACCGCTTCAGGTAGCAGCGCCAGCGCCTCGGCCTCCAGCCGCTCCGCCTGCGCGCGCTGGGCGTTGCCTCGCGGGTTCTCGATCCGGGCGCGGCGCGCCCAGCTGAGGGCCAGCTCCGTGTCGGCTTGCGCCGCCTCCGGGCTCACCCCGCTCGCCTTGGCGCGGCTCAGCAGCGCGGTGGCGAGGCGCAGCGCGGCGCTCACGCGCTCAGTCGGGCGCTCGCGCGCGAGGTGCCGGGTGAAGCTCTCGACGGCGACGTCCAGCTGCCGAGCGCCCATCGCCACGTCTCCGGTGAGCAGATCCACCTCTTCTTCCAGCGGGGGCGCGCGCTCCACCTGCTGCAGCCAACTGAGCGCGTCGTCGAACTTGCCGTCACGCGCCGAGAGCCGCGCCGCGGCGAGCCGCGCGTAGCGCTGGAGCGGCCAGCTTGATTCGGCTGACTTACGGTAGGCGGCGAGCGCCAGCGCGCCTTGCCCCGCCTGCTCCCGCAGCCGCCCGAGCAAGTACCACCACGCGGGCGCGTCCTCCGCCGGCAGC
The DNA here is from genome assembly GCA_964415255.1 of uncultured Polyangiaceae bacterium. Classification (GTDB taxonomy): domain Bacteria; phylum Myxococcota_A; class Polyangia; order Polyangiales; family Polyangiaceae; genus JAHBVY01. Next base: position 3,813 of record CAYQAC010000074.1, on the reverse strand, counting down.
TCCTGCTGCTTAGCGCTCAGGTGCTGCTCAAGCTGCTTGGCTGCCTCCCCCGGCTTCCCTTGCTCAGCCGCAGCGCGCACCGCCGCGAGCTCAGGCAAGGCGAGCAGCGGGGTGAACTCCTGAAGCTCCAGCGTGCGCGGCGGAGCTGGCGCGGGCGGCTCCGCCGAGCCCACGCTGCCCGCGTCGAGCCCCATCGGCGTCGCCACGCCGTGCCCTGCAGGCGGCGCCGTGGGTCCCGAGCAACCGCCCCCCAACGAGCCGACCACGAGCCCCACGAGCGGCACCATGCCCGCGAGCCTGAGCCTCAAGCGCGACTCCCACGGCGCGCCATCCAGACCTCCAGCGCCTGCTCCTCCACCGCCTGCTCCGCCGCGCGGTCTTGCTCCGCCTGCCAGCCAGCGCGGTGACGCTCCACGGCGTTGGCGTCGGCGTCTGCCTGAGCCAAAGCCTGGCGCGCCTGACGCTCCGCGTTGCTCGCCTGAGCGAGCTCCGCCTCACGCGCCCGCTCCGCTCGGTGCCGCGCGGCGACCTCCTCCGCCGCGCGCGCTCGCCAGTGCACGAGCCCCTGGAGCTCCCCCGCCGACACCACCCCAGCATCCGCCCGCTCGGCCTCCTCCGCGAGCACCGCCTGCACCCGCTGCTCCTCCGCCTGGCGCGCCGCCGCCGCCTGCGCCAACCGCTCCGCCGCGCGACGCGCCTCCAAGCTGCGAGCCGCGACGCGCTGCGTCTCCTCCTCCACCCGTTGGTCACGGAGCCGCCCCAAGGCGTGAAGTGGGTAGCGCCGCCTCACCACCCCCAGAACCTAACCCAATCCTAGGCTCTCGGCGAAATCTCACGGCAAATTCCGGTGAACGGCGCCTGCGCCGTCCCCAAGCGGAGCCTCCGCAGCGGCGCGAGCCACCAAGCGACTGCGGGGACGCCACGCCGCGCGACAGCGCTACCAACCCCCAAACCCGGCGACCTAGTCAGGGGAACGGCGCTCACCAGGGCGCTTAGGTGTGTGCAGCCAGAGCAATCGCCGACTAGTCAGCTCACCTCATCATACTCGATGGTGTGCAACCAGAGCACCGCTAGCTAGTCAGCTTACCTCAGCATTCAATGATGTTCACCGCGAGGCCGCCGCGCGCCGTCTCTTTGTACTTGCGGTTCATGTCGGCGCCGGTAGCCCGCATGGTGGCGATCACCTTGTCGAGTGAGATGTTATGCTGACCATCCCCCGACAGCGCGAGGCGCGACGCGTTGATGGCCTTGATGCTGCCCATCGCGTTGCGCTCGATGCACGGCACCTGCACCAGGCCTCCCACCGGATCGCAGGTGAGGCCGAGGTTATGCTCCATGCCGATCTCCGCGGCGTTCTCCACCTGCTCCGGGGTGCCGCCGAGCACCTCGGTGAGGCCCGCCGCTGCCATTGAGCACGCCACCCCCACCTCACCCTGACACCCCACCTCCGCGCCGCTGATGCTGGCGTTCAGCTTGTAGAGGATGCCGATGGCGCCCGCGACGAGCAGGAAGCGCACCACGCCCTCCTCATCGGAGTTGGGGCAAAAGCGCCGGTAGTAGTGGATCACCGCCGGGATGATCCCCGCGGCGCCGTTGGTCGGCGCCGTCACCACGCGCCCCCCCGCGGCGTTCTCCTCGTTCACCGCCAAGGCGTACAGGTTCACCCAGTCGATCACGCGCATCGGGTCCTGCTCCGCGCGCGGATCGTGCTTGAGCCGGCGATACCACGCAGGCGCGCGCCGCCGCACCTTCAAGCCACCTGGCAGGATCCCTTCGCGCTCACAGCCGCGCTCAATCGCGCGGCGCATCACCTCCCAGCGGCCGAGCAGCCCCTCATGGATCTCCTGCTCCGTGCGCCAGATGGACTCGTTCTTCAGCATCAAGGTGCTGATGCTGAGCCCGCTCTCCTCGGCGTGGCGCAAGAGCTCAGCGCCCGAGCGAAAACCATAGGGCTGCTCCCCCACGCCGCTCTCCACCAGCGGCGCCTCACGATCCACGTCGCCGCCCACCACGAAGCCGCCGCCCACCGAGTAGTACTCGCGCTTCCGCAAGAGCTCTCCTGCCGCGTCGAACGCCGAGAACCGCATGCCGTTCGGGTGCGCTGGCAGCCGCTCGCGGCGATGGAACACGATGTCAGTTTCCTTGCGGAATTTAATCACGCGACCGCCGTCGAGCTCGAGGCGCTGCTGTTCGGTGATCTGACGAAACCGCTCGGGCACCGTGTCTGGCTCGACCTCCTCCGGCGTCTCGCCGAGCAGCCCCATCACCACCGCGAGGTCTGAGCCGTGACCCTTACCCGTGTGCCCCAGCGAACCGAACAGCTCCACCGCGACGCGCTCGCAGCTAAGGAGCTGCCCGTCATTGCGGAGCCCGCTCACGAAGCGCCGCGCCGCCCGCATCGGGCCCACGGTGTGAGAGCTCGAGGGTCCGATCCCAATGCTGAACAGGTCGAACACGCTGATGGTCATGTCGCTCTAATAGTGCGCGCCGCGGTGAAAGCGAGTCCGCTCACCTGACGCGCTGCGCCGCGCCGCGCCGCGCTCTAGGCGCCGCGCCGAATCGCAGCCAAACGAGGCGCTCAGGGCATGACGCGGAGCTTCATGACGCGACCCGTCAACGGGACGCGCGCTACAGCGGATCGGGGAGCGCAGCCCCGCGCAGGCAGCGGTCACGCTCGGCGCCGGTGAGCCGCTCCGCCAGCGTCCTCATCAGCGCCCGGTAGCTCGTGAGCTCCGCGAGCGAGAGCCCAGCGACACACCGAAGCGCGCGCTCGAGCTCATCGACCACGCGGTCTTCCATCGGGCGCTCAGCGCGGGCGTGGAGGCGCACCACGTAGTCACCCCAGGCCGCGCTCTGCTGCGCGAGGCACAGCTTGAGCGCGGAGCGCGCCGCGAGCGTCAGCTGCTCGTCAGTCAGCTCCTCGCCCTGCTCGGCCGCTTCCATCACCCGCTCCAGCGGCTCCGCGAGCACGTCCTCTGCCGCCGTGAGGCGCCCTGACGCAAGCACCCGATCGGCGAGGCGCGCCGCGTAGTCGAGCTCCGTGAGGGTGGAGGTCATGAGCGGCGCGCTGGGTGGGCTCACCGGCCCGAGCTCCACCACCGAGATGGACGCAGACTCACACAGCGCCTCCCCCACGCTGAAGGTGAACTCCTCCTCACCGATCAAGAAGCGGTCACCGTCGCGCAGCTGCACCGGCTCGAGCAAGCGCTCCTCGTTCAGCCACACGCCGTTCGCGCTGCCCAAATCTTGCAGCACCACGCCGCGCTCCGTCACCCGCACCACCGCGTGGTTCCGTGACACCCGCACGTCCTCAAGCGGGAACTGCGCGACCGGGTTACGCCCGATGAAGTACTCCCCAACCATCAGCTGGACCTCTTCATCACGCGTCGCAAGCCAAAAGCTCTGGGTCTCCTGACCCTCCAGCCTCAAGCGCTCCACCACACTGATCCGACCCAGCTTCACCATCCCCAATCTAGGGGATAGCCACGCCGCCGCCAACGCTCACACACGGAAAAGTCACGAGGCCGCGCCGCCGGCCTTGCGGAGACGAGCCGCGCGGCACCACGCGTCGCGGGTCAGCTCCCAGGCGCGAGGCACCTCACAGGCCACCGGATGAGCCGCTTCACCCTTGGATTTTGGGGGTTTGGCACCTCACTTCACGCAGCGCTGGGGTGCCTCTTAAACCGCTGACGGGCTCGTTGCGACCGACCCACACCTCAAGGCGCTGCGACCAAGCGCCGCACAGGCGACCGAGCGACTGATACGTCAGTTTCCCTGCGTAAATGGGCACTGAGGGGCGCGACACGTCAGCTT
>CAYQAC010000073.1:0-24659 GCA_964415255.1 uncultured Polyangiaceae bacterium | reverse complement strand
GCGGGCTTTGGCGGCAGCGCCGGCTTTGGCGGCAGCGCGGGCTTTGGCGGCAGCGGGGGGGGGACGGGCGCTTGCTGCGAGGAGGGCTCCCAGCCAGGTTGTGAGGATCCACGCGTGACCGCCTGCGTTTGCGAGTGGGATCCTTTCTGCTGTGACGTCGCGTGGGACTCGCTCTGCGCTCAGGGGGTGGAGCAGTATGGCTGCGCTAGGTGCGGTGGCACCGGCGGCGCTGGCGGCAGTGGTGGGTTCGGCGGCAGCGCGGGCTTCGGCGGCAGCGGCGGGTTTGGTGCGACCGGCGGCAGCGGCGGGTTTGGTGCGACCGGCGGTAGCGGCGGGTTTGGTGGTAGCGCCGGCAGCGGTGGTACGGGGGGCGTACAAGCGTGTCTTGACATGGTCGACACGGACTGCGGGGCGTGCGCTTGCACCAGCTGCTTCCCGCAGCTCGACAGCTGCTGGGGTGACTGGGGTTGCATCGACATCATACAGTGCGTCAACGACACGAACTGCAGCGGCTGGGGTTGCTACCAAGTGGCGACCTGCCGCGGCGTCATCGATGCGTACGGCGGCCTGTTCGGCTCCTCAATGAACCACCTGGTGCAGCTCCAGAACTGCCTCACAAGCAGTAACTGCCCCTGCCAATGACATGAGCCGGCCAGCGCCCTGACAGACTCTGGGTGCCGCGCGGGTTAGTCCAGTGCCCTGACGAGCTCTAGGTGCCGCGCGAGCGCGGTGCCGTCCAACCCCCCAAAAATCCCAGTGAGGCGCTGCTAGGGGGTTAGCCAGGCGCTTGTTGGGGCCGGTGTGATGAGGCAGGATAAGGCGACGTGTCGGGCACCACCTCCCCATCGTTGGCCAGGGCGCGCAGGCGTCGGGCCGTGGCTGCGGGCCGCGCGTCAGGGATCGCGCGGCGATGGGGCGCTTGGTTCGGGTGGCTGATGCTCTGTGTGCTCGTGCTCGCGACGCCGCATTCACAGCTCTTCGCGAGGAGCGTGGCGCTCATGGCGAGCACGCAGGAGCCCTGCGACTGTGGGGATGACGACCGTGAGGGGAGCGCGCCGGCGGAGGGTGACTGCGCGGATGGGGGCTGCGTGTACGACCTGCCCGCGGATGATTGCGCGGACGGGAGCTGCGTGTACGAGGCGCGCGCAGGGGGTGACTGCGCGAAAAATGGCTGCGCGGACGAGGGCGCTGTGCTCGACGCGCAGGCAGATGGCACAGGCGATGACCGTGAAAGCGGCGCGCTGGCCAGCTCAGCGGGCGAGCGCTGCGCTGATGACTGCGGCGATGAGGGCTGTGCGGATGATGGTAAGGGCTGCTGTTCAGGCCCTTGCCAGAACTGCGTCTGCTGCTCCCACCCGACGGCGGTAGCGATGACGCCCTGGGTCGTTCCGATCCGGTGGACGTTGATCGAGTTGGCGGAGCTCCTCCCTGAGGATCGCGCGTCCGCGGGGTACACGTCGCCGCCGTTCAGACCTCCGATGAGCTGAAGGCGCGCGTTCGCGCTGCGGGTACTCCACGCACGGATCGGCGCGCGTGGGTGCTCAGCCTTTGCGGTGGTGCGGCCGGTGGGTCGCCCTGCGCGTGTGCCTTCAACTTGGAGTGATGTGCTCAGGCGCGTCAGTGCGTTCGGTCGCTGAGAGCCGCGCACTAGTCTGTATGCCTGACGGATGCGCGATGAAGCGCAACCCTAACCGAGAAGCCACCAGGCCACCGCGCCAGGTGAGCTCATCTGGAGGCGCCCGCCCCCACCTCAACGGGCCACGTGCCCAGAAAGACTACCTCATGCGAAACCTCATGACCTACCTCGTGCTGTCGTCCACCATCCTGTCCGTTTCGGCCTGTCAGAAGGAGACGTCGGAGCAGGCGCCGAGCAGCGCGAGCACCCAGGCGGCGCAGCACGCTCCAGCTGACGCCGTACCTGGCTCCCATGAAGACTGGTGTGGTGAGCACCAGGTGCCGGAGTCCATGTGCACACGCTGCAACCAATCGCTCGTCGCTGCGTTCAAGGCGACCGGTGATTGGTGCGAAGATCACGGCTTACCTAAGTCACAGTGCCTGACTTGTGATCCGACGCTGAAGATCGAGCGGCCACCGCAGAAGAAGGGGCACTGAGGTGGTCAGGCTCCTGATCTTGGTGGCGCTGCTGCTGGCTGCGCTGCCAGGCTGTCGTGAGCTTGAGGAGCCTGAGCCCCCCGCCCGGGCGCCGACGACGGCAGCCGCGGACGGTGAGATGTGTGAAGAGCACGGCGTGCTGGAGGCTGTCTGCACGAAGTGCAAGCCGGCGCTGGTCGCGGTCTTCAAGGCCAAGGGCGATTGGTGTGAAGAGCACGGGTTCCCGGAGTCCTTCTGCCCCAGCTGTCATCCGGAGCGCGGGGGGCGCCCGGCGGTCGACGTCTCGTCTGCGGGCGATGGGCCAGCGGATGGGACGAAGGTGCGCTTCCAGACGCAGGAGACGGCGCGCTTAGCGGGGCTTCGCTTTGCGAAAGCCATCGAGCGCCCCACGAGTCGTGAGGTGGTGGCGACGGCGCGTGTCGTCTACGACGGGACGCGCGTCGCTCAGATCAACCCGCGCATGCCGGGCGTGGTGCGCGCGATTCGAGTGGACGTGGGCGCCGCGGTGCGCGCCGGCGCGCCGCTGGCCGTCATTGAGAGCGCCGGCGTCGGCGCCGATCAGGCGCGGCTCCAGTCGTCGCGAACTCGCCTGGACGTCGCGGAGGCTGACTACAAGCGGACCGAAGCGCTCAGGAAGGATGGCGTGTCGTCGGAGCGCGATCTACTTGCCGCTCGCCGTGAGCGCGAGGACGCACGGGCGGAGGTGCGGTCAGCGCGTGCCGCCTTAGGGATGGTGGGCGCCGCCCCTCAAGGCAGCGCGCGTTACACCCTGACGTCCCCGATCGCAGGCGTGGTCACCCAGAGGAACACGAGCATCGGCCGGCTCGTCGACACCGAGGATCTTGCCTTTGAGGTCGTCGATCCATCGACCATGTGGGTCGACATCGACGTCCCTGAGGCAGACCTCTCGCTGGTTTCCGTGGGGCAACATGTGTCCCTGACGCTCGATGGCCTGAAGGGGCGCGAGTTCACGAGCAGGATCTCCTATGTTGCGCTCGCGGTGGACCTCCGCACGCGGACCGTGGTCGCTCGCGCTCCGCTCACGAACGACGACGGTGCGCTGCGCGCGAACCTCTTCGGGCGTGGCCGCATCGCGGTGACAGATCCGAGCGTCGCGGTGCTGGTCCCGCGCGCGGCGGTGCAGCGCGCCCGTGGCGTGCACCTGGTCTTCGTGCGCATGTCCGAGGACAGCTTCGAGGCGCGCCGTGTCTCGCTGGGGCCCGCGGAGGGTGAGCTCGTGAGCGTGTCGGGCAGGGTGAAGGCGGGCGACGATGTAGTGACGGAGGGGAGCTTCTTGCTCAAGACGGAGACGCTCCGCGAGAGCATTGGCGCTGGCTGCTGCGAGGTCGACTGAGATGCTGACGAGGATCTTGGAGTGGTCGCTGCATCACCGCGCGGTGGTGCTGGTCGCGTGGCTCGGCGTCGTCATCGCAGGTGTCTTGTCAGCGGTGCGGATCCCGCTGGACGCCTACCCGGACACGACCCCTGTCCAAGTGCAGGTCAACACCGTCGCGCCATCGCTCGGGCCGCTCGAGATCGAGCGGCAGATCACGACGCCGATCGAGTGGTCGATCTCAGGGTTGCCGTCGCTCGGTGAGGTACGCTCGGTCTCAAAGTTTGGCTTCTCGCAGGTCGTCATCACCTTCAAAGAGGGCACGGACATCTACCTCGCGCGGCAGGTCGTCGCCGAGCGTCTGAATGGCGTCGAGCTCCCGCCGGGCATCGAGAGGCCGACGCTGGGCCCCGTCGCGACCGGGCTCGGTGAGGTGTTCCATTACCTGGTGACCGGCTCGGGGCCATCGCTCGCGAAGGTGCGCGAGGCGCAGGACTTCATCATCAAGCCGCAGCTTCGTTCGGTCTCAGGTGTCGCCGAGGTCAACTCCTGGGGTGGCGACGAGCGCCAGATTCAGGTGGTGGTCGATCCGACGCAGCTTGAGCGCTTCGATCTCTCGCTCAGTGAGCTGGCGGAGGCGGTCGAGCAGAACAACGCGAACGTTGGCGGCGGCACGCTAGATCTCGCGGGGGAGTCGAGCTTGATTCAAGGCGTCGGTCTCGCGACGTCCGCTGACGACGTCGCCGAGATGGTGGTCGCGGCGCGCGACGGTGTGCCGGTGCGCGTCCGTGACGTGGCGCGCGTGGTCGAGGGCCGCGAGATCCGCCGCGGCGCGGTGACGGCGGACGGTCGGGGTGAGGCGGTGCTCGGTCTCGGCTTCATGCTGATGGGGGAGAACAGCCGTGACGTGACCCAAGGTCTGCGGCTAGCGCTCAGCGAGGTCGCGAAGACCCTGCCTGAAGGCGTCCACGTCGAGCCCGTCTACGAGCGCACCACGCTCGTCGATCGCGTGCTCCGGACCGCGCAGACGAACCTGTTCGAGGGCGCCCTGCTCGTCATCGCCGTGCTCCTCGCGTTCTTGGGCAACTTGCGCGCGGGGCTCATCGTCGCCACGGCGATCCCGCTCTCGATGCTCTTCGCATCGAACCTCATGCTTCGCGCTGGGGTCGCCGGGAGCTTGATGAGCCTGGGCGCCATCGACTTTGGGCTGGTCGTCGACAGCTCGGTCGTTCAAGCGGAGAACGTCATCCGTCGCTCCCCTGAGGCGCGAGCTGGCAAGCCTTGGCTCGATGTGGTCAGGGACGCTGTCGTTGAGGTGCGCAAGCCAACTCTGTTCGGGGAGCTCATCATCGCGATCGTGTACCTCCCGATCCTGTCGCTCGAGGGAGTCGAGGGGAAGCTGTTCCGCCCGATGGCGCTGACGGTCATCTTCGCCCTCGCAGGCTCCATGCTGCTCTCGCTGACGCTCCTCCCGGTTTTGCTCAGCTTCGGCTTAGGGCGCCGCGCTGCTCACCGTGAGAACGCCCTGGTGCGTTGGCTCAAGCGACGCTACCGAGCGACGTTGAGCGGCGCGCTCGCGCGCCCGGCGGTGGTGATCGGCACGTCACTGCTCTTGCTCGTCGGTGCGGGCGTGCTCGGTAGTCGCTTAGGCTCTGAGTTTGTCCCGCGTCTGTGGGAGGGGTCGGTCGTCATCAACAAGGTGCAGCTCGCGGGCGTCTCGGTCGAGGAGTCTGTCCGCACCAGCACGCAGCTCGAGCGCATGCTGCTCGAGAAGTACCCTGATGAGGTCGAGCGCGTCTGGACGCGCATTGGCACCGCGGAGATCGCTACGGATCCCATGGGGCTCGAGCTCGCTGATCTCTTCATCACCTTGAAGCCGGAGGCGCGCTGGACGCGCGCCCACACGCAGCAGGAGCTGGTGAGGCGGATGTCTGACGAGTTCTCGTCTTTCCCGGGGATGCGGCTCATCTACACCCAGCCGATCGAGATGCGTGTGAGTGAGATGATCGCTGGCATCCGCGCTGACGTGGGCGTGCGGCTCTTTGGGGACGATTTAGAGCTGTTGAAGGTCAAGGCGCGCGAGATAGAGACGGTGCTCAAGGGTATCGACGGCGCCGCGGACGTCTTCACTGAGCAGATCACGGGTCAGCCGGTGATCGAGATCGTGGTGGATCGTGCGGCGGTCGCGAGGCACGGGATCCCAGCGCGAGAGGTGTTGGCCAGCGTGCAGTCGCTTGGCACACGTCAGGTAGGGCTGATGTACGAGGGGGAGCGGCGCTTCCCCATCGCGCTCCGCATCGACGATGCTTATCGCGCTGACGAAGAGGCGCTCGGCAAGATGCTGGTCGCAGCGGCGAACGGCGATCGCGTCCCGCTCGGGCAGCTCGCGCACATCCGTACCATCGAGGGCCCGTCCACGATCCAACGCGAGTGGGGCAAGCGGCGCATCGTCATACAAGCGAATGTGCGAGGGCGTGATCTTGGGGGCTTCGTCGCTGAAGCGCGGGCTAAGATCGATCGTGAGGTGGAGCGGCCACCGGGGTACTTCGTGCGCTACGGTGGACAGTTCGAGCACCTCGAGCGCGCTCGAGCGCGCTTGCTCATCGTCGTGCCCATCGCGCTTGGGCTCATCTTCACGCTGCTGCTCTTCACCTACCGGCGTTGGCAGGACACCGCGCGGGTGTTCGTGGGGATCCCGTTCGCCGCGGTGGGGGGCGTCCTCGCGCTGTGGGCGCGAGGGATGCCATTCACGATCTCCGCCGGCGTGGGGTTCATCGTGCTGAGCGGCGTCTCGGTCCTCGGAGACATGATCCTCGTCTCGACCATTCGTCAACGGCTCGCCGCGGGCGCGTCGCTTCGGGCCGCCATCGAGGACGCTGCGGAGACGCGGCTACGCCCCGTCTTGATGACGTCGCTGGTCGCCGCCCTCGGCTTCTTGCCGATGGCGCTGAGCACCCGCTTCGGCGCGGAGGTGCAGCGGCCGCTAGCCACCGTCGTCGTGGGTGGCCTGTTGTCCTCCACCTTGCTCACGCTGTTCGTCCTGCCGGTGCTCTACAACATCACCGGGCCTCGCGTGGCGGCCGTGGAGAGCGGTGCCCAACCCCCCGAACCATCCGACGAGGCGCGGTGACTGGGGCAGGCTGAGGCGTGCGTTGCGGTGAGTCCTCAATGGATCTGCCGTAGGGCCTGAGGCAGAATGTCGCGATGCACGAGCAGCCTTATCGACCTTGCCCCGCCTGCAATGGCCTCGTATTCGACAGCCTACCTGAGGTTGGCTTCGAGACCTACGCGAAGGCCAGCGGCAACCTGTTCGGGGTGGCCATCGAAGGTCGCGCCCAGGCGGCGACCACTTGGTGCACCATGATCATCTGCGTGGGCTGCGGGCACACGGACATGTTCATCAGGAACCATGACCAACTGCGCAGCACCATCCCGAACGCCTTCCGCTTCCGCGCGCGCCCCTGAGGCGCGTGGGCTCGACGTACTAGGTGTGGGTTTGTTCGTCGCAACTCATCGCTGAGTTGGCGACGCTGAGTTGATGAGCTAGCTTCGCGCGTGATGGCGCGCCGCGTGGCTGAGGTGGTGGATGTCCCCGTGCCGCGGGTGACGCTGCCATCGGCGGCGGCCTTTGAGCGCGTCTGGCGCGCGCCGGCTCACCCGGTGATCATCCAGGGCGCGCTCGAGTCGTGGCCCGCCAGGCAACAGTGGACGCTCGATTACCTGCGTGGCGCCATCGGTGAGCGCGAGCTCGACGTGGTACCGATCGATCCGCACGGTTACGCGGGCTACTCCGCTGAGGCCGGCGTGCACTACCGGAAGCGGCGCGTGAGCGACGTCATCGATGAGCTCACCGCCGGCCATTGCTCAGATTATCTGATTTTCCGCGTTCAGCAGGAGGCGCCGCAGCTCCTCGAAGACGTTCGCCCGTTGCCTTACGCCGCGAAGGCGAGCTGGCGCCAGTCGCGGTTCTGGCTCGCGCCGCCGGGCGCCAACGGCGCGCTCCACTTCGACCTGCCAGACAACCTCTATGCGCAGTTCCTGGGTAGCAAGGAGTGGGTGCTGTTTGAGCCCAAAGACACGCTGCGCGTGTACCCGCACCCGCCGTGGTCCGGTGTGCCCAACTACGCCCAGGTGGACGCGATACAGCCTGACCTTCAGCGCTTCCCGCGTCTGGGTGGGCTCACGCGCTACAGGGCGGTGATTGAGCCCGGGGAGCTGCTCTACGTGCCGCGCCTGTGGTGGCACCAGGTGCGCTCAGTGGACGTGAGCCTGGCGATGAACTTCTGGTGGGCTCAAGGTCCCACGCTCGGGGTGGTGCGCCTGGCGGAGGTGCTCGCCAAGCTGCGCGGTCTGCGGCTGTGACGGCGCCACCTGGGCACGGTTCGACTCCGTCACAGCGCGCTACCGCTCAGGCACAGCGCGCTACCTCTCGGCCGCAGCAGCTACTGCATCAAGCCTCGAAGTGAAGGCTCCGTTGGCTCGACGTGGGATGCGTCGCTCGAAGCGAAGTAGCAAGCGATGAAGCTGCGGCGGCCGGCGTTTCGCCTAGGGCGCGCCGCGTGCCAGGTGCACTGCTCCAGGATGACGGCGTCCCCCGCCCGCGGTGAGAGCGCTACCTCACCAGGCCAGCTCTCCGCCTCGATGCGGTAGGGCGGCGCCGTCGGCTCCCCCGCGGCGCGCGGGTACACCAAGAGCTGGCCTGAATCGTCATTGATATTGTCTAAATACACGAGCATGAGCACGCGCTCCACGTGGGGCTTGTCCGGCCACTCCCCCGCGCGGATCCTCACGCCTTCATGCTCTCGGTCGATGTGGGTGTGCCAGGTGAAGAAGGGCCGGACCTCGTCGCTGACCACCGCGCCGAGCACCTCAAGCTGCATGGCGTCGCCTAGCGCCGCGCGGATGGGCTCAAGCGACCGCGGCTGCAGCACGAGGGGCGCGAGCTCTGGCGCGGCGGCGTGTAGGCGCGGAATGGTGAGCCCAACTGATGTTATCTCGATCGGCCCGGGGACCTCGGGGTGCTCCAGGGTGAGCGTGGAGGCCGCGTAGAAGCAGGGTGGCTTCAGCTGCTCCACGACGCGCTCAAGCGCCGCGCGCGCGGCGGCGAGCTCACGCTTGCCGAGCAGCGCCGGCAAGGTGCCATACCCGCGCGCCGTGAGGTCACCAGCGAGGGCTTGGCTGGCTTCAGGGGGTGCTTCGCGCGGGCCGTGCATGGGGCATCACTATAGCCCGCGGTGCTGCTCGCGGCATGGGGGGGAGGTCTAGAGAAACAGCCCGAGCGCGCTGAGCGGCGCCGCGAGATCGTCAGGCAGCGGCGCCGAAACGGACAGCGCCTCGCCGGTGATGGGGTGGGTGAAGGCGATGGCGGCGGCGTGGAGCGCGAGCCGATGGAGGCCATACTCGGCGCGGTAGTGGCGGTTGACGATGCCCGAGCCGTGGCGCACGTCGCCGATGAGCGGGTGATTGATGTGCTTCAGGTGTCGCCGCACCTGGTGGAGCCGCCCTGTCTTTGGCCGCGCCTCCACCAGGGAGCAGCGATCGACAGGTGATCTTCCTAGCGTACGAAACGCCGTCACCGCCGGGACGCGCGGCGCGCCCTCCGCCCGCGGGATAGCGTAGTCGATGACACCTTCGTCAGGTGGCCTGCCGCGCACCAGGGCCAGGTACACCTTCTCCACCTCGCCCGCTTCAAAGAGCCGGCTGAGCTGAGCGGCCGCCTCCCGACTCCGAGCGAAGACGAGCGCCCCGCTGGTGCCCCGGTCGAGCCGATGCACGGGGAACACATGGCGCCCCCCGAGCGCGTCACGCACCCGAAACAGCGCCACGTCATCGTCGTTGTCCCAGCCCCGATGCACGAGCAAACCCGAAGGCTTGTTCATGATCACGAGGTGCTCATCCACGAAGAGGAGCTCACTAAAGTGCACGCGCGAAGGATACACGTGTGGCTCAAGCGCGGCGCTCCGTCTACCAGCCGCTCCAAACGACCTGTTCAGGGGGTGGGGGTTTGCCAGTTCTGCGCCGCGAGCAGCGAATGGTCCCTGCCCGGTACAACGTAGGTCTTTGTGTGGCGATGGCGGTGGCCTTCAGCGCCGCGCGCATCACGCGGTGCGGTGCCGTCCAACCGGCTCTTCAACTCCTTGCTTAGGATTGAGGTGCTCTCCAGGGCCGCCCGGATCCTCCAGTAAGGTCTGGGACCGTGGCCCCAGTGCACCACGACGCGTGAACAACGCGGGCAGAGACGTTCATGGTGGATCAGGAGGGAGTGAACCCCCCGATCCCCCTGAATGAGCTGCTCCTACGCATTGCGCAGGCGACTTGAGGCTCAGCGCGCCATGACGCCCTGGTGAGGCTCAGCGCGCGCTCTGAGGCTCAGCGCGCGCTGACGCACAGTGACTGTGACGTTCAGTGCACCGTGAGCCTCAGTGCACCGTGACGCCTTCGCGCGGCTGCAGCTCGGCGACGTACACGGGCCAGGCGGCTGGGTCGCGGTGCCAAACTTCCGTGTCCGCGGGGCGCACGTCCACGCGCAGCGCGTACTCGCCGAGCACCGGCGGGTGCGGCAGGCCGAGTATTCTCGTGCGGAAACGTGGCGTGCGGTAGGTGTGGCGGCTCACCTCCGTGGGGAGCTCAAGGCCGGAGTCCAACGCGACGAGCACGAAGCGCGTCTCAAAGACGGCCCCGTGCTCCTCGGGCGCGAGCACCCAGTAGGCGTGCAGCTCCACCGAGATCAGCCCACCGGGGGGAGGGGTGGCGCCGGGGGGCAGGTTCAGCTGCTCAATCAGGTTGAACAGCGAGACGTTGTTCGACCCCTGATCTAACGAGGAGCCGCTACAAACCCCTAGGAAATAGCAGCGAGGCACCCAGGCTCCTTACTCCGCTTCGCCGCAGCGTGCCAGCGCCGAGCGGCGCTGCGTGAGCCGCCCCGCTGGACACCGCGCGCCGCGCACCTGCGCTGGCACCCATGCGCCGCGCTGTGCCCCTCAGCGTCGCGCTTGGCGCTGCCTCAGCGCTTCGTTATGGTCCTGGGCTCACCCTGCGAGGCTCCCATGGCATCCAGCCTGTTCACGCTGCTCGACGACATCGCCACCCTGCTCGACGACGTCGCCGCGATGACGAAGATCGCCACCAAGCGGACGGCTGGGGTGCTCGGGGACGATCTCGCGGTCAACGCCGAGCAGGTGACCGGCGTGCGGCCGGAGCGGGAGCTGCCCGTGGTGTGGGCGGTGGCCAAGGGCTCGGCGCTGAACAAGGCCATCTTGGTGCCGGCGGCGCTGCTCATCAGCGCGGTGGCGCCGTGGCTCATCGTGCCGCTCTTGCTCTTGGGTGGCGCCTTCCTCTGCTTCGAGGGGTGCGAGAAGATCGCGCATCGTTACCTCCACCCCAAGGACTCGGAGGCGGCGCGGCACGCGGAGCTGACGTCGGCGGTGGCCGACCCCAGCGTGGATCTAGTGGCGCTCGAGAAGGGCAAGATCCGCGGCGCCGTGCGGACGGACTTCATCCTCTCCGCGGAGATCGTGGTGATCGCGCTCGGCAGCGCGGCTGACGCGCCGCTCTTGAACAAGGCGCTGCTGCTCGTCGCCATTTCAGTGATCTGCACGGTGGGTGTCTACGGTTTGGTCGCGGGGATCGTGAAGCTGGACGACGCGGGCGTCTTGCTCTCGCGGCGCGAGTCGCCCATCGCGCGGGGGCTTGGCCAGGCGCTCCTCAAGGTGGCGCCCAAGCTCATGAAGCTCTTGTCAGTGGTCGGCACCGTCGCGATGTTCCTCGTCGGCGGGGGGATCGTCAGCCACAACGTCGCCGCGGCGCATAAATTGTCGGTTAGCCTGACTAACAAGGCAGCGGCGTCATTAGGCGCGGTGGGTGAAGCGCTCACGCCGCTCCTCTTCGACGCGGTGCTCGGCATCCTCCTCGGCTCCGTGGGGTTGCTCGGCGTGACCGTGGTCACCCGGGCGCTCAAGAAGCGCGCCCCAGCTGAGGCTTGAGGGCCTTGTCTGTTTGGAGGGGGTTTGGGGGTTGGACGGCACCGCGCCAGCTTCAGCCGCGAGCAGCGCAATACGTCAGCATGACTTACCATTGGCTCGGGTACCGCGCTGGCGCCGCGCAACACGTCAGTATAGCTCACTGTCTGCGCGTGCTTGGCGTAGGCGCTGAGCGAGCGGCGCCACTTCGGGGGCGAAGGGCTGCACCGCGCGCGCGCGATCGAGGGCGCGCTGACAGGCCTCAAGATCACCTTGCTCCAGCGTCACCGCCGCGAGGCCCAGGTGCACGCGGAACGACCCCGGCGACAGCGCCGCAGCCGACTCAAGCGCGCGGCGCGCCTCCGGGAGGCGCCCGAGCTCTGTCTGCGCCTTCGCGCGGAGCAGCTCAGAGGCGACGCTCACCGAGGTGCGTGAGCTCGCCTCCGCGGCTTCGAGCGCGCCCAGGGCGTCACCAGCGGAGAGCTGCGCCACGCCCAGCTCAAGCATGAGCGCCGCCGAGCTGGGGTAGAGCTCTGCTGCTCGGCGCTGCGCCTCAAGGCGCGCCTCAGGGTGCGCTCGTCCGTAGCTGGCGCTCCGCTCGGCGCGCCACGCCAGGGCGGCCTCACGCAGGGTGAGCGCAGCGAGCCCGAGCAGCAGCCAGGGCGCTCCGCGGCGGAGCCAGCCGAGGGCGCCGCTAGGCGCCGCCGCAAATAGCCGCGCGGAAATGCTAGTGCCGCTTGCGCCGCCTGGCGCTTCATCCTCTGAAGCGTCCTGAGCGGCCGTGCCCAGCGCTGCCGTGGTGAGCCAGGCCAGCGCCGCCACCGCCGGCAGCTCGAGCGCGCTGTCCGCGATGGCGCAGGTGCCCACCGCGACCAGCGCCGTCACGCCGCGAGCCCAGGCGGCGCGCCGGAGCGCGAGCCAAAGCCAAAGGATGAGCAGCGCGCCGCCCACCGGGCCCTGCTCCACCCAGGCCATCAGCCAGCTCGAGTGCGCCGTCTCGGCGTGCTGGAAGGCGCGCGCGGCGATCTGCGCGTCGTACCCCGCGAGCCACTTCCCCTGCGCCCACAGGAAGGCGGCGCTGAAGTCACCCGAGCCCACCCCGAGCGGCGCCTCCGCCCAAGCCAGCGTCGCCGCGTGCCAAATCGCGCGCCGCCCCGCGAGCGCCCCGAGCAGCCCCTCGCCCGCTACGGGCGCCGCACCCAAGCCCGCCACCACCGGCGCCAAGGCCAGCGCCGGCGCCAGCCACGCGAGGCGCCTCTGCGCCGCAGCTGAGCGCCACTGCTTTCGCATGACGGCGTAGGTTGCTGCCACCAAGCACGCGACCCAAGCCACCCGCGACTCTGCCAACACCAGGCCCGCGAGCTGCAAGGCGCTGGCTAGGTAGTAATATACCCAGACGAAATGGCGGGTCGGAGGCTCTTCAGTGGCTTCCAGCGCCTCGCGTGTCCTTGGCGCCTTGCTCGCCTGGCGCAGCGCGGTGCCAAACCCCCGAAACCCCTTGCTGATGAGCCTAGCTGACTTGAAGCGCGTGACAGCGCTCCAAGGAGGCCAGCTCAAGGTGAGCGTCAGCGCGAGGCACAGCCCGAGCCAGTTTGGGTTCCCCATCCCTGCGTGCAGCCAAGCGCCGCTCTGCCCCGTGGCGTAGCTGAGGAGCGCCCAGGCGCCGAGCGCGGCGCCGACGGAGCGCGCGAGGGACACCAGGGCGCCGCGTAAGTCCTCCGTCGTGAACAGTCCGCGCGCCACCCAAGCCAGGCACAGCGTGGCGACGCTGGTCGCCTGGCTCAGGCGCCCCGCGGGGCTCCCCCAGCTGAGCGAGACGCACCCCCACACCACAGCCAAGCTCGCGACCAGGAGCGGTGGGTCTAGTAAGTGAGGCTTACTGCTGAAGCCCCCCCGGTAGCCAAGCCAAGCGGCGCCCACCAGCGCGAGCAGGCTCACCAAAGCGAGCTTCGGGAGCAGCGCTGGCGCAGCCTGGTCCCAGGCGATGAGCGCGAGCAGGACGAGCGGCCACAGCCGCCGCGCGGCCATGGCTCAGCTGCGGGTGTCGAGCAGCACGCGCAGCTGGTCGCGCGTGTACGGCCGCTGCTCGCGGCTCAGGGCGCGCCGCATGGCCCAGGTGAGCTCCTGGCTGCGGTTGCCGCGCAGGTAGCGCGCGGCGAGCTCACGCACCTCGGTGGAGGTGGACGAGAGCGCGTCGAGCATGCCGAAGAACTGCTTGTCAGGATCCCAAGCCGCCAGCACGGCGCGCGCCGCGACGGCGAGCTGCGGGTCCGCGTGCTGGCTGCGCGTGACAAGCTCGCCCTCCAGCGCCTTCTGCGCCGGCGCCTCCGAGACGCGGCTCAAGAGCCGCACCGCGCTCGGCAGCGAGCTGCTCGGCAGGTTGTCGAAATCCTGCATCAAGGGCGCGACCAGCTGGCTGTCGCCGAGGCGCAGCCGCGCCACCCCCGCGCTCAGCCGCAGCCAGGTGCTCTGATGTTTTTCCACGTTGGAGAGCCGTGGGCGCACCGCTTGATCGCCAAGATCGCCGAGCAGCGTGGCGCTCCGGCTGGCGCTGCTGAACCGCGAGTGCGCTAGCGACTCGTCGAAGCTCGCCTGCGCGATGGCGACGCTGCCCGGCGGCTTCAAGCTCCCGATCAGCTGGGTTAGCTCAGTGCGCCCCCGCGTCCAGTCGAGCAGCAGCCGCCCGTGGGTGCGCGTGTCTTTGTCCTGACGCACGAACGCCTCAATGTCGCGCGCGCTGCACTGATAGCGCTCGAAGCAGCTCAAGAGGTACTGCCGCACGCGGGTGTCCCCCTGCTTGCCCAGGGTGATGGCGGCGCGCCGCCGGCTGTACTCCCGCTCCGGTCGCTTGGCGTCCGCCGAGTTGAACAGCTGATCGTAGATGAGCCCCTCGTGCTTGCCGTCGCTCAGCCGGTGGGTCGCGTAGATGGCCTCTTCGCGGATGTTGAAATCCGGATCGGACTGGAACGGCTCGAGCGCCGCGATGCCCTTCGGTTCGGCCAGCTTACCAATCGCCACCACCGCGTTCACGCGCACAAAATCGCTCGGATCTTTCAGCGCCTTGGACAAGGCTGGCAGGCTCTCCGGGCGGCGCACGTCGCCGAGCACGAAGGCGGCGTTCAGGCGGATGACCGCCTGCTTGCTCGCGGCCAGCTGCTCTATCGCCGGGAAGAAGGCGTCTGGGTTCAGGCGCTCGAGGGCGAAGGCGATGTTGTTGAGCATGCGCGCCTCGCGCACCTTCGGCAGGTGCTCTAGCAGGGCGCGGGTGGCCGTCGGGTCGCCGATTTTTCCAAGCGCATAAACCGCTTTGTTTCGCACCTCAGCGCTGCGGTGGCTCATCAGCGGCACCAGGCTGCGCACCAGCGCGCCCGAGCCGAGCTCCGCTGCGGCGCTGGTGCCCTGGAGCAGCGCCCACTCGTTGTCCTTCAGGCCGAGCACGTAGCTGACGTCGCCCACCAGTGTCTGCCGCGCCACCAAGTGACGGCTGCGGAGCAGCGCCATGAAGATCTGCGCGCGGCGGTCCCCCTCGCCCTTCTTAGGCGCCTTGCGCAGCTCCGCGCGCAGCACGCGCACCGCGCGGTGACTGCCGAGCGCGCCCAGGGCGTCGATGATGGCCAGGCGGTTGCTGAGCGACTCATCCTCACGCTGATACAGCGTGTGCAGCGGCTCGAATGAGGCTTCGTCAGGCATCCTGCCGAGCGCCTGGATCACCGCGTAGCGCACCATGGGCTCCCAGTCGGCCAGGGACGCGCGCAGGGTGGGCAGCGCGGAGCGGTCACCCAGCGCCCGCAGGTAGCGCGCGCACTCGGCGCGCACCTCGGTGTGGGCGTTGTCTTGTAGGCAGCGCTCAAGCGCGCGGGTGCCGCGCTTACCCAGGTTCAGCACGTCTGGGCTGCTCGGCAGCTCCGAGTAGCTCACGTTGATGAGCGCGCTCGGGTTCGTCGTCATCTGCGCGAGCGCGCGCTGGCGTGGTGACTGCACGCGCCCCTCGCGAGCGCCGGCTTCAGTGACGCCGACCCCCAAGCTGGGAGCCAGCGCGGCGGCCAGGGCGCCCAGGGTGACGCCGAGGGTGGCCGCGAGGCGGCGCCGTGAGGTGCGGGGCTTGGATGCGGGCTTCGAGGTCATTTTAGCTCTTCTACCTTCATGGCGAGGCGCCGTATGTGATCCATGAGCGGTCCCCGCTCGACACGTCCCGTCAAATACCGCACGGTAACGACGCGGTCGTGACACACGCCGTGCGGCTCCTGCCAGGCTATCTGCTCGACCCCGCGCTCGCGATAGAGCTCCAGATCGAACGTCTCTTCACAGCGCTCGCGCTGCGTCAGGCTGAGCCTCAGCTTGAGCTCCGCGCGCGGCTCACCAGCGGGCGCTGGGATGTCATGACTGGGCGCGGTGGGCGCCGGGGTGGCCGCGCTGCACCCAGCCAGAGCGAGGGTGAGGCCGAGCGCCATGAGGAGAGCGCGCGCTCGCGGGGCGCTCCAAGCGCGCAGCACGGCCGGGGCGCTCAGCGCGGGCAAAGGGGGCAGGTGTGGCACGGTCGGCGGTTTGTCACGGGGCCTCGTGCAGTTCAAGGCGGCTGCTTGAGGGGGGATGGGGGTTAGACGGCACCGCGCTGGATCGGCGCAGCGCGCTGCCCCTCAAGGACGCTCATGCCTGTTCCCTGCATTCCCGCCGCTGCTCATTTCGATCACCACGTTGAAGCAGGCGCACAGCCATTTCAGGGTGGACGGCGCCATCCAGGCAAACCCCCAAAAAACCAAGCGACCCAGGTGGCGGCCCGCGCCTGGACGCTGCCCCCTGCGACCCATGCGCGCGGGGCTCGAGCTGGGTCACAGCTCGAAGTTGAAGCCGCGGCGGCGCAGCTCTTGGTAACGACGGCTGTCGAAGCGGTAGAGCCGCGCCGCGCGGTGCGCCACCCCCTGCTCCACTTCGTCGAGCGGACGCAGGAGATCCATCGCGAGGATCTTCTTGCGGAAGTTGCGCTTGTCGAGCGGCGCGCCGAGCACCACCTCGTAGAGCCGCTGGAGCTGGCTCAGCTTGAACTTCTCGGGGAGCAGCTCAAAGCCGATTGGCTGGTAGCGCAGCTTGCCGCGCAGGCGCTCGTACGCCGCGTGTACGATGAGGTCATGATCGAAGGCGAGATCTTGCGCGTCGGTCACGCTGAACCAGGCCGCGCCGCCGGCGTCCGTCGCCGCGCGCACTACGTGGTCAGTCATCTTGACTAACGCATAGTAAGCGATACTGACAGAGCGTTCGCGTGGATCGCGGTCGACGTCGCTGAAGGTGTAGAGCTGCTCCAGGTACACGTCGCGGAGGCCGGTCTCCTCCTCCAGCTCACGCCGCGCGGCGCGATCGGCGCTCTCCTCCATCCCCACCAGGCCTCCAGGGAGCGCCCAGCGGTGACGGAATGGCTCCTGCGAGCGCTGCACCAGGAGCACCTTCAGATCTTCCTCGTCGAGGCCGAACACGACGCAGTCGACGGTGAGCGCCGGGCGCGCGTGATCGTAGCGGTGAGTCATGTGGGCCTGGTGAGGTGACGCGCGCTTAGGGTTGACGGTCAAGCGGTGTGACCGTGTCCTGGCGCCGCAGCAGATCGTCACCGGTCGCGTAGTAGACCAGCGGGCGCGTGAGCACGGTGAGCGTGAGGAGCGCCACGCCCCAGCCGAGGCCGCGCGCCAAGCCCTGCCCCAGCTCACGGTGGCTGGCCGCCTTAAAGGTCAGTAAAGCTAACCAAAGCGCGATGCCAGCGGCGCTCACGAGGTAGCCGAGCGCCACCCAGGGGATACCGAGGTAGGTCGCCGAGAGCTCCGCCGCGAGCTCGGTCGCCGCGTGGCTGTCGAGCAGGCTCCCCTCGCCGCGACGCCGCGCGAGCGCGCGGCCAGCGTGCAGCAGCGGGCCGAGCGCGCTGCCCGTGACGGCGACGCGGGTGAGCCACGTGAGCCCCTGGTGCTGGGGCTCACTCGGGGGCGCCCACGCGGCGCGGAGCGCCCGCACCAAGAGCCAGGCGAGCGCTGCGCTGAGCGTCGCTCGCGCCGGGTCGCGGACCAGGCTCGGGGTGAGCTCGAGCCAGTCGGCCCAGGCAGGGAGCGCGCCCGCTTGGCCGGGGGCGAGCGCCAAGCCAAGCAAGTAGAGTCCGACCCAGGCGCTGACCAGCGCCACGATGAGCCGGCGCGCGAGCGCCGCTCGGCGCGCAGCACGCGCGGGCGGCTGACTGAGTGGAGCGTTGGTGGACACGGCTCGTGATCACAGCACAAGTTGCCGTGCGCGGGGGACCGTCTTGCGGCGAACGGATCGCCGCTCTAGAGCGACGAGCGGGTTCTCGTTGTGTCGCGCCTAAGCAAGCCATTCGAGCGCCGGTGTCTCCCGGCGCGGCGCCGCTCAACGGCGCTGTGGGGGGCCGCCGGGCTGTGCGCGCTTGGCTGTGGGGGCGCTTCGGGGCCGACGGATAGGCCGGTCGCGGTGGTCGCTGAGACGAGCGAAGCTCAGGCGGCGTTCCGCGTCATTCAAGCGCGCTGGTACGACACCTCAGAGCGCCGCGCGGAGCTGATGGCGCCGCTCATCGCCTTCATCGATCGCTTCCCAGCGGACGATCAGGTGCGGCTCGCCATGGTGTACCTCGCGTGGATCCACGTGGACGCTGGAGATCTGAGCACCGCGCGGCGGCTGGCCGCGCGCACGCGGCGCGGACCCTCAGGCAGCGCGCATGACTTGGCTGACGTCGTGGAGGCGGCGGTGCGGATCCGCCTGAAGCAGCCGCGCGCGGCGCTCGCGCTCTTGCTGCCGCTTGAGGGGCGCTTGATCGATCCACGCGAGCGCGCGGCCTACCGTGAGCACCTGGCGCTCGCGTGGATCACGAGCGGACGCTGGCGGGAGGCGACCACCGCGCTTATCAGCTGGGCGGCAGAGACGCCCGCCGATGAGCTCCCGGCGGTCCATCGTCGCATCGAGCAGCTGCTCGCCACCGCGCCTGAGGCTGAGCTCAGGCGGTTCTTGGTGGAGCTGCGTGAGGCGGACGCGAGCGCGGTGAGCGAGGAGCTCGCGCGCGAGCGCGCCTGGCTTCGGGGGGTGGTGGTGTCGCGGCTCACGGAGGGCGCGCTCGCGCGCGGGGACGCTGAGCTCGCGGCGCGCCTGCTGGGTGAGCGGACGTTCAACGAGTCACGGGAGCGCCGCGCGGAGCTGGCGCGCCTGGCGGCGACCAGCGCGAGCGCGCCGAGCGTGCGGGGGCGGCTGGTGGGGCTCGCGCTCAGCACCGGCACGCCGCTCCGCCAGCGGCGCTCAGCGGAGGTGGCGCGTGGGCTCACGCGCGCGCTGGGGCTGCCCCAGGTGGCGCGGGATGAGGCGGCGGTGCGGCTCGTCTCTGCAGCGGACACCGGCGGCCCCGGCGCCATGCGTCGCGCGCTGATGGAGCTCGTGGGCTCCGGCGCGAGCCTGCTGGTGGCCGGGGTGGATGAGGTCGGTGTTGAGGAGGCGTTGGCGTTCGCGCGCGGCAGCGGCGTGCCCATCGTGCTGATGGAGCCAGGGCCGTCGAGCGCCTCCTCAGACACCGTGTTCATCGCCGGGGAAGGGTCGCGGAGCCGAGAGCTGCTCAAGCTGGAGCTCACGCGGCGTGGCCTCCACAGCGCGCTGGTGGACGCGGAGCTGTGCGACGCGGTGCCCGCGCGCGCTGGCGCGTCTAGATTTCCAGTAGGAAAATGGCAGAGCGCGGGCGTGAGGGCGCTGGTGGTCACGGGGCCGCCCGCGTGCGCCGGGCAGCTCACCTTGGATTTGACCCAAGCGCGCTATCAACCGCTGCTCGCCTCCGACTTAGAGGCGACGCGCGCCACGGGCGAGGCCCCCTGGCGCGCTGGGCGGTTGTCACTCAGGGCGCATCGTTTCCCCGGGGAAGGCGCGGCTGATACTTGGTTCGCTGCCTTGGGGCACGACGTCGGCGCGCTGGCGCGCCGCGCGCTGAGTGAGCTCCCGCTCTCCAGCACCCACGAGGCGGAGGCGGTGCGAGCCCTGCACCGACAGGCGCTGCTCGCGCTGGCCCGCGCTGAGGCCACCCTCCAGACCACCACCGCGCGCGGCTTCGATCCAGGTCGCCGGCTCCCGCGCGAGCTCTCCCTGGTGAGTGAGCCATGACCGAACTCTGCGTCGCGCTGACGTCTCGCCGCGCCACCGTGAAGCTCGGGCGCGCGCTGGCGCGCGTCTCACGCCCAGGGGGGCTCATCATACTCGACGGCCCGCTCGGCGCTGGGAAGACCTTCCTCACCCGCGCGCTGTGTCGCGAGCTCGGCGTGCCCGCCGAGGTGCCCGTCACCAGCCCCACGTTCTCGCTGGTCCAGGAGCACGCAGCACAGCTTCAGGTGCTGCACGCGGACCTGTATCGGCTGGGGTCCGCGGATGAGGTCTTTGAGCTTGGCCTGGAGGCAGCGCGCCGTGAGGGCGCGCTGCTGGTGGTGGAGTGGGGGCGCCCGTACCTCAAGGAGCTCGGCGGAGACGCGCTCGTCGTCTCTTGGGAGGGGCCGCTCGCCGCGCGTGAGGTGCTCCTTCACGCGACTGGGGAGGGCTCCCGCGCGGCGCTGGCCCAGCTCCCCGAGGCGCT
Source organism: uncultured Polyangiaceae bacterium (assembly GCA_964415255.1). GTDB lineage: Bacteria > Myxococcota_A > Polyangia > Polyangiales > Polyangiaceae > JAHBVY01. The sequence goes on along the minus strand of CAYQAC010000073.1, from coordinate 4,672 downwards.
CCGCGCTGGGCGCTGGCGCCCACCGCTCCATCCGCGCCCCAGCGCCTCCACCGCGAGCCAGGGCGCTGGCGCGCCCCGCTCAGGACGCAAACCTGATACTGAGGGTGCGGCATGAGCGAGGCACCGAAGGGCGGCTTCGCGTCCCTGTTCGTCGCCTGGGTCGCGGCGGAGGGCGCGGCATGAGCGAGGCACCGAAGGGCGCCTTCGCCTTCCTGATCGACCCGGTGCTGGCGTTCTTTGACTCCGTGGGCACCCAGGTGCTGCTCACTGCGCGCACGCTGATGTGGATGGTGCGTCCACCTTATCGTCTGGTGCAGCTCTTGATCGCGATGGATTTCATCGGGGTGCAGTCGATCTTCATCGTCGCGCTGACGGGCGTCTTCAGCGGCATGGTGCTCGCGCTGCAGACCACCCACAGCCTGAGTCAGTTCGGCGCGGAGGGCACCGTGGGCTACATCGTCGCCGTGAGCATGACGCGCGAGCTGAGCCCCGTGTTCGCCTCGCTGATGGTCACGGCGCGCGCCGGCAGCGGCATGGCGGCGACGCTCGGGAACATGCGGGTCACCGAGCAGATTGACGCCATCACCACCATGGCCATCAGCCCCATCCAGTACCTCCTGGCGCCGCGCCTGCTCGCGGCGACCCTAATGGTGCCGCTCCTCGTGGTGCTCTACACCTGCGTGGGGATGGTGGGAGCCTACCTGGTGGCGGTGTCGAGCCTCGGGGTAGATCCTGGCGTGTTCCTGAGCAACATCCAGAACCGCCTCGTCCCCGCGGACTTCTGGATGGGCATCATCAAGGGCGCTGTGTTTGGCTTCTTGATCGCGTCCATCGCCTGCCGGCAGGGGTACTTCGCCTCCGGCGGCGCGCGCGGCGTGGGCGAGGCCACCACCCGTGCGGTGGTGCAGAGCGCGGTGGCGATTCTGATCGCCAACTACCTGATCACCAGCTGGTTGACGGACACCTGAGCATCAAGTGAGAGCAGGCGAGTGAAGAGCGACCCGAGCCAGGTGCCGGCGGACAGCCAAGCAGAGGTCAGTCAGGCTGACTCGAGTCGGGCAGAGGCTCCGAGCGCGGTCGACGTCAGTCAGGCTGACTCGGGTCGGGCAGAGGCTCCGAGCACGGCTGACGTCAGTCAGGCTGACGAGCGTCGAGCTGAAGCAGAGGCCAGCCAAGCTAAGGCTTCACCCGCCAAGCGCCTCCGCGCGCTGCCGCGGCGCCGCAAGCTCCTCGCGTGGCTCTTGCTCGCGTCGCCGATGCTGCTCGCGGTGGGGCTCGATCTCAGCCGTCGCGGGCCACGCTTGATGGAGCTGAGCGGTGGCTATCGGCTGATGTACTTGGGGGCCGCGCTCGAGAGCCTGCTCGTGTGGGCGCTGCTCTTGTACGCGGCCTCGCGGCGCCGGGGGGCGCTGAGGCACGTGTCGGCCGCGCTCTTCGTGGGGATGCTCACCTTCGCCTTCGGCGGTCAGGCGTATTTTTTCCAGCAGTACAACGCGTACATGAACGAGGACGTCTCGCGCTTCGCCTCGAACTTCATGGACAGCGTGGTGAACCAGCTGCTGGCGGACATCGGTAACTACCTCACCTTGAAGCTCCCGATGCTGGCGCTGGCGGTGCTCATGGTGTTCATCGCCCGGCGCCTGGTGCGGCCGCGGCGCCGGCCTTCGCGCGTCGCGGGGGTGCTCGCGCCGCTCCTGCTAGTAGGCGCCTTCTTCGCGCCGGTGCAGCACCGGCACCTGCAGGCGGCCACGCCTGACACGCTCTATTTTAACGCCATCGGCGGGATGCTGCTGACCCAGTTCGGCCTGACGGATCAGTCGAACCAGCTGAGGCCGCGGGTGCGTGAGTCGCTGCCGGTGCCGCCGCTCGCAAGTCAGGTGGAGGCGCCGCGCAACGTGCTGTTCATCCTGCTCGAGAGCGTGCGCGCCGACGCCACCTGCAACGCACCAGACCCGAGCTGTCAGAAGACGCCGTACACCGGCGAGCTCACCCCGAACCGCTTCCACTTCAGCCAGATGCGCTCCATGGCCTCGTGCACCGCGATCAGCCTGGCGGTGACTTGGGCAGGTTTACTGCCTACTGAAGATCGCGACACGCTCCACACCTGGCCGCTCATCTTCGACTATGCGCGCGCCGCGGGCTGGGACACCGCGTTCTACACCAGCCAGAACATGCTGTTCGGCAACTCACGCCTGTGGGTGAAGAACCTCGGCGTGTCGCAGTTCGTGAGCGCCACCGAGCTCGACCCCACCGCGGATCTTGATCTGGGCGCGCCGGAGAGGCTGCTCGCCGACTACGTGACGGAGCACATCGATCAGCTGAAGGAGCCTTACCTCGCCGTGGTGCAGCTCTCCAACGTGCACTACCCCTACCTGGTGGATCCGGAGCTCCCGCAGCCGTTTCAGCCTGCCACCACCAGCAAGGCGCCGGAGCGCAACGCGCACTTCTTCAACCAGTATTTGAACTCGGTGCACCAACAGGATCTGCACCTGTCGCGCATCGTGCGGCATGTTCGTGAGGGCGCCGCGGGCGCGCGCACCGTGATCGTCACCACCAGCGATCATGGGGAGGCGTTCCGTGAGCACAACCAGATGGGCCACACCTTCAGCATCTTCGATGAGGAAATCCATGTGCCGATGTGGATCGACGCCCCCAAGGGCGTGCTCACGGAGACCCAAGAGCAGGGCCTGCGCGCCAAGCAAGATGAGTTCGTGTTCCACGTCGACATCGCGCCCACCCTGCTCGATCTGATGGGCGTGTGGGACGAGCCGGGGATCGCCCAGTTCAAGACCAAGATCGCCGGCAATAGCCTGTTGCGCCCGGAGCTCACCACCCAGCCGCTGCCGATGACCAACTGCGCCGGGGTGTGGAGCTGCGCCTTCGAGAACTGGGGCTACATGCAGGGCAACCTGAAGCTTGAGGCCCGCGCCTGGGACACGGGCTGGCACTGCTACGATCTTGCGGCCGATCCCAAGGAGCAGTTCGACTTGGGGGCGGAGGCCTGCGGCGACCTGAAGGCAAGATCCCTCGAGACCTTCCAGCGCCTCCCGGGTAAGCGCCCCGATAAGTGAGCGGTCAGCCGGCGCGTGGCCACCCTTGCGGGGCTCGGCGTCTTGCTTTGGGGATTGGGGGGGTTGGCGAGGCGCCGCGTGGTAGCGGCGCGCGGCGCACGAGGTGCTTGGTCTGGCTCCGGCTGGTTGATATCCTCACGGTTATGGATCACCGCGTGGCGAGCTGCTTACTTGTCTCCAAGGTGCTGGTGGCGGACGGCATCGTGACCGATCGTGAGCGCGAGTTCTTGAGCCGCTACATGGATCGGTTCGAGCTCAGCCCCGAGGAGCGGGCGCAGGTGACCGAGCTCGAGGGCTGGGATGAGGCCGACGTGGTGGCGCAGGGGATGACGCCGGAGCAGAAGCAGGCGGTGCTGGATGAGGCCTCGGAGGCGGCCCTGGTGGACGGCACGCTGTCGCCGCTCGAGCTGAACGCGGTGAAGCAGCTCGCGGCGGCGCTGGGTTTGGGTTAGGCGCCGGTCTAGGTTAGGCGCCCGGTTTGGGTTAGCCGAGCGGCGCTCGGCACCGCCCCAGCGGTAAGTCAGCTCAGCTGAGCTCTAACATGCGGTCGATGGAGCGCCGGGCCTGCACTCGCAGGCTCTCTTCCATCTCGAGCGCGGGCTTCATGTCGCGCAGCGCGAGGTACACCTTCTCAGGGGTGTTGAGCCGCATGAAGGGGCACTCATTGCACGCGCAGTTCTCCTCTGAGGGCGCGGCGATCAGCTCCTTGTGCGGCGCGCGCTTGCGCATCTGGTGCAAGATGCCGCTCTCCGTCATGACGATGAAGCTCTCCGCGTTGTCGTTCTCCACGTAGCGGAGCAGCGCCGCCGTGGAGCCGATGAAGTCCGCCAGGTCGAGCATCTGCTCTTCGCACTCGGGGTGCGCGATGACCTTCGCCTGGGGGTGCTTCACCTTGAGCTCAATCAGGCGGCGCTGGCTGAACGTCTCGTGCACGATGCAGCTGCCCTGCCATAGGACCATGTCGCGGCCCGTCTCGCGGATCAGGTAGCGCCCGAGGTTTTTATCTGGCGCAAAAAGGATGGTCTGATCTTTCGGGATAGATTCGACGATCTTCTTGGCGTTGCTGCTGGTGCAGATGATGTCGCTCGCCGCCTTCACCTCGGCAGAGCAGTTGATGTAGGTGATGCTCACGGCGCCGGGGTGGCGCGCGCGCCAGGCGCGGAACGCCTCAGGCGGGCAGCCATCCGCGAGGGAGCAACCCGCGGCCATGTCCGGCACCAGCACGGTGCGGTCGGGGTTCAAGATCTTCGCGGTCTCCGCCATGAAGTGCACCCCGGCGAACAGGATGACGTCCGCCTGAGTCTTCTTCGCCTCTTGAGCGAGCTGCAGCGAGTCGCCGATGAAGTCGGCGAAATCTTGGATCTCACCCTCTTGATAATAGTGAGCCAAGATGACGGCATTGCGCTCGCGCTTCAGGCGGGCGATCTCCGCGTCTAGATCGATGTGGCCAAGGGCTTCGGTTGCGAGCGCCATGACCGAAGCCTAATCTTCAGGGGGCTTCGTGTCGATTATACACGGTAAGATTTTTGTCGCAGGCGCGGCGATCCCAGACACTCCGAGGATTCCGGGATTCCGGGGGTTCACTCCCTCCCGGTGTGTGC
>CAYQAC010000072.1:10571-25152 GCA_964415255.1 uncultured Polyangiaceae bacterium | reverse complement strand
CACCGGGTGGCGGTCCACCCATCGGGCCACCGGGGGGAGGCCCACCCATGGGGCCACCGGGCGGAGGCCCACCGGGGGGGCCGCCCTCCGGTGGCCCGATGGGTGGACCGCCACCCGGTGGCCCCATGGGCCCGCCTGGAGGGCCTCCCCCCGGTGGCCCCATGGCTGGTCCCATGATGGCAGGCGCCCCCGCAGCGGGTGGTGCTCAGGCGGATCTGGTGAAGCAGGCCACTACCTGGCTCATCCTATCTTGCCTCACGTTCGTGTGTGGTTGCGGTATCCTCGCTGCGGTCCCGGCGTTCTTCGCGTGGAAGGCGAAGCAAGCCGCTGAGGCCGGCAACGTCGCCGAGTTCGAGTCCAAGATTAAGATCTCGAAGATCTGTGTCGGGATCGGCTTGGTGATGTTCGTGCTCATCGTCATCCTCAACGTGGTGAGCATCGTGCTCCGCTGACGCCTCGGGGACTCCATCGTCAGCGCGCGGCGGGAGGCTTAGCCTCCCGCCGCGCGCGTTTTTGTCTCGTGCGGAGCGCCGCGCGCCACGCGCTGCCTGCGACCTGAGCGCTCGTCAGGTCATCTGATGATTGATGCGCGCCGAGCGCTGCCCGTGACAGCGCCGCCCCACGGCGCTAGAGCAAGGCGCGCATGCAGGCAAACCCACCGCTCGTGACCCCCATCACGCCCGCTTGGCGCACGGTGGCTGCGCGCGTGCTGATCTGGCTCCTGGTGGTGGTGCCGCTCGGCGTGAGCCTGATGACGGACGCCGTGGTGTGCCCCTCAGCGCGCTTCTTGGGCACCCCGTGCCCTGGCTGCGGTCTGACCCGGGCTACCTACGCCGCGCTGTCAGGCGACTGGGTGGGCGCCTTCGCGCTGCACCCGCTGTTCCCACTGGTGACGCCCTTCTACGTCATCGCGCTGGTGTACGGCAGCTGGCTCCTGCTTTGGCCAGGTGCCATGGGCGCACGCGACCCGCGCCGTGAGCGCCTGGTCACCCGCGTTGGCCTCGCCTACGTGGCGGTCATCTTCTTGATGGTCGGGGTGTGGATCGCGCGCTTCTTCGGCGCCTTGGGCGGCCCAGTGCCGGTGGGTGATGAAGCCGTGGGGCACCACCACCCGATCGTGAACACCGCGCCCAAGACGCCGTGAACCACGAGCGCGCGGCTGATGACGGCGCCTTCGTGGCAGCCCAGGCACCGCTGTGCGCACCCGAACCCCCTGCCCTACCCCGAACGACGCCGCCATGGCGCGCTGACCAGCGGCTCCACCACAAGTCAGTGCTGCTGACTTCAGCTCACACGTTGAAGCGGAAGTGGATCACGTCGCCGTCGCGCACGACGTACTCCTTGCCCTCGATGCTCAGCTTGCCCGCATCACGGCACTTAGCCTCCGAGCCGAGGGCGATCAAATCCTCCCACCAGATCACCTCGGCCTTGATGAAGCCACGCTGAAAATCTGAGTGGATCACGCCGGCGGCCTCAGGCGCCGTCGCGCCCCGCTGCACCGTCCAAGCGCGGCACTCCTTCTCGCCGGCGGTGATGTAGGTAAGCAGGCCGAGCAGCTCGTAGCCCGTGCGGATCACCTGGTTCAGGCCCGGCTCGCTGAGCCCCACGCTGGCGAGGAACTCGGGGCGATCCTCAGGCTCCAGCTCGGCGATTTGCTCCTCCAGCGCGGCACAGATGGGGATCACCTGGGCGCCCTCGTTCGCGGCGTGCTCACGCAGCGCGCGAAGGTGCGGGTTACTGTCTAAATCAGCGAGCGAGGCCTCATCCACGTTCCCCACGTAGAAGACGGGCTTGTCCGTCAAGAGCTGGAGCTCGCGCACGATCTTCTGCTCCGTGTCCCCCTCCACCTGGAAGGTGCGCGCCGGGCGCCCCGCGTCGAGGTGCGCCGCCAGCCCTTCACACACGGAAATAGCTGCCCGCTCCACCGCGTCCCCGCCCTTCGACTGGCGCCGCGCGCGGTCGAGGCGCTTGTTCACGGTGTCGAGATCTTTCAGCGCGAGCTCGGTGTGGATAGTCTCCACGTCACTCACTGGATCGATCTTGTTCTCCACGTGGAGCACGTTCTCGTCCTCGAAGCAGCGGACGACGTGCGCCACGGCGTCCACCTCACGGATGTGGGAGAGGAACTGGTTGCCGAGGCCCTCCCCCTTGGAGGCGCCGCGCACCAGGCCCGCGATGTCCACGAACTGGATGGTGGCGGGCACCTCACGCTGCGTCTTGTAGATGCGGCTCAGCTGAGCGAGCCGCGCGTCCGGCACGCTCACCACGCCGACGTTCGGCTCAATGGTGCAAAACGCGTAGTTTGCAGCCTCAGCCTTGGCGGAGGAGAGCGAGTTGAACAGCGTGCTCTTCCCCACGTTGGGGAGGCCGACGATGCCGCAAGAGAAGCCCATGGGGCGGGGGCTCTACACCTAGGCCCCGCCGCTGTCGAGGCCGATGCCGCCGCGTGCTCTGGGCGCTTGCCTCTGCGTCGTCCCGTGACGAGCGCTTCAGCCGAAGGGGCAGGCGCCAGCGGCCGGCTGAGCGCTCCCGCGTTGAATCCAGGAGCGGCGTCGGGGAGGAGCTGTGGTAGCTTGCTCGCCACGATTTGAGCGCCCCACCCGGCGCTCACCAGGAGGATCCCGATGGACATGTCGTTCAGCCCCGAGCAGGAGGCGTTCCGCGCCGAGGTGCGAAGCTGGCTCCGTGAAGCGCTCCCGCCAAAGCTCGCCACCAAGGCGGAGCACGACGCCGCCTTCTCCCATGAGGAGGTGATGACGTGGCACAAGATCTTAGCCGCCAAGGGCTGGGTCGCGCCGCACTGGCCGAAGGAGCACGGCGGCCCGGGCTGGGACGCGACCGAGCGCTACATCTTCAGTCAGGAGCTTGAGCTGATGGGCACGCCCCAGCTGTCGCCGTTCGGGCTCGCGATGGTGGGGCCGCTCATCATGCAGTTCGGCAGCGCCGAGCAGCAGCAGCGCTTCCTCCCCAAGATTTTGAGCGGTGAGGAGGTGTGGTGCCAGGGCTACTCAGAGCCCGGCGCCGGCAGCGATCTTGCCTCGCTCACCACCCGCGCCGACAAGCAAGCAGACGGCGACTACCTGCTCTCGGGCCAAAAAACCTGGACCACCTACGCGCAGTACGCCGACTGGATCCTGGTGGATATGAAGACGCCGGGCGTCACGGTGAAGCCCTTCCTCACCACCGGCGGCACCCCGGCGTTCTGTGAGACCTGGTTCGACGCCGTGCGGGTGCCGAAGGAGAACCTGATCGGCCAGGAGAACATGGGCTGGACGTACGCGAAGGCGCTGCTCGGCCACGAGCGGACGCTGGTGGCCGGCGTCGGCATCTCGGCGCGTACCCTGCTCCGCACCAAGCGCCTCGCGGCGCAGCTTGAGGTGAACGGCGCGCCGCTGCTCGAAGATGCTGCCTTCCGCGCCAAGCTCGCCAAGACCGAGATCAAGCTGGAGGCGCTGCGCGTCACGGTGCTGCGCGCGCTCGCCAGCGCCCAGCTCGGTCACGCGCCGGGCGCGGAGAGCTCCATTTTGAAGCTACGCGGCACCGAGCTGCAGCAGGAGAGCGTCGATTTGCTGATGGAGGTGATCGGCCACGACGGGCTCAGCTGGTTCAACGCCGAAGGCGCGGTGCCGCCGCGCGCGGAGTCAGCGCCCAGCATCTTCAACTACGTGCGCGCCGCGACCATCTACGCCGGCTCGAACGAGATCCAGAAGAACATCATCGCAAAACTCATCCTGGGGCTCCCCAGCGCCTGATCGGAGAAGGCCATGGACTTTGAACTAAGCGACGACCAGCGGCTGCTTGTGCGCACGGTAGCCGACTTCTGCAAGAAGGAGTCACCCGTCACCCGCCTGCGTGAGCTGCGGGAGACTGAGCTCGGCTGGCAGCCTCAGACGCTAGCGCAGATGGGCGAGCTCGGCTGGCTCGGGGTGATGTTCCCGGAGGAGTACGGTGGCCTCGGCGGCAGCTTCACCGACGCCGCGCTGATCTTGGAGCAGCTCGGCATGACGCTCGTGCCGGAGCCTTACCTCGCTTCAATTTTGCTTGGGGGGTTGGCCGTGCGCTTCGCGGCTGCACCGGAGCGCGCCGCCGAGCTGCTCCCGCCGCTGCTCTCCGGTGAGGAGGTGTGGGCGCTCGCCTACGCGGAGGCGCAAGGTCGCGGCGCGCCGAATGACGTCCTGACCCGAGCCACCCAGGGTGCCGAGGGCTACCGGCTCACTGGAGAGAAGCGCTGGGTGCTGGCGGGTCACGGCGCCAGCCGCTTGATCGTGAGCGCGCGCACCGCGGGGAGCCCGCGCGACGCGGACGGCGTCTCGCTGTTCTTGGTGGATCCCAAGGCGCCGGGCGTCACGGTGACGCGCGTCGACTGCATGGATGGCCACAAGGCGGCGATGGTCAGCTTAACTGACGCGCCGGGGGAGCTCTTGGGTGAGGCGGGCGCCGCCGCGCCGATCCTCACGCGGGTGCTCGACTACGGCGCGGCCGCGGCCTGCGCCGAGGGCTCCGGCATCATGCAGGCGGTGCTCGCGATGACGCGCGACTACCTCTGCGAGCGGACGCAGTTCGGCACAAAAATCGGCGCCTTCCAGGCGCTCCAGCACCGCGCGGTGGATCTGTTCGTGGAGACGGAGCTCGCCAAGAGCAGCGCCATCGCCGCCATGATCGCCGCCGATGACGAGCGCCCAGAGGAGCGCATGCGCGCGGTGAGCGCCGCCAAGTGCCAGCTCGCGCTGAGCGGTGGCTTCGTGGTGCGCCAGGGCACCCAGCTCCACGGCGGCATCGGGGTGACGGACGAGCATGACATTGGGCTCTACTTCAAGCGCATGCACAGCCTAGTGACCCTGTTCGGCGACGAGGCGTTCCACACCCAGCGCTTCGCCTCGCTCCCAAGCTTCACCGCGAACCTGTGAAGTGAGACCGTAGGGTGCCGCTCGGGTGCACTTCAGCACGCTCAGGTGCACTTCAGGGCGCTCGGGTGCGGCTCGGGTGCACTTCAGCGCGCTCGGGTGCACTTCAGGGCGCTCGGGTGCAGCTCGGGTGTACTTCAGCGCGCTCAGGCGCACCGAAGCGCACTTCACGGCGGCGCGCGGCGGCGCGAGGGTTTAGACTCCGCGCGCCATGTCGCTCTACAGCACCGATCACCTCACGGACTCTCAGCTCGGCGCCTTGATCGAGATCATGTTCTTGGCGGCGTTCGCCGATGGTGAGTTCAGCGAACAAGAGCAGGCGAACTTCCGTGACGTGATCGAGAGCTTGAGCGACCAGCGGCTGAGCGGGGAGGCGCTCAGCGGGCACATGCTGCGGGCCGCGATGCAGCTTGAGGCGGAGGGCCGCGCCAAGCGCCTGGCCGCGGCCTGCGATGAGCTGCCTGACATCGACGCGCGCCGCATCGCGCTGGCGCTGGCGGTGGACGTCGCGCGCGCGGATGGCATCGAGCCGGCGGAGCTCTCGCAGCTCACCACCACCGCGGTCGCGCTAGGCATCGCCCCTGACGAGCTGGAGCGACTGCTCCGCTGAGGCGCGCAGGGGCTCAGGCGCCCAGCTGCTCGCTCACCATGGCCGCATGGGAAGCCACGGTGGTGTGCGCGCCCCGCCAGACCCACCCCGCGCGGCGCCGCTCGCTCACGGCAGCCGCCCGGCCATCACGTTGAGCGCCCAGCGGCGAAGTAGGGCGGCGCTCTCCGGGGTGTCTTGAGCGGCCTCGATCAGGGCGGCGGGGTCGTCGCCCTGCGCCGTCAGCTCCCTTGACTGCGCCGTGATGTAGGCGCGCGTCACCGCGCCGTCGAACTCCGGATGAAACTGGAGGCCGAGCGTCGTCTCCGTGAACTGAACCGCGGCGTGAGGCTCACGCGCGGTGCGCGCCAGGACCTTCGCGCCAGGACCCAAGCTGAGCACCGTGTCACGGTGGCTCATGTTCGCCATGAAGGCGCCACTGCCTGACATCAACCCGAGCTGTGTCCCCGCCGTGGTCAGGTGCACCTCGGTCGTCCCCACCTCGCGCCCGCGCGGGTTGATCGCCACCTGCCCTCCAAACGCTCGGCCGAGCAGCTGATGCCCGAAGCAGATCCCGAGGAGCGGTGTGCGCGCCGCCGCGAGCGCCCGCAGCCAGTCCATCGCGCGCAGCATCCAAGCTGCCTCATCCATCACGCTGGCTGGTGAGCCCGTGATGATCACCCCGGCGAGCGACGACGGGGGCGGCAGCGCCACCTCAGCGACCGCGTCTATCTCCACGAACTCCGGCACCTCACGTGACGCGCAGGCCTCGCGGATCAACCCAGCGAAGCCCTGACGGGCGCTCAGCTCAGGCAACAGCTGCCCGGTGACGAGCACCCCAATCATGAGCCAATTAAACCACAACGCAGGACCTGAGGGCGTCGCAAGTGCTCACCTCCTCGCTCACGTCTACACGCGAGGCGACGCGCGGCGCCTGCCTCACGTGTGGCCCTCGCAAAAGCAATTTGCCAGCTGATGAGCGGGGCCACTAAAACAACGCCGTGAGATCCGATCCACGCGCCGAGCCAACCCAGCTGCTCTTGCCGCTACCAGGGCTCGCCGCAGAGCCCACCCAGACCGCGCGCATCCCGCGCGCTGACCGCGTGTTCGTCAACCGCAACCTCGCGATGGCGGGCATCGAGTGGGTCGGCTTCGACATGGACTACACGCTCGCCATCTACCACCAGCGCGCGATGGACATGCTGAGCATTGAGCTCAGCCTCACGCGGCTGCTCGCCAAGGGCTACCCGGAGTACCTGCGCCAAGTCCACTACGACACCCGCTTCCCCATCCGCGGCCTGCTGATCGACAAGCGCTTCGGCCACGTGCTGAAGATGGACCGTTACAAGTCGGTCTTCCGGGGCTACCACGGGCTGAAGAGCCTGCCCCCCGAGCTGCTCGAGCGCCTGTACCACGACCGCAAGATCCGCCCGACCACGCCGCGCTACCACTTCATCGACACCCTGTTCGCGATGTGTGAGGTGACGCTCTACTCCGTGGCGGTGGAGGCGCTGGAGCGGAGCGGTGACTCGGTGGACTACGGCAAGCTGTTCGAGGACATCCGCGAGTCCATCGACGAGGCGCACCGCGACGGCTCCGTTTACACCGCGATCACCCAAGACCTGCCGAAGTACCTCGACCGCGATCCGGAGCTCGCGAAGACGCTCCACAAACTGCGGTCCGCCGGCAAGAAGCTGTTCGTCCTCACCAACTCACCGCTCAGCTACACGAACGCGGTGATGAGCTACCTGCTCGACGGCGCCAGCGCCGAGTACCCGAGCTGGCGCCACTTCTTCGACGTGGTGGTGGTGAGCGCAGAGAAGCCGAAGTGGTTCCGTGAGGGTCGCCCGCTCAAGAGGTTGTCCACCAAAGAGGCGCGCAACGGTCAGCAGGCTGAGCGCTGCCAGGTGTACGAGGGCGGCAGCCTGCGCCAGTTCGAGCGGCTGACGCGCGCCGTGGGTCCGCGAGTGCTCTACGTGGGCGATCACATCTACGGCGACATCCTGCGCAGCAAGAAGGAGAGCTCCTGGCGCACCGCGATGATCATCCAAGAGCTCGACCAAGAGGTGGCGGCGCACGAGTCTTGCCTCGGGGAGATGGCGCGCCAACGCGATCTGGCGGTCACCCGGGACAAGCTCGAGGATGAGCTTCGCTTCTACCAAGCGCGCTTCAAGGCGCTCAGCAAGCAGCAGGCTCTGGAGGACGACGTCGCGCGGGTGAAGCGCGCGCTCGAGCGCGTACGCTCGGAGCTTCGCGCCATCGACCAAGAGCACACCAGCCTCAGCCAAATCATCGACGTGAGCTTCCACCCTTACTGGGGCTCCCTGCTCAAAGAGCACCACGAGATGAGCAGCTTCGGCCTCCAAGTAGACACGTACGCTGACTTATACGCGCGCCGCGTGAGCTCCTTCAGCGCCTACTCGGCGCACCAGCACTTCCGCTCGCCGCACGATCTGATGCCGCACGAGCTGTGATTCGCGCGGCTCGTCAAGAGACAGCAGCGCCGCCCACCTGACCGAAAACTTGACCAACCCCCGGCCCTCTGTCTTGCTGAGGCTCCATGGCGCCTAGAACGCTGCCCGCCACAGGCGACCGGCGTCGCTCATCACGGGAGGAGCACCGCCCCCGACGCGCGCCGCGCAAACCGTCTGTGCCACTGACAGATGGGTTCGGTATACTGACGAATCCGTCCGGGGGCTCACGGCGGGGGCTCGAGTGGCTGGCGATCACCGCCGTCACCAGCGCCGCGGCCGCGCTCACGCTGCTCCTCTCCCCGACGCTCGAGGGCGCGCCCCCGGGCTGCCCGCAGGGGATGGCGAGCGTGCTGGGGCGCTACTGCATCGACCGCTATGAGGCGAGCCTGGACGTCGTAAGCAGCAAGGGCAAGCGCCTCCGCAACCACTCGCCGTACCACAGCGTGAGCCCGGGGCAGCTGGTGGTGGCGCGCAGTCGGCAGAACATGGTCCCGCAGGCCTACCTGAGCCAAGAGGAGGCCACCGTCGCCTGTGAATCCGCAGGGAAACGCCTGTGCAGCGACGAGGAGTGGGTCACCGCCTGCCGCGGCAAGCAGCCGACGCGCTACCCCTACGGGGACGAGCACATCAAGGGGCGCTGCAACGACAGCGGGGAGTCATCGCTCCTTCGTGTGTTCGGCATGCTGCCGCCGGACGAGCTCTACACGCTGGACAAGATGAACGACCCGCGCCTCAACCAGCTCAGCAAAACGGTGATGAAGTGCGGCGCGAACAGCCGCTGTCGGAACTCGTTCGGTGTCCACGACATGGTGGGCAACCTCCACGAGTGGACAGCCAACAAGGGCGGCACGTTCCGCGGCGGCTACTTCCTCGACACGCGCATCAACGGTGAGGGCTGCAGCTACCAGACGAGCGCCCACAACCCCCGCTACTCGGACTACTCCATCGGCTTCCGCTGCTGCAGCGCGCCGGGCGCCCTCAAGCCGCCGAAGGTGCTCAAGAGCCCCGTCCCCGAGGGCTCCCCCCGCGCGCTCGACTTCGAGCGTAAGAAGCGCGCCCGGGCGCGGGCGCGGGCGGCCGCTGAGAAGCGCTGAGGCCATCGAACGCTCGCCACGCGCTCGGGCACTGCTCCTTCATGAAGCGAACCACGGCAAGCCGAGGCCCCCCACCGACCTGAGGAGCGGGCCTGCAGCCGGCGCTGACCACGGAACAGGAGTCGCGCAGCGCACCAAGACAGCGCCACCTGCTCACCTGAGGTGCCAGAGCCCTTGCGCTGCCGCCCGGCGCCAGTCAAAACCAGCACGCAGCAAGCGTGTTATGAAGACGAGCTCGTAGCTTCTCTTCGTTGCGCGTGCGGCTGCGGTCCCTTAGAGCGACAAAACGGTTTGTCGCCCATGAAATGCTAGAGCACGGTGAAGGCAAGTAGCACCACGCGGGAGGCGAGGCGGACCATCCCCTCGCCCGGCCGGGAGCAGGTTTTCCGGCCTGTTTGGTGGCAACCTGAAAGTTCGCTCTAGACGGCCTGCGCGTGGGGCTCCATGAGCCTCGGCCACGCCGAAAAACTGAGACTCAATCGCTCGACTCACGAGGCACACACATGACAACCAACCTGGTCCACTGGCTCGAACGCCTGATGACCAACTTCGGAGCCGGCTGGGTGATGTGGCTCCTCATCTTCCTCAGCGTCGTCTCCGTGGCGATCATGCTGGAGCGCGGCTACTTCTCCTGGCGACTGCGCGACGACATCGGCGGGCTGGCTCAGGAGCTGCGCGCCCTGCTGCGTAAGAACGACATCGAGGGGGCCATCAAGCGCATGCAGGCGTCGCCGAGCGCGGAGGCGGCGGTGGTGGTCGCTGGGCTGATGGAGGTCGACCGTGGCGCGAAGTCAGCGGAGGAGGCGATGAACGGCGCCGCCGCGCTGCAGCGTATGAAGCTGGAAAAGTGGCTCGCCTACCTCGGCACGCTCGGCAACAACGCACCGTTCATCGGGCTGTTTGGCACCGTCATCGGCATCGTCCAGGCGTTCAAGGCGCTGGGGATGTCGGAGGGCGGCGCCGCGGCGGCGGCCGGCGCACCCCAAGAGGTGATGGCCGCCATCGCGGAGGCGCTGATCGCCACCGCGATCGGCCTGCTCGTCGCCATCCCCGCGGTCGCGATGTTCAACCTGTTCATGCGCATGAGCAAGGCCATCCTCGCCAACACGGAGGCGCTGAGCCGCGTGCTCTTGAGCCACCTGGTCGCGGTAGACAGTGGTTCGAACGACTCCAGCGCCGCGAGCGAGGACTGAGCCGTGGCGGGTGGAGCCCAGAGCGATGACGACGGGATGATCTCGGGCATCAACGTGACGCCGCTCGTCGACGTCACCCTGGTGCTCCTCATCATCTTCATGGTCACCGCGAAGATGATCGTGAACCAAGGCATGCCGATGGATCTCCCCAAGGCCGCCACGGGCCAGGAGATCCAGACGGTGTTCAGCGTGGAGCTGTCAGCCGACGGCAAGACCCACGTGGACTCGAACCCGGTCGACAATGACGAGGCGGTGAGCGCGCTGGCGAAGGGCGCGAAGGCGAAGAACCAGGACATCCGCGCGGTGATCCGGGCGGACCGCAAGGTGGAGCACGGCCGCGTGATCCACGTGCTCGATCTGCTGAACCGCGCGGGCATCAGCAAGGTGGCCTTCGGGGTGCAAGCGGCCTCCGCCGAGGAGACCAAGCCACCTAGTGAGGGCGGCTGACAATGAGCGCCCCTGGGCTTGAGCGCCGTGAGTTCGATGGCGTCGTGACGGAGCCGCTCAGCGCGGTGCTCGGGCTCGATCGCCACATCTCGACCATCGGGATCGTGCTCGGCCTGGTGGGTGGGGTCGCGCTGCACGCGGGCGCGGCCGCCAAGGGGCTCCGCACGCCATTCTGGGTGGATGACTTCGCGACCAGCGTGGCGCGCGCCATCGACGGCGCGGCGGTCGAAGAGATCGACATCGTGATGGACGAGGCGAAGCCAGAGCCCACGCCAGAGCCCGAGCCTGAGCCTGAGCCAGAAGCGGAGCCTGAGGCGCCGCCGCCGGACACCCCCCCGCCCCCAGCTCAAGCCGCGCCCGCGGCCGCTGCGCAAGCGGGTCGGGTGCTTGAGGCGGCGCCCTCCACGGCGGATCAGGTGGAGGAGGTCGCCGAGTTCACCATGGTGCAAGGCGATGGCGATCGCTTCGCGGGCGGCACCACGGCCGCCCATGGCACCTCCAAAGACGCCGTCCGTAGCCCGGTGGTGGGCAAGGACGGCGTGAAGGACGGCAAGGGCAAGCAACCTGACGCTAAGCCCCTGCCCCCGCCGCCCCCCAAAGAAAACAAATCCCGCGCCGCGGTGGCTAAGGGTACCAACTGGTCGAGCTGTGGCTTCCCCGCCCAGGCGGACATGGAGCAGATCGATTTCGCTCGGGTGCGCCTGGCGGTCACGGTCGACCCGCACGGCAAGGCGACCGCCGTTCAGGTGCTCAGCGACCCAGGCAACGGTTTTGGCTCCTTGGCGCGGCAGTGCGCCTTCCGGATGACCTACCGCACGGCGCTCGGCCCTGAGGGTCAGCCTGTCACCGCCAGCACGCCCCCGTTCACCGTGACCTTCACCCGCTGACGCAGCGCGACGCGCTGAGCCGCGCGCCGCGCCGAACGGCCGCGCGCCGAATGACCACGCCGCACGCGGCGCCAGGTGGCTGCGCGGCGCTGAGGCGCCAGAAACACAACAATCGGCGAGAGGTCGTGTAGAGTCGCCGCAGCATGCCTTCGGAACGGGTGCAGCAGCTGCGGCAGGTCGAGCTCTTCGCCGGTCTCAAGGACGAGGCGCTTGAGCTCGTCGCTAAGGTCGCTAGCGAGGAGACCCACCAGGTGGGCAGCAAGATCTTCGAGCACGGCGATCCGGGCGACAAGCTCTACGTCATCCTCGACGGGCGCGTGCGCATCAGCCGCGAGGTGCCTGGCATGGGGGAAGAGGCGCTCGCCATCTTGGGCCCAGGACAGATGTTCGGGGAGATGGCGCTGCTCGATGAGTCGCCGCGCTCCGCGGACGCCCGAGTGCACAACACCTGCCGGGTGCTCGCGATCTCGAAGGACGCCTTCGACGACCTGCTGTTCCTCCACAAAGACCTCGCCTACGAGGTGCTGTGGTCCATCGTGCGCATGCTGGTGAGCCGCCTACGAGAGACCACCAACAAGCTCACGTTCCTGTCCATCAGCGGCAAGTTCTGAGCGGCCGTCAGGGGACCGGACTTTCCACCGCCGTGGCGCTGGTGGGCGCAGCTTGTCAGGTTCACTGACACTCGGGGTCCCCCAGGGGTGCTGGCTGGCGTTCCGTCAGGTTCACTGACACTCGGGGTCCGTGGGGGGACCCGATTGGGGTGTTCGTCAGGTTCACTGACCCTCACAGTCCCTCGGCTTCACTGAGCGTTGGGTTCGTCAGGCATACAGACGGCTGGGCGCGACGGTGGACGGGGCCAGGGACTCCAGGGGCTGGGGACTTGAGTGGGCTCACAGCGCGGTGCCGTCCAACCCCCTACTCCCCCCTCAGAAAAAAACGTGGAGAGCGCGATCATGGACGCAGCTGCCGCGCTCGATCCGCGTCGACAAAACACAAGCAATTTCCATGTGTTACAGATATTGATCGCTAATAATTTGACTAGCGTACACCCGTTCAGTAGCGTTCCGCACCATGCAAGGCCTCACGAAGCGTCAGGAGCAGACCCTCGACTTCATCCGCAAGTGCATCGAGGAGCACGGCTACCCACCCACGCTCCGCGAGATCGGGGAGTTCATGGGGATCCGCTCCACCAATGGAGTGAATGATCACCTGCGCGCCTTGGAGCGCAAGGGTTACCTCCGGCGGGAGGACATGAAGAGCCGCGCGCTGCGGGTGGTGGATCCAACGGACGGCATGCCCGGCGCCAGCGCACCAGCGAATGATCCTGCGCAGCTGCCAGGCACCGCCCGCGCCTCATCTGAAGACACCGTGGAGATCCAGGTGCTTGGCCGCGTGGCGGCGGGGCTGCCGCTGCTGGCGGAGGAGAACGTGGTGGACACCGTGCGCATCGATCGCGCGCGGATCCGCAGCAACGGGCGCGCGGTGTTCGGGCTGCGAGTGCACGGCGATTCGATGATCGAGGCGGGGATCTTGAATGGCGACCTGCTGTTCGTGCGCCAGCAGAGCAACGCCACCCGGGGGGACATCGTGGTCGCGCTCATCGGCGACGAAGCCACCGTGAAGTACTACTACCCCGAGAACGACTACGTCCGGTTCCAGCCGGCGAACAGCGGCATGGCGCCTATTGTGGTCCGCGCGAGCGACTTCGGCGACACCATGCTGCTCGGTGTCGTGGTCGGGCTGTACCGCGACCTGTGACGCCGCAGGCTCTGGTTGCTTGCCAGGGGGCTGTGGTTGCTTGCCAGGGGGCTGTGGTTGCTTGCCAGGGGGGTCAGTTGTCAGAGGGGTCGGGGGGCCTCGCGTGTGGGCGTGGTGTTCAGCCGCGAGCCAGGGCCGCCGAGCCGCGGGCCACAGCCGAGCCGCAGGCCACGACAGCCGAGCCACAAACTTTCACCACATCATCAGCGGTGCAGGTCGCTGACGGTGGGTGGTTGACGCCTGAGTCTGACGGTTGCTAGCGTCCGGCTCGGCTCCGGGCGCCGTCCAGCGGCCTCCCCTTTGACCCACCTCTCCGTGAACAAGGCCATGTTCAAGCGCTTCAGTCATGACTCCCTGGTCGGCGCACAGTCGGGTGACGCGCCGCTGACAGGGGCCGCCCTGTGTGGCTTCAAGGCCCGCAGCTTCAAAGCCCAGCAGGGCTCTTCGGTTTGGCGCAAGAGCGCACAACTCACGGTGGGCCTCATCCTGGCCTGCGTGGCGCTCCCCAGCGCGGGTTGTGGCAACACGCTCTACGCCATCTCGGCGAACGCAGCGTCCTCCAAGGTCGAGGAAGCGCGGGAGCTGAACGCGGAGCAGTACGCACCCTACGAGTATTACCTCGCGAAGGAGCACCTCGCGAAGGCGCAGAGCGAGGCCGCTGAGGCGGACTACAGCGACGCTTCGAACCTGGCTGAGGCGGCTGAGGGCTACGCTGACAAAGCAATCCGCCTGTCGCGCGAAGCCCGCCGAGGAGCTGGCCGATGAGCCACGCGCACACAACGAGGCGCCGTCTGAGCCGCGGCAGTTGCATGAGCCGCGGCAGTTGGATGACTCGCGGCAGTTGGATGAGCCGCGGTAGTTGGCTATGGCTTTTGGCGCTGCCGCTCGGTTGTAGCCAAGCGCCGCGCCTGAAGGGTCAAATCGCAGGGCTTGAGGAGATCGCCAAGCAGGCTGAACGTAACGGCGCCGTCCGCTGCGCCCCGCGTGAGCTGGCGATGGCGCAGAGCCACCTCAAGTTCGCGCAGATTGAGCTGGAGCAGGGCTACCTCTCCAAGGCGCAGCGCCATCTGTCGCTGGCGGAGCCCAACGCGCACGCCGCCAACTTCCTCTCGCCACCTGAGTACTGCACGGATCGGGGCATGGTGGAGGTCGTGGCGCCGAAGCCGCAGCCCAAGCCCGGCGATCGCGATGGGGACGGCTACTTGGATCCTGAGGACGCCTGCCCGGACGAGCCCGAG
>CAYQAC010000072.1:7186-10561 GCA_964415255.1 uncultured Polyangiaceae bacterium | reverse complement strand
TCAACGGCTACCAGGACACAGACGGTTGTCCTGACGACCCGGACACCGACGGCGATGGCATCCCGGACTCACGCGATCAGTGTGTGCTCGAGCCAGAAGATAAGGATGGCTACCTAGATGAGGACGGCTGCCCAGATCCAGACAACGATCTTGATGGCATCCCGGACTCAGAGGACAAGTGCCCGAACGATCCGGAAGATCCAGACGGCTACGAAGATGATGACGGCTGTCCAGATCTAGACAACGACGGCGACGGCGTCCCGGATCTGAAAGATCAGTGCCCGAACACGATCGGCTCCACGACTGAAGAGCCGCTCGGCTGCCCGAGCAAGCCGGCGCTGGTGGTGGTGACGGACTGCGAGGTGAAGATCACCCAGCAGATCCACTTCGAGTACAACAAGGCCACCATCCGTAAAGAGAGCCACCCGGTCCTCGACGCGGTGGTCGAGGTCCTCCAGAAGAACTCAGCGATCAAGCTGGAGATCCAGGGCCACACAGACAACCAAGGGTCCAAGGCCTACAACCAGAAGCTGAGCGGTCAGCGCGCGGAGTCGGTGCTCAAGTACCTGGTCTCGCGGGGTATCGAGCCTAGCCGCCTCACCAGCAACGGTTACGGCTTCGACCGCCCGTTGGTGCCCAACACCTCCGACCGCAACCGCGCCTTGAACCGCCGCGTCCAGTTCGTCCGCACCGAAGGCTCCAAGGAGGGCTGCCCCAAGTGAGCCCCGTCAGCCGCCTGAGTGCTCCAGGTCAGGTCGCTGCGAGCGCTGCTCGGGTTTTGGGGGTTGGGCACCGCGCTGCAAGCAAGCAGCTCCGCTGACCCCCGTCTCGCCCCCCTAGCCCACCGTCTCGGCCGAGTCACAGCTCACCATCCACCATCTGCTCTTGAGGCCCACTTCGGGACCTCCCCAACCCCACTTGACCGCTCACCCCAGCGGGAGGAAGACCGTGTACCGCCGTTCCTTTTGGCTCCCAGCTCTCGCAGCTGCCTTGTTCGCAGCCACCGCCTTCGCGGCCCCGCGTGACAACGCCGCCACCAAGAAGATCGACGAAGCGATCAACCAGCACTACCTGGCGACTGACTTCGACAAAGCCGAGGCTATCCTCGCCGGCACCATCAAGGCCTGCGAAGACAAGTGCAGCAGCTCGGTGCTCGCCAAGGCCTGGATGTACATCGGCATCGTGCGCGGCAGCGGCAAGGCCGACGCCGCGGGCGCGACCGAGGCGTTCCGTCAGGCGCTGAGCCTCGACGCCGCCGTCGCGCTGGACATGGCGCTCGCCACCGACGAGACGCGGCAGGCCTTCGCTGACGCGAAGAGCTCGGCAGCGGCGGGTGGCAGTGGCGGGGGTGGTGCTGAGACACCGCCCAAGCCCCCCACCTCGGCCGTGGGCGGGATGGACTGCCAACCGCGAGTCGCTGAGGTCCAGTCGCGGCGCGCCATCCCGGTCAGCTGCACCACAGATGAAGAGGCCGCGAGCGCCGAGCTCCAGTACAAGGAGTACGGCTCGGACAAGTGGGTCACCGTGAAGATGCGCCAACGCGGCGATCTGTTCGTCGGCGAGATCCCTTGCTCAGCCACCCAGACGCTCGGCACGCTGCGCTTCTACGCGCGCGCCAAGGACTCAAGCGGCGACACCCTCGACAACTACGGCACCAAGCGCGCGCCGATCGAGATCGCGATCGTCAATGAGACGAGCGAGGAGCCTCCGTCACTCCCTGACGGAGACGCGCCCGATCGCTGCGCCGAAGAGGAGGTGTGCCCTCCCGGTTTGCCAGGCTGTGGCGCCGCCAAGCGCGGTGACAAGGGCTGGGGTGCCTCCTGCGAAGAGACTCCTGAGTGCTCCGCTGGCCTCGTGTGCGCCAACGGCACCTGCGAAACAGGTGGCTCGTGCAGCGCCGACTCCGACTGCGGTGATGGGTCATGTGTCGACGGTGAGTGCAAGAGCAAGGGTAAGAGCGGCCCCCAGCGTAAGCTCTGGCTCGGCGTCGCCCTCGGCTTCGATCTGGCCTTCCTGAGCGGGGACGAGGTGTGCTCTCAGGACAGCCAAGAGAACGAAGGCTTCGCGTGCTTTCGCACCTCAGGCGACAAAGAGCAGTACGGGTTCGATCCACAGCCAGGCAAAGCCAACAAGATCAGCGGCGGCATCGCGCCTGGCACCATCCGCCTGATGGCGGAGGGCCAGTACTTCATCACCCCGAACATCTCGCTCGGCGGGCGCCTTGGTTATGCCTTTAATGGCGGTCCCAAGGCGGGCGACAAAGCCTTCCTCCCGCTGCACGCGGAGGCCCGCGGTAGCTACTGGCTCGGGGACGCCAGCAAGATCGGCTTCCGGCCGTTCCTCCACCTGGGTGGTGGCATGGCGCAGGTAGACGCCAGCCTGCGGGTGACCATCCTCGACTGCAGCCGCCAGAGCGTTAACGGCACGGTGCAGCCCTTCGACCCAACGAGCGGCACCTACCAGAGCTGCGCGGCGGGCACGCCCACTGCGCAGCCCACCGCCGCGCAGCTCGACGCTTACAAGAAGCTCGGGCAGGCGTTCGTGGGCCTGGGTGGCGGCGTGATGTACGCCTGGGCGGAGGACATGGGGGTGGTGCTCGACGTCAACGTGATGTTCATGTTGCCCTCCTCCGGTCAGGTGATTGAGCCGAGCCTCGGCGTCATGAAGGGCTTCTGAGCGGTCCCTCACCTTCGCGCTAAAGCGGCTCTTCACTTGGTGATCTGAGCCACCTGATGCACGACACGCGCGCCGTAGCCAGCTACGGCGCGCGTGCTTTTTGCTAGGCTCTCGGCGTGTCCGAAGGCGAGCCCCCCATCGACCTGCGAGCGGCACGCGGCGAGCTCGCGGAGATCGTCAGCTCCCTTGAAGCGCAGCTAGCCTGGCTTGAGCTGGGGGGCACGACGGGGCTCCCCTGCGCGAGCCCGGAGCTCACCGCCAGCCGCTTCCCCACGCCGCTTGAGGCCCTCGCGCCCCTCCAAGCAGAGCACCCTCAGCGCTCAGGCGATGCGCCCCGCAGAGCAGCGCCACCAGCGATAGACGAGCGCTCAGGCGATGCGCCCCGCAGAGAAGCGCCGCGACTGGCGATGGACGAGCGCTCCCTCCCACCTGGAGGCGCCTCACGCCTCGCGCCCCCACCTGAGCTGACTGAGCGGGTGGCCATCGCGTACTCGGCGCCGCCGCTGCCCTCGCCACCCGCTCATGGCAGCCCCCCGGGCCCCAACGCGACCTGGGAGCGCGATCGCGGCCAGAGCGCGCCGCTCGCGCCGAGCTTGCGCGCGCCGCTCACCGAGGAGGCGCTCCTTGAGCGCCGCGCTAGGCTTGAGGTGCTCGAAGCCTCAATCCGCGACTGCGCGCGCTGCCCGCTCCATGAGCACC
>CAYQAC010000072.1:0-7176 GCA_964415255.1 uncultured Polyangiaceae bacterium | reverse complement strand
GCTTCATTGGGGAGGGCCCAGGCGCTGAGGAGGACCGCCTGGGGGAGCCGTTCGTGGGGCCGGCGGGTCAGCTGCTCGACAAGATGATCGCGAGCATGGGCCTCATGCGTGATGACGTCTACGTGTGCAACATCGTCAAGTGCCGTCCGCCGCGTAACCGCGCGCCCACTCCGGAGGAGATGCGCGCCTGCTCACCTCACCTCGCCGAGCAGCTTGAGCTGATCGCGCCGCGGGTGATCGTGGCGCTCGGCGCCACCGCGATGGAAGGGCTTTTTGGCCACAGCCTCGGCATCACTCGTATCCGTGGGCGCTGGCGTGTCTACAAGGAGCACATCCACGTGATGCCCACCTTTCATCCCGCGTACCTGCTCCGTAACCCACGCGCCAAGCGCGACGTGTGGGAAGACTTGAAGGCGGTGATGAAGCTCCTCACGGCCCCAGCTAGCGCAGACGCTCCATGACCACGCCTGGGTCAGGCGAGGAGCGCACCATCACCCCATCAGGCGGCGCGCCGCTGCCTGATGGCAACAGGCCTCCCGTGACGAGCCCCTGGCAACGACGGCTCACCACCGGAGCGCGCCTGGCGCTGATCGTGGTTGGGCTGAGCCCGCTGTGGGTGTGGGCGCTCCAACCACTGCCGAGCATCGCTTGGCTCGCCACACCGATGGAGCTCTGGTTCGGCGCTCAGTGCCACCGAGAACCGGGGCGCTCCCTTGAGCTTTTCGGGCACCTGCTCCCGGTGTGCAATCGCTGCCTCGGGATTTACCTCGGGCTCGGCCTAGGAGCCCTGTTTTTGAGGCCGCGGCTCGGGGTGTGGCCGCTGCGGCTGTGGGTGGGCTTCGCGGCCTCAGCCATGATCCTCGATGTGTGGACCGAGGCGCTCGGCATGCGCCCAGAGTCCGCCTGGCTGCGCGTGGTGACGGGCCTGTTGCTCGCCTACCCCGTGAGCGTGGCCATCGTGTGGACGCTGCGAGAAGGCAGCCCAGACGGTGACTGAACCTGACGGTCAGACATGCTGACTGACTGGCGCGGCCCGCGCCTGAGAGCGGCCCGTCGCGCCCGAGGGCTCCATCAAGCCGCCGCCCCCCCCGTCGCTCGGCCGGGGGGTTCGACTCAGCGCGCTGCGTCAGGCTGACTGACTGTCAGTCATCCTGAGTGCTGAGCCAACGCTCGGCGTCGAGCGCCGCCATGCAGCCGGTGCCCGCCGCGGTGACCGCCTGGCGGTAGACGTGGTCAGCGACGTCGCCCGCCGCGAACACCCCGGGGACGCTCGTGCGCGTCGTGCCAGGCTCCACCTTGAGGTAGCCGTTGTCATGCACCTCGAGCTGCCCCTTGAACAGGTCAGTCAGCGGTGTGTGCCCAATCGCCACGAACATCGCGCTCAAGGTGACGTCCGACGCGGCGTCCGTCTTGAGGTCGCGCACCCGCAGCCCCCGCACGGTGTTCTCCTCCACGCCGAGCACCTCCTCCACCACGTGGCTGTACAGCACGCGGATCTTCGGGTGCGCGAGCACGCGGCGCTGCATCGCCTGAGAGGCGCGGAACTCCTCGCGGCGGTGGATCAAGGTGACGCTCTCACACAGCCCCGCGAGGTAGTGCGCCTCTTCCATCGCGGTGTCCCCGCCGCCCACCACCGCCACTTCCTTCCCGCGGAAGAGCGCGCCGTCGCACACCGCGCAGGCGCTGACGCCCTTGTTCTTGAGCGACTCCTCGCTCGGCAGGCCCAGGTAGTTGGCGCGCGCGCCGGTCGCGATGATCACGGTCTTAGCGAGGTGGAGCTCGCGCTGCTCCCCCACGTACACCTTGAACGGCCGCTCCCCGAGCTCCACACCCCACACGTCGTCGGTGATGAACTCCGCGCCCTGGCGCTCCGCCTGCTCACGGAAGTCCGCCATCATCTGCTGCCCGGTGATGCCCTTGGGGTACCCTGGGTAGTTCTCCACCTCAGTGGTGAACATCAGCTGCCCGCCGGGGATCAAGCCGCCGGCGTTGAAGCCCTCAACGACGAGCGGCTTCAGGTTGGCGCGCGCGGCGTAGATCGCCGCCGTGAGCCCCGCAGGGCCCGAGCCGATGATGAGCACTGAGTGGAGTGGTGTCGTCATGAATTTTTCCTTAGAGCAAATCGTCAGGCGGCGCCCCCGCCGTTGCCCTGAGGCGGGTCATCGGGCGCGGCCACCGCGAGGCGCCATATCGAGGCGCGCAGCGCCCAGGTGGCGCCGGAGAGTCACCCCTGCTTAGAGCGACCCAAGACCCGCCGCAAGCCTGCGCGCTGCTGCCACAGGGCTACGCGCCAGGGCCACGCAATCGCTGCGGGCCACCCTCATTTCGCTACGATGCTGGTAGGGGGGCGGGTTTCAAACCCGCCCCCCTACCAGAGGTCACAGGCGCGGTGCCGTCTAACCAGCTCTTCAACTCCCCAAGGCTCCGCGCGACATTCTTCAAGGCCACCCGAAGACGCCCATGAGGCCTGCGACCGTGACCAGAGTGACGCTCGGCGCATGAATAGCGTCTTCCAAAGACCACGTCACACACCGGGAGGGAGTGAACCCCCCAATCCCTGATGATCCATGAAGCGCCACGCGGCGCCTCTCAAGAGGCCACGCGGCGCGCTCAGGAGTTCGACGTCAGCGCCATGAAGCGCCACGCGGCGCCTCTCAGAAGTTCGACGTCAGCGCCACGGACACCACGTGCGCATTACCCGTCAGGGAGCCGCCGTTCACGGCGTACGGGCTGCGGCTGTCGAGGCTCTGGTTGCCACTGATGGTCTTGATGGCGCCCTTGCCGCCGTTGTCCATCGTCTGCATGTGGACCCACATGTACCCCAGCTCCACGTCAACGAACGGCGCGCGCAGCTGCGCGCCCGCGCTGACGCCGAGCCGCGCCCCCGCCATCGGCGAGAAGTGCAGGTACTCATCGGTCGCCGCCGCGCTCTGGTACCAAGCGCCCGCGCGCACCGCGAGCAGGTCTGGCACCGCCACGTAGTCACCCCCGAGGCGCACCCCGAAGGTGTCCTTGAAGTGCAGCTCCACGTCGGCGTTCTCTGGCACTGGGCCCACCTCGGTCGCCGAGCCATCCGCGCCCCTGCTGTAGATGTAGACCGTCTCCCGAGGGATCCGCACCTCGATCGCGTCGATGGCGCTGTTGCGCGTGTACTCGACGTTTATTTCCACGTCGAAAATGTCCTGGCTGATTGGGTCGCGCATCGCCCCCGCGGTCAGGTACCCTGGACTCCCATCGCGCGGCACGCGAAGCGCGGCGCCTGCGCGCACCGTGATCGGGTTGGGGATGGTCAAAGACACCAAGTCTTCCCCGCGATCGGCGCTGCTTGAGGCGGTGCCGCCGTCCGGCGCGACCCGCCCATTCGCGCCCCAGTAGCCCGAGCGTGCCACTAAATCTCCCTTGCCGCGGAACGCGTCTTGGATCCGCACGGAGAGGCCAAGATCCAGGGTCTCGTTCACCGAGAACAGGCCGCCGATGATGACGCCCGGCACGAAGGCGTCGAACACCTCGACGTCCGCCTTCACGTCCCCCGCCACGGCGTCCAGCTCGTCGTTCGCCGTCGGCTGCGCCATCGCCGTGTTGGCGAGCTCAAGCGAGCCGAAGCCGAAGATGAAGCCCGCGCCTAGCCGCAGCTGATCGGTCAGGGCGTACCCGACGCTCAGCACCGGGTTCAAGAGCATGCCGTCCGCCTTCAAGAGGACGTAGCGCCCAGGGTTGGCCACATCCACCTCGCGCCCACGGAAGAGCCCCTTCTCGGTCTCCGCGAACTCAATCTTGCCGAGCATGGAAGGCGGCAGCACCGCAAGGCCAATCCCCAGATCGTCAGTTATCCGGAGGTTACCCGCCAGGTGCGGGATGAAGTTGGGGGTACCCGAGTTCTTGTTGCAGCTCTCCTGGTACTGCACCGAGTCCCGCGTCTGCTCCGGCTCGCCCGCGGCGTTCATGCGGGTGAAGCACAGCCGGTTGAACACCAGGTTGGTGCCGAGGGTGACGCCGCTCCGGATCCCAGCCAGCGCCGCCGGGTTGTAGGCGGCGGCCAAGGGACTGCTGGCGCGCGCCACCCAGGCGCCGCCCCGCGCCATCTGCTGCGCGCCTTGCTCAGGCACCTCGAGCGCGCTGGTCGCCATCGCTGTGGTCGTCAGGCAAACTGACGCGAGCGCGAAGGCGCAGCTTAAGAGCCCCCGCCGCAGCTTGGGTGCCCCTCGATACCAGCGCCCGGCACTGAGCTCGCCTTGGGCGCAATCGATTGACTCGGTCATGATCAATCCTTAATCGGGCTCGCTTTGAGCGCCGCCTTGCCGTCCTTCACGTAGACGCTGAACTTCACCCGCGCGCACTGGTGGCGCGTCATCAGCGCCTCGCGGTTCTTCTTCAAGGTCTGCTCGAACTTCTCGTAGGTGAAGCCCTCGACCTTCTCGCCGCACTGCTCCTTGGTCGCGACGAAGTCTTGGTACACCTTCCGCCACTCAGCCTCCTCGTCTGAGGGTGCACCTGACGGTGCGTCCGCGCCTCCCCCGGCGCGCTCAGGCGCCTTCGGTGGTGAGCGGCGCGGCGGCGCTGGCGCGCCTGCCGGTGATCCAGCGGGCGCAGCGGGAGCGGCGGGCGCGCTCGCCGCGGGCTCAGGGGCCGCCCCAGGCGGCTTCGGGAGCGAGCGGGCGCCGGGGGGGCTCGGCAGCGAGCGCTGCTCAGGCGCTGGGTCTGAGGCGGGCACCGCGGCCGACGTATCCCCGGGGAAACTGAACGCACTCATCACTGGCTGGTCAGGGATGTCCCCCAACACCTTCCCCAGATCGGCCGCGCCCCTCGGTGAGCCGCCGCCCTTGGCCACCAGCGCGTCCACCCCGTCGTTGACGTCCGAGGCGATCTTGCGGAACACCCCGCGGAACTTGGAGGGCGTGAGCTGATCGACCTCGCCCTTGGCGAGCCGTACGCTCTCCTTACGAAACACGCTGATGGGCTGAGTGTGCTCAAAGAACGAGAACAGCAGCCCGAGCAAGGCCGCGCCGAGCGCGACCCCGACCACCAAGACCAGGCTCACCTGGGCCTTGTCCTTGTCATCAGCCTGACGGAAGAAGTCGAGCGGTGAGCCGACCTGAGCGGGCAGCCGCCCCACCACGTAGCCGGCGCCGAGCTGGCCCGCCTCACCTGGGAGCAGCGAGTACACCACCCGCACGTTGCCGCCGATCATGCGCGCCGAGCTGCGCCCGAGCTTCTCGTAGCTCTCATCCTCAGCCAGCCCGGCCAGATCGCTGTTGATCTGATCGAGCTGGGTCCGGTCGAACCCCTCCGGCGCGGCGGACACGGTGCTCGCGCCGTCCATGTAGAAGGCCACCGCGGCCCCCGTGCGCTGCGAGAGCACCCGCGCGAAGCGCTGGTCCACCACCCGCGCGCCCACCACCGCGCCCGCTGGCAGCGAACCCAAGTCAAACTCCACGGGGCGCGCCACCACGCGGTAGAGCCGGTCGAGCTGGAGCGTGTCGTCACGCACGTAGCCGTGCAGCGCGTCCGCCACCACCGGGTAGCCGCCCAGCTCAAAATCCGACATCCCGCTGGCTTGGTCGTAGCCGAGGTGCGCCACCACGCGCCCGTGCTGGTCCACCGCGAACACCGCGTCGAAGGCCTCCTCCTCGGGGATCTCCTGGTTGACCTTCTTCAGCGCCGCGAGCACCCGCGCGCGCACGTCGTCAGGTACCTTGTCTTCGGAGCCGCTGGCCTTCTGGAGGTCCTTGGCGATGTCCTGGTTCAGGGCGAACTTAATCAGCTGCGCTGACCGCTCACGGGCGTCGTTGCGCAGGTACCAGCTGACGACCTGGGAGTCTGAGCTCAGGCCCTCGTCCATCGCGCGCAGCCCGGCGCGGTTATACATGCTGGTGGCGAGCTGCAAGACGAACAGGCTGGCGCCTAAGACCAACGCCAGGACCACGTACCAAAATCGTGAGGCCAGCATCTACTTCTTGTCCTTGTCGTCAGCTGCCTTCTCCTTCTTCGGATCGGGCGCCACCTTGATGACATCTTTGATCGTCAGGTCCCGCGGCCCGACGCTCACCGGCGTCGCGGGCCCCAGCTTCTTGCCAGCGAAGAACGCCTGAATCTCGTACTCACCCGGCTCCTTGGCATCGAGCAAGAACTCGCCCTTCATGTTCGGGTAAGCGATGGCGGCGACGTTCGGCTCGGCCACGATCCACATCCGGAGCGATGGCGCGCGGCGGTCGCGCACCTCGTAGCTGCCAGCGCTCGGCACCGTCCAGTCGCGGGTCGCGCCGCGGATGGTGGTGGCGGCGTTGAACGTCTTGATCCCAACGCCGTACAGCTCGTGGACGAAGGGGTCCGTGTTTTGGAAGGTGAACTGAGTACCTGGTGGGACCACGATGCTCACCGGCGTGGTGCGGCCGCCGCCGACGCGGATGAGGATTGGCTTAGGTGGCTTCTGCGCGGACTTGGCGAGCAGCGCGACGCAAAGCTCCTTGGGGATGTGAGGGAACAGCTTCCGGTACTTGGCTGGCACCGTCGCCACCGGCTCACGGAAGGAGTACCCGCGGTTCTTCACCTGGGTTGCCTCCGCCCACACTGGATTCTCCAGCTCCATGAAGTTCCCGATCTGGCCCTTCACCTTCGCCGCCCCCACGTCAGGCGCGAGCAGCCACAGCCCCACGCCCAACAGCGCTGGCGCGCTGAGCCGTCGACCCCAGCGCCCGAGCGCCGCACCCTTCATCCAGTCCATCATTGGCCCTCCACCGTAGCCAACCGGCGGCCGTGATGGAAGCCTGCCCGCGGCCCGGCGGACGAAGAAAGCGGCTGGGCCCCCCTACAGGCGAACGGGCCAGCTCTCGCCGGCCCGTTCATAGCGCCCTGAAGCCCACGCTCGCAGATCCAGGACCAATGAACCCCTAGCATCAGCTAGGTGGGTGACACCTCACACCGATCTGGCTTCCCAGTGAGTGGTTCTGGGCCTAGCGCTCCTGGCGTGGATCGGCCTCCCGGGTTCAACGCATTGCAGGGATTCAATCGCCTTAGATCATAGCGAGTAGGGCTTCAAGACCCTGCCACTTTAAGCAGGGCCAAGCGCGCCGTCAAACGTGCCCACGACGGGCTCCTCTTGGCTCGCCCCGCGTGAGGACGTGGGCGCCTCATGAGGGGTTGGAGGTTGGTAGCGCCCGGGTCCGCCGTTCGGCGCAG
>CAYQAC010000071.1:19858-25187 GCA_964415255.1 uncultured Polyangiaceae bacterium | reverse complement strand
AATGATTGCGCGTGGATAATGGGAGCGTGGCGCCCGAGGGGTTTGCTCGGCCCAAGACGAGATGGAATAGAGCAGCTCAGCCTGCTCACGGGGAGCCTGGTGGGCGGCTACATGTTCAAGAAGATGGCGATGGTGACGGCCATCACCGGGCGCCTGGGGATGCCGGGGGACATCTCGCGGCGCCTGAAGGAGACGTCGGCCCTGGTGTTCAGCATGGCGCTGCCCGGGGAGCTCGAGCCGGGCGGCCGCGCGCACGAGATCTTGGTGCGGGTGCGGCTGCTCCACGGGGCCATCCGTCAGTGGATGGCGGACTCAGGCCGCTGGAAGGCGGAGTGGGACACGCCCATCAACCAGGAAGATTTGGCGATCACCCTGTCTTTGTTCTCGTATTGGAATGTTCAGAGCCTGCTCAGGATGGGTGTCCGCCTGAGCGATGAGGACATCGAGAGCCATCACCTGGTGTGGCGCTACGCCGGGCACTTGCTCGGCATCCAGGAGACGCTGCTCACCGAGCACTTCGACGCGGAGGTGGTGCAGTACCGCGAGATGCTGAAGCACCAAGCGCGGCCCGCGGAGTGCCCGCCTTACGGCAGGAAGATCTTGGACGAGGTGGCGAGCAAGGTAAAGCTCTTGCCTGAGTCCGTGAGCCGTGAGTTCCTCTACCAAACCACGCGCTACCTGTTAGGCGATGAGCTGGTCTCCGGCCTCGAGATCGAGCCGCGGCGCGGCTACCGAGGGATCGAGGTGCTCAAGCTGGCGGGGCGCGCGGCGAGCGCCCTCCGCAGCCTGCCCGGGGGGGATGAGCTGTTGTTT
Source organism: uncultured Polyangiaceae bacterium (assembly GCA_964415255.1). Taxonomy (GTDB): domain Bacteria; phylum Myxococcota_A; class Polyangia; order Polyangiales; family Polyangiaceae; genus JAHBVY01. The sequence continues at coordinate 24,374 of CAYQAC010000071.1, read as the reverse complement.
CGCTTCGGTGCCTTCAACTACAAGCGCGAGCTTGAGCGCATGGCGCGGAGCAAGCGCCTCAGCTACGGCGTGAAGACGCACAGCGCCGAGTCCGTCCGCCGCGCCCACGGCCTCGCGACCGCCTCTGCCTGACGCGGCTCCGAGGGGGATCGCTGTCGTGCCTTGACGGGTGTGCACCATCTTGGTATACACACTCTTCGATGGTGATTCGCCACGTGGAGCTCTCGAAGCGGGCGAAGAAGGATCTCCACAAGACTCCACAACACATCGTGCTCGCGCTACTCGCGTGGATCGATGCGGTGGCTGTGGAGGGGCTTGCCGCGGTTCGTAAGATCCCCGGCTACCATGATGAGCCGCTCCATGGTGATCGAAAGGGTGAGCGATCGATCCGCTTGTCGTCCAAGTGGCGTGCGATTTACGTCGAAGTTCGAAGCGGAGAGTTCGAGATCGCGCGTGTCGAAGAGGTGACGCCTCACAAATACTGATGGAGGACCCGATGAAGAACACGAAGCAGCCAAGCGCCGAGGCACGACGGTTTCTCGAGCGGCTCTCGGAGCCTCTCACCTTCCGTTCGTGGATTCGTGCGATCCGGCTGGGCGAGGAGCTCTCTCTGGCGCAGTTCGCTGAGCGTTTGGGGGTGAGTCGGACGTACCTCTGCTCCATCGAGCAGGGGCGGAGGCGCCCGAGCGTTAAGCGCGCTGCCGAGTGGGGGCGGCTCTTGGGCTATGGTGAGGCACAGTTCGTCCGGCTCGTGCTGCAGGACGAGCTCGATGCGGCGAAGGTCAAGCTTCGGGTGAGCGTGGCCGCGTGAGGTAGCCATCCCCTGACTTGCTCCGCGCGCCGGCCGGCTTACCTCGATCGCCCCGTTCTGCTCGCTCAGCAGCGGGGGGCTCGTGGTAGGGGAGGGGGATGACGCGAGCCGATCGTTCCTTGCTCCCAGAGATCTCCCCTCCGCGCGCGGAGCGGCGGCCGGTGCGGCGCACGGTGCACGGGCAGGAGCGGGTGGACGACTACGAGTGGCTGCGGGACGCGGCTTATCCGGAGGTGAAGGCTCCTGAGATCTTGAGCTACCTCACGGCGGAGAACGCGTACCTCGAGCAGGCGCTCGCGCCGGTGGCGACGCTGCGCGAGGCGCTCTATGAGGAGCTGCGCGGCCGCGTCGCGGAGGACGATGACTCGGTGCCGTTCTTGAAGGGCGGCTACTACTACCAGACGCGCTACCGGCAGGGGCGGGAGTACCCAGAGCTGGTGCGTTGGGCGGCTCCGCCGTCCGCGCGCGCCAGTGAGAGCGGGGGCGAGGGCACGAAGTCAGCTGAGCTGCCTGGTGGCGCCCAGCGTGGCGACGCCTCGTTGGCTGCGGCCTTGGCTGCGGACGCCGCGCCCCCAGAGCAGGTGGAGCCGCTGCTCGACTTGAACCAGCTGGTGGAGGGGCACGAGTACCTTGATTTAGGTGATTTCAGCGTCTCCCCGGATCAGGCGCTGTTCGCCTACAGCTTGGACCTCACCGGCTCCGAGCGTCATGAGGTGCGGATCCAGCGCGTGGGCGCGGAGCCGCTCGAGGATCGGATCCCGAACACCCAGGGCTCGCTCGTCTGGTCAGCTGACGGAGAGTGGCTGTTCTACGCCGAGCTCGACGCCCAGCTGCGGCCGAGCCGCGTGCTCCGCCACCGCTTGGGCACGCCGCGCGAGGCGGACGTGCTGGTGTACGAGGAGAAGGACCCTGCCTTCTGGCTCGGCATCGGGCAGACGCAGGATGAGGCCTTCATCGTGATCGCCACCAGCGACAAACAGACCTCGGAGGTGCGCCTCATCCCCAGTCACGCGCCGACCGAGGAGCCCCAGGTGGTGGCGCCGCGCCGCGCTGGGCACGAGTACGACGTGGAGCACCATGAAGGTCAGCTCATCATCCGCACCAACGACACCCACACCAATTTCCGCATCGTCACGGCCAGCGTGCAGGCGCCTGGGGAGGCGAGCTGGCGCCCGCTGATCGAGCCGAGCGACGCCTGCTACCTGCGCGCGGTGCTCCCGCTGCGGCGGCACCTGGTGATCTTGGAGCGCGAGGCGGGGCTCCCTCACGTGCGCGTGCGCGAGGTGGCGAGCGGCGCGGAGCACCGCGTCGCCTTCCCGGATCCGGTGTACACGGTGAGCTTCGGTGAGAACCCAGCGTTCGATCGTGATGTAGTCAGGCTACAGTACCAATCCTTGGTCGCGCCGCCGAGCGTGGTGGACTACGACATCGGGCGCCAGGGCCTCACCACGCTCAAGGTGCAGCGGATCCCAAGCGGGTACGACGTGAGCGAGCTCGTGAGCGAGCGGCGCTTCGCGACCGCAGCGGACGGCGTCAAGGTCCCGATTTCGCTCGTGTACCACCGGGACTCACCGCCCACGCCGAGCTCACCGGTTTACCTCTACGTGTACGGCTCCTACGGGATGAGCCTGGATCCTTATTTCAGCGCCAACCGGCTCAGCCTGCTCCGGCGCGGCTTCGTGTTTGCCATCGCCCACGTGCGCGGCGGCAGCACCATGGGGCGCGCCTGGTATGAGGACGGCAAGCTGACGAAGAAGGAGAACACCTTCACGGACATCATCTGCTCGGTGGAGCACCTGGCGGAGGCCGGCTACACGAGCCTCGGGCGCGTGACGCTGAGCGGCGGCTCCGCCGGGGGCATGGCGGTGGGCGCCGTCATCAACCGCGCGCCAGGCCATTTCCACGCGGCGGTGGCGTCGGTGCCCTTCGTGGACGTGATGAACACCATGCTCGACTCGAGCCTGCCCCTCACGCCGCCTGAGTACACCGAGTGGGGCAACCCGGAGCTCGACGTGGAGGCGTACCGCACCATCCAGCGCTACAGCCCTTACGACAACGTGACGGCGCAGCCCTACCCGCACCTGCTCGTCACCGCTGGGATCTCCGATCCGCGCGTGACCTACTGGGAGCCCGCCAAATGGGTCGCGAAGCTGCGAGAGCTGAAGACGGACGACCACCTGCTCTTGCTCCACACCAACATGAGCGCGGGGCACGGCGGCGCGAGCGGCCGGTTCGAGGCGCTGAAGGAGCTGGCCCGGGAGTACGCGTTCCTCTTGTGGGTGTACCAGCACCCGGATGCGGCGAGCGTGTAGGCGCTCCTCGTCTGGTTTTTGGGGGGGGTTAGACGGCACCGCACCGCGTGCTGCGCCACGTTTCGTACGCCTAGCTGACGGTGTCAGCCGCTACAAAAAACACCAGCCCTCACCGCGATAGGTCTTAGTGCGCCCCGTGAGCTTGCCACCTTGAAACAAGAGGTACTCCTCGAAGCGCTCCGCGAGCTCGCCCGCCTTGGCGTGGCGGAAGACGACAGGGCTGCCGAGCGGCAGCGACAGGCCGCGCGGCAGCTGAAGCGGGGTTTGCACCTCGCCCGCCATCTCCTGAGGTAGCAGGCGCAGGCCGCGCGGCAGGTGGGGGCGAGGCGCTTTGTCTTCCCCCGGCGCGCCTGAGGCGACGTAGCCACCGCCCGCGCAGGTGACGAAGCCTCTGGCGGGGTGGCGCGTCACCTCCAGCGCGAAGAACGCAGCCGGCTCCAGCTCGTTCATGTGCGGGTCGCGGTAGTAGTCGAACAGGTGGCTCTTCAAGAAGGCGGAGCCGGCGGTGACCTCCGTGACGCCAGTGACCTGGGTGGTCATGGCGAGGGAGCCGCTGCCGCCGCCGTTGACGAGCCGCGGCGGGAGGCCCGCTTTGGTCAGCTCTTCGACCATTTCCATACGCCGCGCGCCCAGCTCGCGCATCGAGGCGCGGCGCAGGGCGGCCTTGATGGGGTTCTGAGCGCGCGCGAAGGGGCTCGCGTCGCCGAGGCCAGCCACTTGCGCTTCGTACGCCATCAGGCCTTGGAAGCTGAGGCCGGGGGTGCCTGCCACCACGCGCGCGAGCGCCACCACCTGCGCAGGCTCGTGCAGCGGCGAGCGCCGCACCCCGAGGTGCAGCGCGCCGCCGAGCAAAATGAGGCTCATGTCCACGCAGAGCAGCACCGGGAGCACCGCGCTTTTGGCGCGCGCCGCCTCACCCAAGCGCTGTGCGCCCTCCTCCGAGTCGGTCACCACGCAGAGCTTCACGCCGCGCGCGGCCACGTCCGCCAAGAGCTCAAGATCAGCCTGCTGATGGGCTGGGTAGGCGAGCAGCAGATCACCGATGCCACGCGCTGAGAGCTCACTCACCTCACGCGCAGAGAAGCACATCGCGCCGCGGATCCGCCCGCTTGGGTGCGCGAGCAGCCGCTCAAGCAGCGAGACGACGCGCAGCGACTTGCTCGCCGGACGCAGCGTGAGCCCTGGCTCGAGCACCCTCAAGACGCGCTCCGTGTTGCGGTCGAACGCGTCCAGGTCGACGAACGCCGCGGGGAGCCGCTCGCCTGCTAGGCCTTGGGTGAGCGCTGAGTAGCTGAGCGCCACTTCACTGACCCGTCGGATCCACCTCGCCTGGCTTGTAGATGGGCTCGCCGAAGGACTCCACCTCGCGCTGCTCTTGCTCGGTGAGGCTCAT
>CAYQAC010000071.1:0-19848 GCA_964415255.1 uncultured Polyangiaceae bacterium | reverse complement strand
CTCACCGAGCAAGAGCAGCGCGAGGTGAGGCTCATGAAGCTCAAGGTGCCGGTGGTGGGGTCCCCGCCGGAGCCGTTGATTTGCACCTGGCGGATGCTGGCGCTGCCGCTGCCGCGCCAGCGCCCGGTGCTGTCTTGTGCGAGCTGCCCAATGATGACGGTATCGAGCGCGGTGATGCGCACGGCGCCAGAGCCGATGGTGATGTCGATGGGGAACTCCGGGGTGCCGAGGCCGGTGGTGCCGTCAGGCAGATCCGCGGTGTAGCCAGAGCCGAGGAAGGTGTAGCCGATGGGCTTATCTTTGATTGGGATCATGTCGCGGAACTCGTCGATGGAGCCCATGTTGGTGGAGGGCTTCACGCAGTTCGGCGCGGGGAACAGCTGGCACACGTCTGAGCCGCAGTTCGATGGGCAGCCAGGGCGACTATTCAGCGCCGTGGTGCGGTTCGCGTCGGTGAACAGCCCCACCCACTCCCCGGAGGCTTGGTCCACGTCGAGCCAGGCGTAGAGCCGGAGCTGCTGCTGGATAGGCGGCGGCGCGATGTCGAACAGGAAGAAGTAAGGCCCGGTGGGCAGCGAGCTCGGGCCGGGCAAGAACGCGCGGTAAGCGAACTCCACCTTCTGCCGCACGCGCGACTCGTTGCCCTCAAGATCGCGCAGCCCGGGCTCGATGATGAGCATGTAGGGGACCGCGATGCGCGGCGACTCGTCAGGCTTAATGACGATGCGGCGACCGTCGACCTGCACCTGGCCGCCCTCGGCGCGATCCGTCGCGCCGTCGTAGTAGACGGCCTGCACCAGGCCCTCGTTGGTGCAGCACGGCGCGGGCACGGCGCTGTCACACTGACCGCGTGCGCGCTGCGGGCCGCAGTAGTCGGGCTCGTCAGGCAGCTTGCCTTCTGGGTCGATGTCGAGCGCCTTGTCGGCGCGCACGACGCGCAGCTTGAGGCTCGCGCGCTCGAAGTCTTCATTGAAGCTCAGCACGATGTCGCTGCCCGGCGAGTCCGTCATGAAGCCACCGGGCGCGCCGTGGAGCTCGACCTTGGGGGGTGGGTCGAAGGTCTCGCAGCTGAACAAGGTGAGGCCGGCGAGGAGCACCCCGCTGCGCGCGCTTAGCGTTCTCAAGCTCATGATCTGGTGGTTCTCCTGCGCTGGGCGCGCGGTGCGCCTCCCATGAGGCTAACACGAGGCTCTAGGGCGCGTCGATCGGTGGCTCTAGCGCGCGCAGGAAGGTACAAGGGCGGCGTGCCGCTCCTCACCGCTAAGGGCCTCACCAGGCAGTATGGTTCGCAGGTCGTGCTGGCGGGGGTGGATCTCCACATCCGGCGCGGTGAGAGGATTGGCCTGGTAGGCAATAACGGCTCGGGCAAGAGCACGCTCGCCCGCATCTTGGCGCAGCGCGAGGAGCCTGACGCGGGGCAGGTCGCGCAGCGACGGGAGACGCGCCTCGTCTACTTGGAGCAGGAGCCGAGCTTTGATCCGGAGCTGACGGCGACCCAGGCGGCGCTGCTCGGGCTCGGGCCCTGGGGCGCGGCGCTCGCGCGCTATCACGCGGCGTGTCATGCGCTGGAGGCAGGCGGTGATTCGACAGGGCTGCTGACCGAGCAGGCGGAGGCGGCCTCGGAGGTGGAGCGGCTCGGGGGTTGGGAGCCGGCGCGCCAGGCCGAGAGCTTGCTGTCGGCGCTCGGCCTCGAGCGGCTCGAGGGCCTCATGGGTCAGCTGAGTGGGGGTGAGCGGCGCCGGGTGGCGCTCGCGCAGGCGCTGCTCTCAGCGCCTGACTTGGCCATCTTGGATGAGCCGACCAACCACCTGGACGCCGACACCATCGAGTGGCTCGAGCGCTACCTGCTCGAGCAGTATCGCGGCGCGCTCGTGCTCATCACGCACGATCGCTACGTGCTTGATCGAGTGGTAGAGCGCACCGTGGAGCTCGATCAAGGGCAGCTCTACTCCTACGCCGGCGGCTTCAGCGATTACTTGGAGGGCAAGGCGGAGCGGCAGGCGCTCACGGCTCGCGCGGAGAGCAATCGTCAGAACCTGCTGCGGCGCGAGCTTGAGTGGCTCCGGCGTCAGCCCAAGGCGCGCGGTGGGAAGCAGAAGGCGCGCGTTGAACGGGCGGAGACGGCGCGTGACGCGGGGCCCCCGCAGGAAGAACGTCGGGCTGACTTGAAGCTCTCCACCACGCGCCTCGGCAGCCGCGTGATCGATCTGGATGACGTGACCGTGGAGGTCGGTGGGCGCGCGCTGGTGCAAGGCCTCAGCTTGAAGCTCGTGCGCGGGATGCGGCTCGGCATCATCGGCCCGAACGGCGCCGGCAAAACCAGCCTGGTGCGCGCCATCTTGGGGGAGCTGCCGGTCAGCGCGGGCACGCTGCGCGTGGGCGACAACACGCGCATCGCGTACTTCGATCAGGCGCGCAGCGGCCTCGAAGACGAGAAGAGCGTGCTCGAGAACGTGGCGCCTGGCAGCGACTGGGTAGACTGGAACGGCAACCGCGTGAGCGTCTACTCCTACCTTGAGCGGCTCCTGTTCCCACCGGACAGGCAGCGTACGCCGGTGGGCGCGCTGAGCGGCGGTGAGCGCGCCCGGGTGGCGCTGGCCAAGCTGATGTTAGGTGAGGCCAACGTCCTGATCTTGGATGAGCCGACCAACGATTTGGACATCACCACCCTGGCGTCCCTTGAAGAGCTCTTGGTGGAGCTCAAGGCCGTGACCTTAGTGGTGACTCACGATCGCTACTTCCTCGATCGGGTGGCGACGGATCTGCTCGTGTTCGAAGAGGAGCCGGGCGGCGAGCGCGTCGTGCGCCACTACGTGGGTGGCTACACCACCTACCAGCGCCTGCGCCGCGAGCGGCGTGCGGAGGAGGGCCGCGCTGAGGAGGGCCTGGAGTCACAAAAGACAGGGAAGCAGACGAACGCGGGGCGCGGCGCTGTCAGCTCCGCGAGCGCCAGCTCCGCGAGCTCGGCGAGCGCCGTCAGCTCAGCGAGCGCCTCAAAGTCAGGTAACCTGTCTGAAGCGCCAGGCGCCCCGGCGCCCGCGCTGAAGAAGCTCAGCTACGCGGAGCGCAAGGAGCTGGACGGCTTGGGCGCCCAGATCGAGGCGGCGGAGACGGCGGAGGCCGCGCTCAAGGCCGAGGTGGCGGATCCAGAGACCTACAAGAGCCGCGCCGCGGAGGTCCCTGAGCTGACGATGCGCCTGGCGGCCGCGACCGCGGAGGTGGAGCGCCTGATGGCGCGCTGGGAGGACCTCGAGACGCGCGCCAGTGTGCGCTGAGGTCGCAGGTGCCGCGGGAGCGCTTGAGACGCGCGCCAGCGTGCGCTGAGGTCACAGGCGCCGCGGGAGGATTCGTGAGGTCCCGATAGCGCGCCGTACCCTCCTGTTCGGGGGGGTTTGGGGGTTGGGCACCGCGCTTCACGGCTGTGCCCTGGGGTGCTGCCGGTTCACTCGGGTCGTGGTAAGCGAGTGCGATGTTCAGTCGCGTGTCACGTGGTGTCGGTTTGGGGATCCTGTCGCTGAGCGCGGCGCTGGTTACGGCGAGCGGCTGCTCGGAGGACACCGCTCCGAAGGACCCAGCGCCCACAGGCTTCGGCACCCTGGGCTCGCTCAGCGCGCCCTCTGGTAAGGGCAGCTTCCGATTTGGCGCGGCGAGCGCCGACACTCAAATCGAAGATCAGAACCAGCGCACAGACTGGTGGTTCTTCACCGATCGTGAGGAGGGGCTCGGCAAGGGCGCCGCGGCGGTGGGGGAGGCGTCGCGCGGCTACAGCATGGCGATGGAGGACATCCAGCTGATGGTGGCCATGGGCCTCGACAGCTACCGCTTCAGCATGAGCTGGGCGCGCATTGAGCCGGTGCGCGACCAAATTGACGAGGAGGCGCTCGACCACTACTCGCGCTTCATTGACGCCCTGCTCGCCGCGGGCATCAAGCCGAACGTCACCCTGCACCACTTCAGCAACCCGGTGTGGATCGACGATCCGCGTGACACCGGCTGCGCGAACGGCCCCACCAGCGAGAACCTGTGCGGCGTGGGTCACCCGGAGGGCGGGCCGCTCGTGGTCGAGGAGATGCGGCAGCACGCGGCGCTGCTCGCTGCGCGCTTCGGCGACCGCGTGGACGACTGGGCGACGCTGAACGAGCCGGTGAACTACCTGCTGGCGGCCCAGGGGATCGGCATGTTCCCACCTGGCAAATCAAAGATCCTCAGCCTGCTCACGGCCTTCATCCCGGTGGTGCGCGACTTCGTGAGCGGCCACGCGGCGATGTATCACGCCATCAAGGAGCATGACACCATCGACGCAGACGGGGACGGCGTCGCCGCGAGCGTCGGCCTCACCTTGAGCGTCGCTGACTGGACACCAGCGCGCGACAACCAAGTGAGCGATTTGCCCGTGGACGTGAGCGCCGCCGCTCGCCTCGACTACGTGTTCCACTACCTCTTGGTGGACGCGCTCCGAAGCGGCGTGTTCGACGCCGATCTAGACGGCACCCCTGAGGAGCCGCAGCCGAGCTGGAAGGGCACGCTCGATTGGCTCGGGGTGCAGTACTACTTCCGCTCGGGCGTCCGGGGGGACGGGCTAATACCTGCGCCGCTCAGCCTCACGCCCTGCTTCGGCAGCTTCGATGGCGGCGCCTGCTTGCTCCCACAAGACCCCACCTGGTGCGTCCCAGAGATGCAGTATGAGTACTCCCCGGAGGGGCTCTACAAGGTGCTGGCCGCGTTCACTGAGCGCTACCCGGGGCTGCCGCTCGTGGTGTCAGAGTCGGGTATCGCCACGAGCGTGGGTGAGCGCCGCGCGGCGAACATCGTGCGCGCCCTGGAGCAGATTGAGCGCGCGCAGCTGGGGGTGGGCGCAGACGTGCGCGGCTACTACTACTGGAGCCTGACGGATAACTTCGAGTGGGCTGAGGGCTTCGGCCCGCGCTTCGGGCTCTACTCGGTGGACTACACCACCTACGAGCGCACCCCGACGCTCGGCGCGGAGGTGCTGAAGCGCATCATCCAGACGCGCCAGCTGAGCCAGGAGCTGCGCAGCGAGTACGGCGGCCTGGGGCCGATGGCGCCCGAGGCAAGCACCGGCAACGCGCGCACCCTGTGCTCCGGGCGCGAGCTGCCCTGATGCGCGGGCCTGCGACCCAACGGCCGCGGGCCACTTCGTCAGCTACCTTGATGAGCTGGGTGGCCCGGCGGCGCCTCGGCTCGTCAGCCCGGAGGACTAGCGGCGACGATCAATCGTCGTCGTCGTCGTCGTCGTCGTCATCGTCATCATCATCATCGCCGCAGAAGCACTCCGCGCCCTCTTCTGGGGCGCAGGCCTTGCGCTTGGCCTCATCCTTCTCTAGCGACTTGATGGAGGGCTCCGCCTTGCACTCCGTCTTCCCTGCCAGCGCGCCGCACTCGGGCTTGTTCGGGTACTTCCACTCGAAGCAGTCACCGTCAGGCGACTCCAGCGGGATGGCCGCGTTGCCTACCACCTCGCCCGCCTGCTCTGCGACACCATCCAAGGCGTCAGCCGCCAGGACCACCTGGGCGCTCTTCGCCTCAGCGCCGCTCGAGGTGACGAGCGGGAACGCGATCAAGCCGGCTGCCAGCAGCAGCGACAAGGCGAGGCCCACCTGACGCGGTGAGCGATGGCTGGCCGAGATGACTTGAGGTTCAGGGCGTGGCTCCATGGCCAAGCCGTAGCATCGCTCGGGGGGCGCTGGCTATCCCTTCCATCTTCCCCCGCTGTCGCTCGCTGGGTGGCCCTCGCTTCGGTCCTAGTTTTTTGGGGGGGTTTGGCAGGGTGCCGTGAGGCTCATTCCACGGGCCCGAGCCCCGCGAGCAGCAACCAGGCGCCGGACCTCGACGCGGCCCCGAGCTCCGTGGAGGCTGACGAGGAGGCGCTCGACCCTGCCATCTACCGCCCCAGCTCGACCGCCGCTGCCCCCTCCGAAGACACCCCGGAGGGGATCGCGGAGCGGCTCCGCGCGGAGCCGAACCACCCGCGCGCCGCTGAGCTGCGTCAGCGTCACGACGCGCTGCTCGCGCCTTGCGTGCCGGCCATCAGCTCACCGGGCGGCGCGACGGGCCCTCAAGTCGCCTCCTGTAACCCAGAGCACCCCCTGCTCGCGGAGGGGGTGCTGGCGCGCGCCGAGCGCTACCTGGCAACGTGCCTCGACTGTCGTGATCGCAACAGCGTGACGGCGCTCCGCACCCGCATGCGACAAGCGGCCCCCACCGCGCGCCGTGAGCTGGCTTACCGCAGCTTGGAGCTTGGGCTCGCCACGGGCGACGTGGCGCTCGCCCAGCAGACCATCGCCGATCATACAAGCCTCGGTGAGCCCTTCCTCAGCTACGCGCGGCGCAAGCTCTCACGTCGCTTCTCGCCCGAGGTGCTGGCCGGCGACTTGGGGGACGCGGCTTGCTCAAGCGGCGCGCTGCCTGGCTCTGGCAGCGCCTGGCTGCTCTCACCCGAGCGCCCGCGCGCTGGCGAGTCGTTCCGTATCCTGACGGTCAGTGAGGTGGACGTACCAGGCGCGGCGCTGGAGCTCCAAGACGCACGCGGCGAGCAGCTCAAGAGCGGTCGCGCTGAGCTGCGCCATGGCGGCGGCCCACCGTGGTTCTGGTGGACGGAGGCGGAGCTGCCCGAGGGGCGCTACCGCGTCACGCTGACGCGCGAGGGCGGGGCGGTGGCCTGTCGTCGCTTCAACGTGGGGGGGCGCAGCGCGCCGAGCGAGCGCGGTGACGGCGAGCTGTGGCGCGCGGTGCGCGGTTGGGACCGCGACACCGAGAACCTCTACTCCGCGTGGATCAGCGTGCTGTTCGACGCGCCGGAGGCGACCACCTGGCGCGGCTTTCACAGCGTGACGCGCGAGCGCGAGCGTAACCTCCTGTTTAATCACCTGGGGCTCGGGGAAGATCGTGAGGCGGGCGAGAACGCCGTGCGCATGACGCCAGACTGCGCCGACGCCCCGCATTTTTTCCGCGCCTACTTCGCCTGGAAGCTCGGGCTCCCCTTCGCCTACCACCGCTGCCGGTTTGGCAGCCCGAGCGGCGCGCCGAAGTGCGCGGACTGGACCACGAATCAAGGCGTGGCCGAGGAGCCCAGCGAGCGAAAGGAGCGCGCGGCGGCTGCCAAGCAGCGCGGCCCGGCGGAGCGCAGAGCGCCCGCTGAGGCGATTGAGCCCGCGGCACCTGACGAAGCCGACGAACTTGGCGAGCGCGCGGTGAAGCCTGGCGATCGAGACGAATCAGTCAGCATGGCTGACGCAGGTGGAGCGGCGCGGGGTGCCTCCAAGCAGGAAGGCGCGCGCCGCGCGGTGCCGTTCGTCCGCATGAGCGAGCCGCGCGATCCACCGGGCGTCGAGCTCACGCGCTTCTTCGGCCTCATCAAGAACGAGATCACCGCGCGCAGCCTGCGCACCGATTTCGCGGACAGCAAAACAGACCTTTACCCAGTTCCCCTGACGAAGGACGCCCTCCGCCCCGGCGCGGTCTACTCGGATCCTTATGGGCACACCTACACCTTAGTCCGCTGGGTCCCGCAGACGGAGGGCAGCCCGGGCGTGCTGCTCGCCGTCGACGCCCAACCGGACGAGACGCTGAACATCAAGCGCTTCTGGCGCGGCAACTTCCTGTTCTCCGCGGTGAGTCGCCGCGAGGGGCACGGCTTCAAGGCGTTTCGCCCCATCGTTTTAGATGACGTGCCCGGTCAGGTGCGGCAAGAGCTGAGCCTCCTCAGCAACGCGCAGATCGCCCTGGCGCGCGGCTACGGCAACTACAGCGCCGAGCAAGCGGCGCTCGACGTGCCAGGCTTTTACGGCAAGATGGAGCAGCTCATCAATCCATCGCCGCTGTCGCCGGTGACGGCGTACAAGGAGCTCCACCGCGCGCTCCACCGTCAGCTCCGTCAACGCGTGCGCGAGATCGACTTGGCGGAGGAGTACCGGCGCCGCAACCCCGGTGAGATGATCCCGATGCCTGAAGGTCAGGCCATCTTCCGAACCACCGGGCCGTGGGAGGCGCTCAGCACGCCGTGCCGTGATCTGCGGCTCTTGGTCGGGGTGGACGCGCTGCGCGACTTCCCGGAGCAGGTGATCCGCGTCGCGCCTCAGCCCGACGTGCTGCGAGAGCACCTCACCGCGCTGCACCGTAAATGGTCAGCTGAGTTGACTTTTAGCTACACCCGGAGCGACGGCGCGAAGCAGCGCCTGACGCTCGCGGAGGCGCTCGGTCGCGTCACCGCGCTCGAGCTGGGGTGGAACCCCAACGACTGCCCTGAGCGGCGCTGGGGCGCGCCGCAGGAGAGCGCGGAGGCCAATGCCTGCACGTCGCGTGCGCCCGAGGAGCAAGCCAAGCGGATGGAAGCCTTCCGGCACTGGTTCGCGCGCCGCTACAGCTGCGGCTGAGGTGCGCCGCCCAAGGCGCGGGGCGTGTTGTGAGATCGGGTTTTGGGGGTTTGGCACCTCGCTCTACGGCTCGTGCGGCGATGCGTCGACGGCTCGCGTTGAGTGTGCTTAGGTCGCGCCGCTATGAGCTCACCCATCGTCCCCCGTCGCAGCGTGCTCTACATGCCCGGCTCAAACAGCCGCGCGCTGGAGAAGGCGAAGAGCCTCCCAGCAGATGGTCTGATCCTCGACCTTGAGGACGCGACGGCGCCGGACAAGAAGGAGGAGGCGCGCGAGCTCGTGTGCCAAGCGGTGGCGGCGGGCGGCTACGGCTCGCGCGAGCTCTTGATCCGCGTCAACAGCCTGGACACCGCGTGGGGGGAGGCGGACGCGCGCGCCGCCGCGGCGACGCCGTGTCACGGGATCTTGCTCCCCAAGGTGGAGCGCCCAGACCAGGTGGTGGCGCTCGCTGACCTCACCCAGGCCTCGAGCGCGGGCCTCTGGTGCATGCTGGAGACGCCGCTCGGGGTGCTGAACGCGCAGGCCATCGCGAGCGCGCACCCGCGGCTCATGGGTTTTGTGATGGGCACGAGCGATCTGACCAAGGACCTCTACGCGCGCCACACACCGAGCAGGCTCCCGATGCTCACCTCGCTCAGCCTGTGCCTGCTCGCGGCGCGCGCGCATGGCCTCGCCATCCTCGACGGCGTGCACCTCGACTTGAACGACGAGGCAGGGTTCCGAGCGAGCTGCGCGCAGGGCCTTGAGCTCGGCTTCGACGGCAAGACCCTGATCCACCCGAAGCAGATTGAGCCGTGCAACGAGGTGTTCGCGCCAGATCCTAGCGCCGTGGAGGAGGCGCGCCGCGTCATCGTGGCCTATGAGGCAGCGCTCGCCGAGGGCAAGAACGTGTGCCTCGTGGACGGCAAGTTGGTGGAGAACCTGCACGCCGCCGCGGCGCGCCGTTTGGTGAGTGTGGCTGACGCAATCAGTCAGCGCGGCTGATTGGTAGTGACGCGCGTCGCCGAGGAGCGCACCCCAACCCCCAAAAAAAGAAGCTGAACCGGCGCGGGCAGCGCTCGGGAGCGCGCGCTCAGCCCTTGGTCTTCAAGAAGCGGATCTTGGGCCACTCCTCCGTGGTGGTGTCCAGGTGCCAGCTGTTGCGGGCCAGGAACACGGGCGCCTCATCGTGATCCTCCGCGGCGGCGCCGCGGTTCTCGTCGAGGAAGCGCTTGAGCTCGAGCGGATCGTCGCTCTCCACCCAGCGCGCGGTGTGGAGGCTGGTGCCCTCGAAGCGCACGGGGATCTCGTACTCCGTGCGGATCCGGTCAGCTAGTACGTCGAACTGCAGCGCGCCGACCACCCCCACGATCCAGCTGCCGCCGATCTGCGTTTTGAACACGCGCGCGGCGCCCTCTTCAGCCAGCTGGAGCAGGGCGCGCCCCAGGTGCTTGCTGCGCATCGGGTCCTCCGCGCGCACCGCCTGCAGCAGCTCCGGCGCGAAGCTCGGCACGCCGGTGAACACCACGTCATCGCTCTCCGCCAAGGTGTCGCCGATGCGGAGGTTGCCGTGGTTGGGGATCCCGAGGATGTCACCGGGCCAGGCTTCTTCCGCTAGTTCGCGATCTTGACCGAGGAAGGTGAGCGGGTTGTGGATCGCCATCACCTTGCCGGTGCGCGCGTGGCGCAGCTTCACGCCGCGCTGAAAATGCCCCGAGCACAGGCGCGCGAACGCGATGCGGTCGCGGTGCTTGGGGTCCATGTTCGCCTGGATCTTGAAGACGAAGGCGCTCACCTTGGGGCTCTCGGGGGCGACCGGAGAGGTGAGCGTCGGCTGCGGGCGCGGGCTGGGGGCGTGCTCCGCCAGGCCGTCGAGTAGGGCGCGCACCCCGAAGTTCACCAGGGCGCTGCCGCAGTAGACCGGCGTGAGATTTCCCTCGAGGTAATCCTCCGCGGTGAAGGGCTTGCACAGGCCCTTCGCCATCTCAACCTCTTCGCGGAGCGTGCGGTACACCTCCGCGTCGAGCAGGCGGCTCGCCTCGGGGTGCTCGAGGCCGTCTAGCACCACGCCCTCGCTCGCCACCTCGCGCGAGCGCTTGTCCATCAGCACGATTTTATCCGCAGGGATATGGTAATAGCCGACGAAGCGGTCCCCCATGCCAATCGGCCAAGTGATGGGCGTCACCTCGAGCTGCAGCACCTGCTCCACCTCATCCAGCAGGGTGATCACCTCGCGCGCCTCGCGGTCGAGCTTGTTGATGAAGGTGGTGATGGGCATGTCGCGCAGGCGACACACCTCAAACAGCTTGCGTGTTTGGGTCTCGATTCCCTTGGCGGCGTCGAGCACCATGACGGCGGAGTCCACCGCGGTGAGGGTGCGGTAGGTGTCCTCGCTGAAGTCCTCGTGGCCTGGCGTGTCGAGCAGGTTGAAGGTGCGCCCCGCGTAGCCGAACGTCATGGCGGCTGACGTCACCGAGATCCCGCGCTCGCGCTCCACCTTCATCCAGTCCGAGCGCGCGCGGCGCTGCTCGCCTCGCGCCTTCACGGCGCCGGCCATCTGGATCGCCCCGCCGAAGAGCAGGAGCTTCTCCGTGAGCGTGGTCTTGCCGGCGTCCGGGTGGCTGATGATGGCGAAGGTGCGCCGCCGCTTCACTTCTTCTTCGAGCTTGCTCATGACTGTCTCCCGGGAGGGCCGGCTTTAGCACCTAATCGCGCGGTGGATCGGCGCTTATGTGGGGCGCGCGCTTGGGCATGCTGAGCGAGACTTGGGCTGCCTGTGCTCGCCTTCGCCGCACGAAATCTTGGAGGTTTGTGCGCTGCGCCTTATGTAGGCCTGATGCCGCCCCTGCTAGCGAGCCGTGAGGCGCTTGAGCTCGAGCGCCGGATCGAGCGCTCGCTCAGCCGGGGTCTGGCCGCGCGCTGGCCGTTCCCGGAGGATGAGGGGCGGCGGCTTCAGCTCTCGGCGGGCGAGCAGCTAAGCTGGGTGATCGAGAGCCGCGGCGGGCGCGTGGTGTGGCGCGCGGGGCGGCCGCGCGCGGCGGACGCCCAGGTGCACACGGATCTGCAGACCTTGGCTGAGCTGCTTGAGGGGCAACGCTCAGGCGTGGAGCTGTGGCTCAAGGGCTACCTCCGGGTGCGCGGCTCGATCGCCCTGGCGCTGAAGCTGGAGGCGCTGATCCAGGCGCCGCGCCCGCCGCACTTCTCGCGCCCGCGGCGGGTGAGGGCGGGGGGCATCGACACCTTCATCCTGGAGGCGGGGGAGCAGGGCGGGGGTGAGCCGCCGGTGATCTTGCTCCATGGCCTTGGGGCGACGCTTGCCTCCATGTTGCCGTCCTTGCCGCCGCTGGCGGCCAAGCGCCGGGTGATCGCGGCGGATCTCCCCGGCTTTGGTGACAGCGACAAGCCGCTCGTGGCCTACGACGCGCGCTTCTTCGCGCGCTGGGCGGTGGATCTGCTGGATGCGCTCGGCATTGAGCGCGCGAGCTTCATTGGTAACTCAATGGGCGGCCGCATCTCCATCGAGGTGGGGCTCCGCTACCCAGAGCGCGTGGAGAAGCTCGCGCTGTACTGCCCAGCGGTCGCCTTCCGTCGCCTGCGTCAGCTGGTGCCGCTCGTGCGCGTGGCGCGACCCGAGCTCGGCGCGCTGCCGCTGATGGTGCCGCGGCGGGTGATCTTCAGCGCCATGCAGCAGATCTTCTCCAAGCCCGATCGGGTGCCCGCGCCGTGGTTCGACGCGGCGGCTGACGAGTTCTCCCGCGTGTTCGCGACGCGGCGCGGTCGCATCGCGCTGTTCTCGGCGGCGCGCCAGATCTACCTGGATAGCCCCTTTGGGGAGCGCGGCTTCTGGGAGCAGCTGAGAGGCCTCAAGCCGCCCGCGCTGTTCGTGTGGGGCGACCGCGATGTGCTGATCCCGAGCGGGTTCGCGCGCCACGTGGAGGAGGCGCTGCCGGGCGCCGTGTCGCGGGTGCTCGATGATTGTGGGCACGTGCCGGAGTTCGAGCTGCCGCACGTGCTGCACCCGCTGGTCTTGAGCTTCCTCGACGCTTGAGGCCCTGAGCGCGCTCCGCTCTCGAGGCTCAGTTTTGGTACCACGTTCGGGCGCTTCAGCTAAGCTGCCCCGCGGGATGCGAATCGTAGGCACAGCGCCAGCTCGGGCGCGCTGGGTGGATGGTTTCATCAGCCAGGGAGGCTGGTGAGTGGCGACGCGTAAGCCACCGCCGCTGCCCGTGCGCTCATCAGTCAGTGCACCTAACCAGCTAGGGAGGGCGCCAGGTGGAGCGGCCACCCAGCCCCCGCCGCCCGCGCGCTCAGCGCCAGCGAGTGCCACCCCGGCGGCTCCGCGCGCAGGGGCCCGCGGGAGGTCGAATCAAGAGCCGCTCGACGCCCTGGCCATCGATTTCGGTTGGGAGCTGTCGTCGCCGCCCGCGCCGCGCCGCGCCTCCGGGGCCAAGGCGGCGCGCCCACCCGCTGCGCCGCCCACCGCATCAGCGCCCACCCCATCGGCGCCCGCGCCCCGCGCGCCAGGGGAGCCCCTGTCCCAGCGTAAGCTGGGGGCGCCGCTCTCCGAGGCGCGCGCGGCGCAGCCGACCCTGCTCGACATCGACCCCTTGCAGTACGATCGTGAGGTCGAGAGCGCGCGGGAGGCGATGCCGACGCTGCGCGAGCTGGATCCACTGAAGTACGATCGTGAGGGTGACTGACGCCCCGCTCGCTGCTGCTCTCCGCCTTAGCGGAGACCGCGGGCGCCGCCGTGGTGCTCGACGCTCGGCTGCGCATCGTGGAGCGGACCCAGGCGGCGCTGGCGCTGACGGGCAGCCCGCTCACGCTCGGCGCGCAGGCGTCGAAGCTGCTCTGCGGTGAGTCAGGGGCCCGTCCTATCGCGGAGGCGCTCGCGGCGGGGCGCGCGGGCACCGGTCGCCTCACCCGGGTAGGGGATGACGGCCAGGCGCGCGTGCTGGTGGTGCGCGCGGTGCCGCTCGGTGCGCCGGTTGAGGGGTGGCTCTTGGTGCTGACGCCCGAGCTCGCGGACATGGCGCGCGAGGGCGTGGTGTCGTTTCATGGGATCCGCACGCAAGATCCACGCATGCTCGCGCTGTTCGCCGACATCACCAAGGTGGCCTTGGCGGACTCCAGCGTCGTCATCCGCGGGGAGACGGGCAGCGGCAAGGAGCTGGTCGCCGCCGCGCTGCACGCTGAGTCTCACCGCCGCGCGGCGCCGTTTCGCGCGCTGAACTGCGCCGCGCTCCCAGCGCAGCTGCTCGAGAGCGAGCTGTTTGGTCACGCACGCGGGGCGTTCACCGGCGCCGTGCGTGACTACGAGGGGCACCTGCGGATGGCGCACGGCGGGACGCTGTTCTTGGATGAGGTAGCGGAGCTGCCGCTCGAGATCCAGGCGAAGCTGCTGCGCGTGCTGCAAGAGCGCACGGTGCTGCCGCTCGGCGGTCGCGATCCCATCCCGGTGGATGTGAGGGTGCTCGCGGCGACGCACAAGTCGCTGCGGGCGGAGGTGGCCGCAGGTAGATTCCGTGCGGATTTGATGTATCGCCTGCGGGTGATCCCGCTATTTTTACCAGCGCTGCGCGAGCGCGCCGGGGACATTGAGCTCTTGAGTCACCACTTCATCGCCGAGCTCGGCGCGCGCGGCGCGAGGGTGGTGAAGGGGCTCAGCCCGGGCGCGCTCGCTGCGCTCACTCGCTACCCCTGGCCAGGCAATGTGCGCGAGCTGATGAACGCCATCGAGTATGCCTTCGTGATGGGCAGGGGGGAGCTCATCACGGAGGATGAGCTGCCGCCCGAGCTCCGTGGTGAGGAGCCAGGCGCCGTCCCGCTCAACGACGGGCTGAGCGCCGCGCTAGGCGCTCCGCCGCGCGCCCCGGAGCTCCCCAAGGAGGCGCGCCACCTGCTCCAGGCGTTGGAGCGCGCCGGCGGCAGCCGGGAGCGCGCCGCCAAGAGCCTTGGCATCAGCCGCTCCACCCTGTGGCGGCGCCTGCAGCGCTACGGGCTGTAGCGGCTGGAGCACCGAACCACGGCTCATCACTCTAGCGGCGGTGACGATAGGCCCACATGTCGCCGTTCGTGGCGCTGTCCGTCGCCACGTACACGAAATAGGCATTCAGATCAGGGTCGTAGAAGGCATGATAGGAAGGATAACTGACGCTCACCTCCGCTGGCATGGCTGAGGACGACCAACGATCCGTGTTCGGGTCGTAGGTGTAGATGAGGCGGTCTGTGTAGTGGAAGAGGGTGATGACGTCGTGCGTCGGGTCGTAGATAGCCGAAGCGTGGTTGGTGCCGAAAGACTGGGGGCCACCGTCTTGATTCGGGCGGCTCCAGGTGCTGGTGGCGATGTCATAAACAAAGGTGCCCATCATCGCGCCATCTGAGCCGGGGCCCATGTAGAGCTGCTGGCGCCGCGTGTCGTAAGCCACCCCGTGGTCGTACCCAGTGGGCCCGGTGCCGTGCGTGGTGACGCGGGTCCACGCCTGCGTCTTTGGATCGAAGCTTCGTACGCCGCTCGCCCCCACGTCCAGGTACACATCCTGCTCTGGGATGTAGGTGAACGCTGAGTAGCCGCCGACGGAGTCCACCTGCGCGGTGAGCGGGTCGCGGCCGAAGGTGTTGGACGCGATGTCGTAATACCAGGGCGACATCGGGGTCATTTCGACCGCGTCGCGTTGCTGCTCAAGCAGCGCCACGCCCTCTTCAATCTGATCGAGCCCCGGCAAGAAGTAGCGGCCTAGGCCGCTGCCCGCCAGCCACACGAAGCGATGGCGCGCGCTGTCGTAGCTCAGGAAATCCCACGCGTGGATCAGGGTGTGCACCGGGATCAGCTGGTCGTTACCGTTTGTGACCTGCCCATGCGCGTCAATCTTGATCCCCCCAGAGCGGACACACTCGTTGAAGCTGGCGAGGTGGAGCCCTGGGTACACGGCGACCCAGCGGTTCTGAGGGATGTCGTAAAACCAGAGGTCGTCCCCCGCGTAGCCGTCGCTCTTCACGAACGCGTGGTTGCCCTCCCCGGTGAACAACGCCCCGCGTAGCCGCGGCGCGTAGACGAACGCCCGCCCGCCCCACGCGCGCCCGTGCGCCAAGCCGAACTCCGGATCGGGGGCGGGCTCAGGGAGCTTGAGCCACTCGTCGTCGCCGAGCGCCTCGATCGCCGCGATGTGGGCCCCCGGTGCGCTCGGCATCGCCGCGAGCGGGCTGGTGGGCGTGGGGGTGCCGGGTGCGGCGCAGCCGAGCACGGGCGCGCTGGGCCCAGCGTCCACCGGTGGGCTCGCGTCGCCGGCGTCGGTGGTTGAGCTCGCGTCGGGCTGGGCGCTGGCGTCAGGCTGCACGCTGGCGTCCGGTTTGGCGTCTGTGCCAGAAGAGGAGCTGCCACACGCGGCCATGAAGAACGTCAAACTGACGATTGAGGAGCGGCGCATACCGCAAGGTAAACACAGCGCCTGACGCGGCGCCACAGGCTGGCCTCCGCCGGGGACACGGAGCGCATTCAACCGTCCTTGAGCTATGTTGTGTGCACGAGCTCGTCGAGCGTGATCGCGCCCACCACGCGCCCCTCCTGGACGCGGAGCGCGAGCGCACTCACAGGCGCGTGCCCGTCCTCCGGGCCCTGAGCGTGCTCGTGGTGAACGAGCGCTGCGAACTGCGCGCGCGTCTCAGCGCTGGCGCCCGCCCCGATCGCGTAGAGCGCGACCCGATGCGGGACTGAGATGAAAAGGTCAGGGCCCCATTGTTTGTGCAGGACGCGGAGGAAGTCCGGATCGAGCAGGCGCTCGGCGGACTTCTCGCTCCCTGCGGTCACCGTGATGCCGCTCGGCAGCACGGTGAAATCGGCTTCGTGGGCGCGCAGGTTCTCGAACGCCTCTCGCCAGAGGAGGTCAAGATCCGCACCCTCGCGCGGCACGAACTGATAGCCGCCAGGCAGATCCTCTGCGAAGCAAACGATGGGCGCGTCAGCTCGCATGAGGAGCGGGACATGCGCGATGAGCGCGCGGTGTGGCCACGCGCCGTCCTTCAGCACCGGCACGATGGGCGCGCGACGCGCTGGCGCTGCGCGCGAGGCAGGTCCTCGGTGATCGGGGAGCGCGACGATGCGGCTGTGCAGTGAGGGCTTGTCGTCCTCAGGGATGCAAATCGCCAGGTGCGCCAGCGGCGCGGTGTGAAGGGTCAGGTACGGCGCGAGCAGGTCGAACACCACCGAGGCGTCGCGTCCGTAGCTCACCAGCTCGTCATCCTCCTCGAAGGTGACGACGAGGATGTCGAGCGTCGGCAGGATGAGCGCCGGCTCGCCGTCGAGGAACGCCCAGCCGCCGAGCGCGAGGGTGCCGCTTGGCGTCTCGACGCTCCGCGGACGCACGTAGAGCGCGTCGGCGTGCAGCGCTCGGAGTGTCTCCTCTGCGGCGAGGAAGGAGGCGACATCGGGACGTTGAGACATACTCAGGGGCTCGCTGACGTGGGGCCGATTGGCTGTGAGGTTTGAGCGCGGCGTCAGCTTCACGTACCAATTGAACGGTGTCGAGGAATTCGACGCCCACTCGCGCGAGCGGGGCTCGTGGGTGTGGCGCCGGGAGCTACAGGCTAGCCTCCGCTGGGGAGAGTATGTCCCGCTGACGCACGCGCGTGAACAGCAGCATCCCTGACAGCATGCTGACGGAGAACACCAGGGCCTGGAGGCTGAGGCCGCCCACCGCCACCAGCGCCGGGCCTGGGCAGTAGCCGCCGAGCGCCCACCCAACCCCAAAAATCCCTGAACCAATCAGGAGCTTTCGATCGAGATCGCGCCGCGTGGGGAGCTCAAAGTGTCCGCTGTAGAGCGGCGAGGGGCGCCTTAAGATCAGGCGATACAGCACGAGGTGCACCAAGATGGCGCCGAGCATCACGAAGGCGAGGCTTGGGTCCCAGCTCCCGGCCAGGTCAAGGAAGCCCACCACCTTGGCGGGCTGAGTCATCCCGGAGAGCGCCAGCCCCACGGAGAACAAGAGCCCCGCGAGGAGCGCCGCGACGTGCTTCATGACAAGCCTCCGAGCAGGTGATGAACGATGAAGGTGGTGAGCATGGCGGTGGCCATGAAGGTGCCTGTCGCCGCGAGCGAGCGCGGTGACAGCCGGCTGATCCCGCACACGCCATGGCCGCTGGTGCAGCCGGAGCCGAGGCGCGCGCCGAAGCCGACCAGCAGCCCCGCCGCGATCACGACAGGCCAGCTGACGTTCGTCTCCACGGCCAGGGCTTGAGGCGCCAGCCAGACCAGCGGGAGGCCACCGCCAACCAGCCCCAGCAAGAACAGCGCCCGCCAGCTGCGATCGGAGGCGCGCGGGTTGATGAGCGAGCCCACGATGCCGCTGATGCCCGCCACGCGGCCGTGGCTGAGTAGGAGCAAGCTGGCGCTGAGGCCGATCAGCGCTCCGCCGAGCGCGGCGGAGCCAGGGGTGAAGCGATCCAAGGCGATGTCCATGATGTCCTAAACGGTGCTCCTCGCGGAGGCGGGTGACTGACGGCCGGGTGAGCCGCGCTGAGTGAGTGAGCTGGGAGACTGACGGTTGAGCGCTGACGGCTGAAGCGAGGTGCCTGAGCCGAGCGCCGGCCTCAAGCCGGGGTGGCTGAGGCGGCGGCGCGATTGTACGCGAGCATCCCGCCCTCGAGGTTCGCGACTTGCTCGAAGCCGAGCGCGACCAGGTGCGCCGCCGCCGTCGCCGAGCGTCGCCCGGAGTGGCACACCAGGACCAGCGGCTCCGCCTTAGGCCAGCCCTGGGCCGCGCCTTGCACGTCCGCCATGGGCACCAGCTCGGCCCCTGTGATGTGCCCTAGCTCCCCGGTGAACTCTGGGGGCTCCCGCACGTCCACGATGCGCGGCGCGGCCGCCTGGCGCAGCAGCGCCTCCGCCTGAAGCTGGAAGTACCCTGAGCTCGCCTTCGGCGCGCCATCAAAGCCCATCATGGTCCGCCCGCAAACGCGGTTCGCGGGCACCGCCTCATTGATGCGCGTCGGCGGCGCGAGCTTCAGCTCGGTCATGAGGCTAACGAACTCATCCTGCGTCTTGCCGCTGAGCCGCGGGTTGTGCTGACGCTCTTCGTCAATGGTGCTGACTGAAAGGCCGCGGTAGTCGTGCCCTGGGTACACCACGGTGTCGCCGGGCAGCGTGAACAGCACCTCGGTGATGCTGCGGTACAGCGCCTGGGGGTCGCCGTTCTGAAAATCCGTGCGGCCGCAGCCGCGGATCAAGAGCGCGTCCCCGGTGAACACCGCGTTACCCACGCGGTAACTCAGGCTGTCATCGGTGTGCCCCGGGGTGCTCAGCACCTCGATCCGCAGCGAGCCGAGCGGCAGCACGTCGCCTTGCCCTACGTGGCGCGTGGCGCAGGGCGCGCCGCCGTGCGCCGCCACGCTCTCAGCGCCGGTCTGCGTGACCAAGTCGCCGCTGCCGGTGATGTGATCGGCGTGCACGTGGGTGTCGATGGAGTAGACGAGCTTGAGCCCGAGCTCCTGGATGAGCTTCAGGTCGCGCGCCACCTGCTCCTTCACCGGATCGATCAGCGCGGCCTCGCGCGTCGCTTCGTCGGCGATGAGGTAGGTGTAGGTTGAGCTCTCTTGATCGTAGAGTTGGCGTAGCAGCATCAGATCCTCCTGGTGGGCGCCCTCGGCGCGGCTTCAGTCACGCCTATCGCAAGCCGCGTGCCAGGCGCGGCGCGCCGCGATCCGCGCGGCTTCTCGCGGTAACTCGCGGCGTGGGGTGGCTCGACGCTGCTCGTGGGCGTGAGACGTTGTTGCATGATGTCGCAATCCATGTTGCAATATGTTTCATCGTCGGTCGCAGTGGAGCACGCTAGCTTGCCTGCCTCTATCGCTAGGAGTGCGCATTTTGTGGGCTCTGCGTGGGGTTTGGGGGGTTTGGCACGGCGCTCGCTGAGGCCAGCGCTGAGGTGCGACGATGATGGCGTTTGGGATGTTGTTGGCGGTGGCGGTGGGGCTCTTGCTCGGGATGCTCGGCGGCGGCGGCTCCATCTTGGCGGTGCCCATCCTGGTGTACGTGATGGGGCTCGGCGCCAAGCAGGCGGTGGCCACCAGCTTGATCGTGGTGGCGATCACGAGCGCGGCGGGCGCCGTGCAGCACGGGCGCGCTGGGCGCATCCGCTGGCGCGTGGGGCTCGGCTTCGGTGCCGCCAGCATGGTGGGGGCCTACGGGGGAGGTCGCGTCGCGGCCTACTTGCCCGGCGCGGTGATCCTCGCGCTGTTCGGGGTGATGCTGCTCGCCACCGCGCTGGCGATGCTGGCGCGGCGTGAGCGCGGCGAGGAGGCGGGCGGGGCGAGGCGCCGCTCGGCGTGGTGGATCCCGGTGGAGGGGCTCGTGGTGGGCGCAGTGACGGGGCTCGTGGGCGCGGGCGGCGGCTTCTTGGTGGTGCCGGCGCTGATCGTCTTGGGGGGCCTCGGCGTGAAGGAGGCGATCGGCACCTCCTTGCTCGTGATCGCGCTGAAG
>CAYQAC010000070.1:0-25316 GCA_964415255.1 uncultured Polyangiaceae bacterium | reverse complement strand
CACGAACTAGCTAAATTTCCCGTGCCTCAGCTCGCCGCAATGGAGCCGCACCCAAAGGAGTTCATCACCATGTTGTGCTATATGCCGATGATGGGTACAGGGAGGTCGCGAACTCAGTGACTGTCCGGCGAGCATTCGGCAATAGACTCGGAAGTGTCGATCAAGGTACAATCAATGGCGCGACGGTCAGCCGGGTGTTTGATGATGATGGCAACATCATCCGCCACGAGGATGCTCTCAATGCCGTGACGTATTGGGAGAGAGATGCTCAGGGCCGAGTGGTTCGCGAGATCGACGCGCTCGGGAATGTTCAGGAGATCAGTCGCGATAGGATGGGGAATCCTGTCCAGGCTAGTGACGCGCTGGGAGTGTTCTTCAGGGCGCAATACGACCGCAATGGAAACGTGACCGAGCTGGTTCGCGGTAACGGAGACATGTTCCTGCGGGCCTACGATGCGCAAGGTAACGTGTTGAGTCAGGTGGGCCCAAAGGGTGACCTGACGCGATATGTTTACGACGTGATGGGCAACAAGGTTCGTCAGTTGGAGGCCGACGGGAGCGAATGGAACTTCCGGTATGACTACTGGGGGCGGTGCATCGCTCAGGTCAACCCGCTTGGGCATGAGACCCGATTCGTCTACGATGATGCGGGCAAAGTTATCGCCATTTACTACCCAAACGGTGCTGTTGCGCGGCGGTCCTATAATCAAGCCGGTGATTTGGTCCAGGCGATCGAGCCGAGCGGTGAGATGTGGCGTGCCGAGTACTTGTTGCGCAAGGCTGTGCGCGTTATCGCGCCAGATAACTCCGTCATGGAGTACCGATATAGCCGCGAGGCTCGTCTGGTCGAGATCCTAAACGAGCGCGGAGAGGGTCGGAAGCTCAGGCTAGATGCTGAGGGACAAGTCATCGAGGTAACGAGTTTCGATGGTCGTCAGATGGGGTACAAGTACGATTTGAGGAATCGGCTAGTCGAGGTAGTCGATCATTCTGGTGACCGAACGATCTACGAGCGCGACCTCCTCGGGAGGATTACTGCGGTCGAGTATTCAGATGGAGAAGTCATCCGGTTCGAGTACGATGCTCGTAGCCGTCTGAGCAACGCCGAAAACAGCTCAGGGCAGTATAAGTTCGAATATGATGCGGCGGGGTTGCTTACCAGGGAGCAGCGTAGTCTTGACGGGATCGTCGATGAGGTAGAGCATCGGTATGACCTTGCGCGGGAGCGGGTGTTTCTTGGGACGTCAACTGGGCTGATGCATGTCAGCGAGCGGGATGTGCGCGGTCGCGCGGTTCGCTCGGAACTCAATGATGGGCATCAGATCGACTTTGGGTGGGACTCGCTGTCGCGTGAAGTACGACGCTCGTTTGGCGAAGGCCTGATTCAAGTAAGCGAGTATGGCACACTTGGTGGCTATCTTTCGCGAACGGTGGAGGGCCCCGGTGGACCGAAGCGGGCAGATCTCGCGGCTCATCCGGAATGGGTTGGCGTTCAGGGAAGGACACCGATCGCACGGAAGATTTTCGAGTATGCAGAGAGCGGCGAGCGCATCAATCGACGCTATGATCAGGATTTCGGGGACCTCGTTTATCAATACGATCTGAGATCGAGGCTGACTGAGGCTCGTGCGTCAACCGGTACTCGAGAGGCGTTTGCCTATGACGCGACAAGCAACGTTCACGAGGCAGGTGCGGCGCGCCGCTACGAGGGTGGGAACATCCTGAAGCAGCGTCAAGGCACAACCTATGAGTGGGATCTGGGCGGGAGACTCATCGCGAAAAGATCGATGAGTGCAGAAGGTCAGATTAGTGTGTCAAAGTACGACTGGAATGGCCGAGGACTACTGAAGGGCGTCGACCTGCCCGATGGCAGTCGGGTTGAGTTCTCCTATGATCCGTTTGCCCGGCGAGTGGGAAAGCGCGTGCTCGATCGCGCGGAGGACGGCGGCGTCAAGGTGGTGTCCCAAACTCGATACCTTTGGGACAAGGACCTGCTGATTCAGGAGATCCGTGAGAGTGCGGTCCAGGATGGTGATCCGATCATCTCAGAGCGAAGTTACTACTACGACGAAGCGGAGGGCTTCCCGCTCGCCCAGCGTGAGGTGTCGAAACAGCATGGGCAGATGACCTCAGACACTGGCGTGCAGTACTTCGTGAACGATCCCATCGGGACCCCCGAGCACCTCATCGACGCGCAAGGCTCGATCGTAGCGCGGGTCCATCGGAGTGTCTGGGGTAAGGTCGATGAAGTGAGCGCCGAAGCGACGCCAATACGGTTTCGCGGGCAGTATCACGATACTGAGACTGGGCTTCACTATAACCGATATCGGTACTACGACCCAGAGACAGGCAGATACATCTCACAGGACCCAGCAGGTGGGTTGCCGGATCCGAACCTGTATATCTATTGTGATAACCCCGTGGATAGCGTCGATCCCTTGGGGCTCGTGCATAGGGCGAGAGCGACGTTCACGCCGCAGCCCGAGGGCAGTCCGCCTAGCGAGCTCGGTTTGTTTACGTCATCGTACAACAGCGAGCAGGGCAACCACTCTAGGGAGTACAATGCGCGAGAGGGCATTATACCATGGGCGAATCTGACTGCGAGAGATGAGAATGGCGTTCTCTTACACCGGACATCGGACACCGAGGCTCAGATCATTCGTCATTTGGAGTCAACAAGAAGTGATGAGGAGTTGCGAGGAGGACACCTCCACATCGTGGGGGAATTGTCCCCGTGTAGTCGTTGTGAACAGCGGATGCAGGAGTTCGCCGACAGGCATGGGGCGACAGTAGAGTATGAGTGGACGGGCAGACCGTCCGCTCAGAGAATTATTGACCGTGACCGTGGGCGGCGGTCGTACGGCGGAGGTGGCTAAGGCGTCAGGGTCTCTAGGCGGCTCGCCTTCAGGCATTATCCCAAGCCCACCTCTCGTTTCATTGCGTCTAGTGCGGTGACGCCGCCCAACGGTTGCGCGAGGATCCAGTCTATTCTCCAACCGGAGCCGTTTTGGAGAAGCCACCGCGCGTGGATTTCGAGCTCAGCTTTATCGAGTGATGGCAGGCTCAGCCCTATCGTCAGCGCTGATCTGGAATCGAGGGTGAGTTCAATACCTAACAGGCATTGCATCGCCTCCTGTAACAGCGCGCGGCTCGGGCACATTTTTACGACCCATTGGAACGCGTCTGCGAAGCTCCAAGGACGACCGGTTCTCAGCCCAGCGCGGAGCACATCCTGCTTGTCTTCGTCGGGCAGGTGACGCAGGGCATGTTCAACTGAGGTTCTCGAGCGTCCCCAGAGGCTCGAGTCCAGATCGAATTGGAACACCTGGCGAACAACGGGGGGCTCGAGAGCCTCGCCCCGTGCCAGTGCGCGCGCAGCGCAAAGGAGCGCTGATACGCGGAAGTAGTCGCGGAACGCGTCGTCTGCTCGGTTGGCCGCATCCAAAATGGTTGGGAGCGATGAGAGGGGGAGTGTGTTGAAACCCATCACGATATCCTCACCATCCATCGCATGTGAGGCGAGCGCCAGGATCACATCTCTGCAGAGCGCGTCGTCATCGAGGTGACCCAGAAGTCGTGCGGCGCGACCAGGGGAGCCATTCTGGATCTGCGCTCGTGCCCATCGAGCGAGTCGTTGTTCGCCGAGCAACGTGATGATGGACTCTCTGCCTTTGGAGACCGTGGCATCCTGGGTTGTGTCTATGTGAGTGCTATCAACCAAAGCGCGCATGCGAGCGTAGAACGATGCGCTGGAGGTCGCCGCGTTTGGCTGAGCCCTGCGTGGCCACGGCAGGTGTAGTTGGTGAGGTAGGTCCAAGCCATCCAGCGCCAGATCGACGCGCTCATCCGGGCTGAGTGTCGCGACCGCGGCCTCCCAGTCAGTCTCGGGGCGGGCTCCGCTGATGACCTCATTGAGGATCCGCCAGCGAGGCTCACCTCTGAACTCTTCGTCGAAGGGCAAGCTCGCGCTTTTGGCGAGCAGGCTACAGATTCCGCGTTGCCCCGAAATCCCACGCTCAGCCAGGGGGCGTTGGGCAGTGTATGCCGCGAAAGTGTTCCGTGTCGTCGTGAGGAGCTGCAGTACCTCGCGTTCCTGGTTGGAAAGGTCGTGTGGTACGATTCGTCGGTCGCGATGCTGGAATACGGCGTCGGTCAAAGCGTTGACGATATTCGCCGTTGTTTGTTGATGCATCTCGTCCTGGGGGCTCCCGATTCTCAGCCAATCGTCTAGGTTCGTAGCCGGGGTTGCGATGGGAGCTGCCATGTCATCAATTAGCTGTTTGAGCAGCTCGATGTGGCCGTCGCGGCAGGCGATCGTCACGACAATCTGCGTTGCGATTGCTTTTAGGTCGCCCTGTATCCAAGGCAGGCCCACCACGGTAGGCTCTTGCTCCGCGAGGGCCAAGGTGTCAAGTAGCGCCTCTGCTGTCGCCGGTAGCGTGGTGAGCATGAGCATGCGGAGCGAGCGCGCGACTTGAGCCATTGGCATGTCACTCTTTGGTGTCTCGGCGGTGCACTCATGGTACGTCAGTGCGAGTTCGAGCGAAGCCTGCACTACGGCATCTTTCTCTACTGTGCGCTGCTCAATGAGCGCGCGGCATGACGTCTCAGTGTCAATGAAGGCGAGCACGAAGGCAGCTGCTGCTCGCACCGGGGCGGCGCGCGCTCCAAGCAGCTGAACCAGCTGCGGCTCGTGCGCCTGCACCGCGTCGCGTGACGGAAGACGGGGGTCGTCAGGGTGC
Source organism: uncultured Polyangiaceae bacterium (assembly GCA_964415255.1). Taxonomy (GTDB): domain Bacteria; phylum Myxococcota_A; class Polyangia; order Polyangiales; family Polyangiaceae; genus JAHBVY01. Next base: position 20,574 of record CAYQAC010000070.1, on the reverse strand, counting down.
GCAGAGGCTACCTCAGCGTGGAGGCGCTGTCTACCGCCAGTGATGAGCTGGACATGATCGCCCATGGCGGCCAGTTCACCCAATAGTACAACTAGCGATGCGGCATCTGGTTTGTTGTACCGCGCCAGTGCGGCTACCATGAGCGACACCGCTGGCGCCGTAGCGGGGCTTGACGCACCGATCTGATTGAGCCGCTCTGCGAGCTGCGTGGCAATGCGGAGCCTGGCGGTTTTAGGTCCCTTGACCCAGCTCTCGATCAGCTCAGGGATGTCTTCCGCGGAGCCCTCGTAGTCCGTGAGCTGACTGAAATCCGGTCCAAGGTGAGTCATGTGGCAGTCCCAGGCTGTGGCGAGGTGGATTGTGTTTGGGGAGGAGGCGCTCGAGCGGGCAGCCTACCACGGCGACCAAGGTTGCTGAATCCGAATTTACGCGTGCAGTGCGGGCGCCGAGCCTCCAGATGCGACTAGCGAGGCAAAGCGAGTGCGCACTCGACGGAGCCTGGAGTGACAGCTGTTTGCTAGGGGGGCTGGGTGTGCCTGATTACAGTTTGCCTGGGCGCGCCCCAACGTTTCTGGTACCATGCCCCCGTGGATGAGCTGGAGAACGTAGTGCGGCCTCTGGTCGCATCCGGGCGCGCTGATGAGGCGCTGGCGAGGGTGCGAGAGGCGGGCTTTGATGTGGGGGGCCTCCCCAAGTTGGTCGACGCGCAGGCCTACGCTGCAGCGGGGCGGGTGCACCGCCTGGCCGGCGCGCTGAACGCGGTTGGGGCGGTGGACCCACACCTCATCGATGAGATCCGCGAGGATCCGTGGCTTGCACCCTACACGGATGACCCACGCATCATCCTGAGCCTCGGTAGCCACCGGGATATCGATAAGGCATTTGAAGCGCTGCGGTTTCGTGAGTTCGGGCAGGCAGCTGAGCTGCTCGCTAATCCAGATACGATGAGCCACCCAGCGACAGCGTGGATGTTGCGCAGCGTATGCCACATGAGTCGGGGTGAGTTTGACGCGGGTATTGAGGCGTGTAGGCACCTCATTGAGCTCCTCCCGAGTATGCCTGATGGCTGGTTTAACTTAGCCTCTGCGCACGAGGCCCGAGGCGAGCAGGACGCCGCAGTTGAAGCCTATGAGCGCCTGGTGGCGATTGAGCCAGAGCACGCGAGCGGTTGGTGCAACCTTGGCCTCCTCCGGCGCCAGCGAGAGGATTTACCAGGTAGCCTTGATGCGCTTTCACGCGCGTGTGAAGTCGCGCCTGGCAACCCGTTCTTTTGGTTCAAGCGCGCTGAGGCGGCGGCGCTCATAGGCGATCCGGGCCTCGCGGAGTCATCGCTCCGCGAGGCTGCCAAGCTTGACCCCGGAGTGCTCGAGGCCCTCGGCGATTCGGACATCTTTCGCAAGGCCTTTGACGAAGAGCGCTATGAGCGCCTGAGGCAGGGCTAGCCACACCAATGACGAACCCATCCTGGCGTGACGAAGTGCGCGCGGAGCTGAGTAGGTTGCCTGACGATCTGGCGGGGTACCAAATGTTGGAGCCCGCGGCCTGGTTCATGGCGGAGAGCGAGCTGCTCCAGCGCCTTGAGGCGTGGGGGTTCGCGCTCGCGCAGCGTGACCGTCGGCTGGGCGTCGCGGCCTTGGTCGCGTTCGCGCAAGTGGGGTTCCCCGTCGCGATGGCGAACGCCGCGGGTAGGGAGGAGAACTGCGGGTTCTGGGACAGCGAGCCCCACGCCGATGGCGCGCCGGTGGAGGCGCAGATCGCGCGGGGCGCGGCGTGGCTCGACGATCCCAGTGAAGCGAACGTCACCGCCGTCAAGCAGGGCTTCGATCCTACGCGGCAACTCAACGTGTGGGATGAAGACCTCCGCCCCCAGTCCGACAAGGACAACTTCTTCTGGTACTACGAGATAGGCCAGTGCATCGCGCACGCGATCACAGGTGAGGGCGGAGACCCAGGCGGCGAGAGCTACGACTACTGGACACCCGAGCAAAGTGTCTCTCGCGGCCTCGTGATCGCGGTGCTCGGCATTCGTCAGGGCACAGGCGACCAAGCCGCCCTCGCCACGTTGCGCGCCGGCGTCTGAGCCCCATCCCTGGCGCGCTCGAGCGCTACCGCCCACGCCGCTCAAAGCCGACGGGTGGCGCACCTCAAACTGGTGTACCTTCAGGCCTGGCGCTTGAGCCTCACCGGCTCCATGCATGCGCCGCAAGCGTAGGAGGTGCCTCGAATGACGGATGAATACACGCCGCCCCAGGTGTGGACCTGGGACAAGGCGAGCGGTGGGAACTTCTCGAACATCAACCGGCCCATCGCGGGGGCCACGCGTGAGGCTGAGCTGCCGGTGGGGGAGCACCCGCTCCAGCTCTACTCGCTGGCCACGCCCAACGGGCAGAAGGTGACCATCCTGCTGGAGGAGCTGCTCCACGCGGGGCACACCGGCGCGGAGTATGACGCCTGGCCAATCCAGATCTTGAGCGGCGATCAGTTCGGCAGCGGCTTCGTCGAGCTGAACCCGAACTCGAAGATCCCGGCGTTGCTAGACAGGAGCGCTGACAAGCCGCAGCGGGTGTTCGAGTCGGGCGCCATCTTGCTTTACCTTGCGGAAAAATTCGGCGCCTTCCTGCCCGCCGGCGCAGCCCGTACAGAGGCGCTCTCGTGGCTGTTCTGGCAGATGGGCTCAGCGCCGATGCTGGGCGGCGGCTTCGGGCATTTCTACAACTACGCGCCCGTCAAGCTGGAGTACCCCATCAACCGCTTCGCCATGGAGGTGAAGCGTCAGCTAGACGTACTGAATCAGCGCCTGGCAGAGCATGAGTACCTGGCGGGTGAGTACTCCATCGCGGACATCGCCTGCTGGCCTTGGTACGGCGGGCTGGTGAAGGGCGTCATCTACAACGCCGCGGAGTTCCTCTCCGCGCACGAGTACACGAACGTCATCCGCTGGGCGGAGGCCATCGCCGCGCGCCCCGCCGTGCGTCGCGGCCGCCGCGTCAACGACACCTGGAGCGGCGGGGGCGTCGCCGAGCGCCACCAAGCGAGCGACTTGGACCAGCCCTGAGGGGCGCCTCGAGGGGGGGATCGGGGGGGTTGGCTCACGTCGCGCGGCGCTGCGTGGCGCTCGCTGCCGTCACCGGGTGAAGCCTCACGACGCGCCCTGGGCGTCGCCCCAGCTAGCGTCCTTACAGCAGCGAAAGCCGGTGCTGTAGTCGTGGTAGTCGAAGCCATGGCCGATGGTGCGGTACTCGCAGCCTTCGCCGTTTTGGTAGGTGTCCATGAAGAAGCCGCCCATGAAGGTGCCGTCTAGGTCGGCCACCCACTCGTGGAGGTTCCCCACCATGTCGTACACCCCGTAGTCGTTCACGCAGCCTTCGAAGCTGCCGGTCGGCGCCGTGGTGTGGTCCATCAAGAGCAAGCGCCGGTCGTTCATGAACTTCGGGTGCCACATCAGCACCGGATCATCTCCAGGCGCGCTGTGTTGCTTGAAGAGGCGCGGCACGGGGTGGTTGTCCAGCACCTTGAAGCGGTCATTGCACACGTTGGGCTTGCGTGTGTTCCCATAAGGATATTTGGTGCGCTGCGGCCCGCGGCACGCCGTCGCCCACTCATCGATGGCGCACAGGCGCTTGCCGGAGGCCGCGCACACCGCCTGTGCCTGCTTTCCGCTGATGTAGCCCTGCGGCCTGCGCCCGGCGACGCTCACCGCGCGCAGCTCGCGCTCGCGGCCGTCGATCAGGTCGTTGTGGGGCCACACGCGCGCCTCGTCGCTGACGTACACCAAGGAGGCCTCATAGCGATCGATGCAGTAGGCCCCCTTGAAGCGCGTGACCGCCGTCATTTCATCAGGGCAGCTCACCGCAGCGGGTGGGGGCAGCGGTGCGGGCTCGCTCGATTCCGCGCGGATTTCTTCGGGGGTCACGGCGAGGCCGGCCTGGGCGCCCTCGGCCGCGGCGCTGCCCCCCGTGGGGCTCGGTGCCGGCTCGCCCGGGGGTGCCCCGGGGTGCGATGCCGCGGGCGGCGCCGCCCCAGCGCACCCAACCCCCAAAAAAAGAAGCCACGAGAGCGCTACAAACGCTGCACCGCGCTTCACTCCCAACGCTCCTTCACCTCGATCCCTCGGGCGCGCACGGCGCTGAGGAACGGATCCAACGGTACGCAGAGCTCGCCTGGGAGCACGCCGCGCGCTTCGACGGCGCCGGCGGCGAGCATGTAAGCGACGGCCGCCGCGGGGTAGGCGGTGGTGCGCGCCATCGCTGAATGCCCGGTGACCGCGTCGTGCAAGTCGATGATCTCGTAGCTCAGCCTCCGCCGCTCGCCGTTCAGGAGGCCATCGAGCGACACCCGCACCAGCACCACGTCCGTGTCGTCGTCGTTCAGGCTCGCTTCGAGCAGCGCCTCCACCAGCGGGCGCGGCTTCACCCCTTGAAACGGCTCATCCGAGAGCAGGCCAATCGCGTGCATCCCTGCGAAGGCCGCGCAGTGCCCCGGGTAGCGGATGGTCTTATAGTCAAGGTTTCTGACCTTGCCGCGCAGGGTGCGGGGCAGGGTGGAGGAGCCGCCCGAGGTGTTGAACGCCTCGAGCTCGCCGTAGGGCGCCGGGAAGGTGATGCGCTCCACGTCGGTGAGCGACGGCACGCGCGTGGGCTTGCCGTCGATGAGCACCTCAGCCGGCTCCAGGTACTCGTTGATGAGCCCGCGCACCGAGAACACCAGTTTGTAGTTCAGCGGCGGCTTCGGGTGCGCCGGCAGCCCACCGACGCGCAGCTCGAGCTTCTCCACGGAATCGAAGCGCGAGACGCCGAGCGCTCCGATCAGCCCCGCCATGCCCGGCGCCAGACCACAGTCCGGCACCACGGTGATGCCAGCGCGCTCCGCGCGCTCACTCAGGGCGAGCTGCCGCTCGACGACGAACAGGTTCCCGCCCAAATCGCAGAGGTGCACCTTCGCCTCGATGGCGGCGAGCGTCGCCGCCTCATTGAAGCGGTAGTCAGCCGACGAGAGCACCACCGAGTAACCCTCGATGACGGGGCACAGCGCGCTAGGGCCGCTCGTCATCAATTGATCTAGATCGAACGTCTGACCTTCGATGCGCGCGACGCGCACGCTGCGCGGCCTGCCGTGCAGCAGCTGCTCGAGCTCCTTGCCTGCTCGGGTGAGCAGGTCTGGGTCACGATCCACCAACTTCACGTGGGTCACCCCCGGCTGCCGCGCGAGATCCCACGCAGCCGCACGGCCCATCCGCCCAGCACCCAAAACCACCGCCTTCATAGCGCGCTCGTAGCACGTGCCCGCTGCGCTTGGCAGCGCGGTGACACGGTGGCTGTGCGCGCGCGACTTGAGCGCCACGCTCGCCGTGAGCGTCCCCTCCACCTCGCGATTCACGGTCGTGAGCGCGGCGAAGGAGCACACCCCCAAGGGGGGTTGCGGTGCCGAGCACAGGAGGCCAATCTCGGCCGCATGAAGATCTCCCCGCAAGACAACGGCCACCCCGCCACCCTGCACGTTCAGAACGTGATCGCCGGGGAGGAGCGCGCCGTGTCGCAGACGTACGCGAGCCGGAGCCCCGCGCAGCGTGAGGACGTGGTGGCGCTGGCGCCGCGCAGCACGAAGGAAGAGGTGCGGGAGGCCTGCGCCAAGTCGCGCACCGCGCAGCGCGCTTGGGCGCGCACGCCGGCGCCGGCCCGGGCTCAAGTGATCGGGCGGCTGGGGCAGCTGCTCCGCGAGGAGAAGGAGTCGCTCTCGCGCTTCGTGAGCCGAGAGATGGGTAAGCCGATTCGTGAGGCGCGCGGCAGCGTTCAAGAGGCGATCGACACCTGCGATTTTTTCCAGAGCGAGGGTCGGCGGCTCTACGGGCAGACGGTGCCGAGCGAGCTCTCGAACAAAGAGCTCTACACCTACCGTCGCCCGGTGGGCGTCGTGGGGGTGATCACCGCGGGCAACTTCCCCATCGCGGTGCCAAGCTGGAAGCTGGTGCCGGCGCTCCTATGTGGAAACAGCGCGGTGTGGAAGCCGAGCGATGACGCGCCGGGCATCGGCGCGCTGTTCGCGGATCTCTGGTACCGCGCGGGGCTGCCGCGCGAGGTGCTGAGCGTGGTGCACGGTGGCGGGGCGCAGGGCGCGGGTCAGTTCCTGATCGAGATGATGGATGAGGGCCTGCTCGATAAAATCTCGTTCACCGGCTCCACCGAGGTGGGCAGGCTGGTGGGTGAGGTGTGCGGCCGCAACCTGAAGCGCCCCTCCCTTGAGCTCGGCGGCAAGAACCCGCTCGTCATCTTGGCTGACGCTGATTTGGACTTGGCGGTGGACGGCGCGCTGTGGTCCTCCTTCGGCACCGCGGGGCAGCGCTGCACCAGCTGCGGCAATATCATCGTAGACAAGCGGGTGCTGCCGCAGGTGCGGGAGCTCTTGGTCAAGAAGGCGAGCGCCCTGAAGATTGGCGATCCTATGAACGAGGGCGTGGACTACGGCCCGTTCATCAACGAGCGCTTCTTGGAGCGCTGGGTGGCGCAGCGCTCGATCGGCATCGAGGACGGCGCCAGCTTGCTGCTCGACGGTCGGCGCGTCACCCCAGGCAATGAGCCTGAGGGCTTCAGCGGCGACGCGCAGCACGGCCTCTACGCCACGCCGCGCATCTTCGAGCACGTGAAGATGAACATGCGCATCGCGCAGGAGGAGTGCTTCGGGCCCACCGTCAACCTGGTGGAGGTGGACGGCTTGGATGAGGCGATTGAGGCCGCCAACGGCACGCCCTACGGGCTGTCGAGCGCGATCTACACCCGCGACGCGAAGGCCATGCTACGTTTCAAGGAAGAAATTCAGGCGGGCATGACCAGCGTGAACAACTCCACCACCGGCGCTGAGGCGCACCTGCCGTTCGGCGGCAACGGCGCCAGCGGCAATGGCTCGCGCGAGAGCGGGATTTGGGTGATTGAGTCCTACACGCGCTGGCAAGCGGTGAACGTGGATCTCGCGGGGAAGCTCCAGCTCGCGCAGATTGATCTCGAGGACGCCGCGCCACCCGAGAAGCCTGATTGGTCACAGCTCGTGCGCTGAGCGCCTCAGCTGACTCAAGTGTAGACGATGGCGCCCACGGTGGGGGGAGGGCGCTGGACGACTCCATATGGAAATCCTCCACCTTAGCTCGCGCCGCAGGTTTCATCCGTGAGCCCCCTCCGGCCCCATGTCTGTGCTCCCCACGAGATTTCGCGCGCTTACCCACGGCCTCGCTTGGCACGATAGCTGCTTAACGTTGCTCTGCTCATGACCAGTAGACCCCCCATGCCGGAGAGCGGCCTGCGCCCGACGCCCCACCTCCGGGTGCTCGTGGCGGAGCCCAACGCGGGGGCGCGCGAGTGGCTCGCCCCGCTGATCCGTGAGCTCGGTGCGCGCTCGGTGGAGGTGGAGACGGGCCTTGAGCTCCAGTTGGCGTTGGCGCGCGGCGGCTACGATTTAGTCCTCACCCACGCGCGCTTGCCCGCGCCGAGCGGGCTTCAGGTGCTGGCGACCGCGCGCGCGGCGGGGTCCACCGTGCCCTTCATCGTGATCACGTCGTTTCAGCAGGGCAGCGTACGAGTGTTCGTCAGTGACCAAGAGGGCACCGTGCTCTCGAGTCGCGTGCTGGACGCAGATCAGCTGAAGGCGCTGATGGCCGGCTTGGTCCCCGGCGTGAAGAGCACGCGGCAGCTCGGGTGAGCCTGGGTGACGTGCGGTGCTGAGGCGCCGCGTGACCTTGAGGCCGCGGAGCTTGGTTTTAATGGGGGGGGTTAGACGGCACCGCGATGTAGCGCTCCCCACGGCTGCGGCGCGCGGCGCTGAGCAGCGCTTAGCTGAGCCTTGGGCGGCGCCGCGTGGCGCACTGCCAAACCCCAAGGAAAAACGCTAAGCTTGGTGGATGGAGCCGAAGACGCAGGTCGAGATCCAGCTCGGCCACATGTGCAACAACCGTTGCGTCTTCTGCGTCTCTGGCCAAGAGACGGCGCTGGGGCGCGCGCGCCCGCTCCCGGAGGCTCCCATTTTGGAGCGGCTGAACGAGGCCTTCGCCAAGGGGCACCGCAAGCTGACGCTGCTCGGCGGCGAGCCCACACTGCAGCCGAGCTTCAAGGCGGTGGTGGCGCACGCGGTGGCGCTCGGCTTTGAGGAGGTGGTGCTGTTCACGAACGGCGTGAAGACAGCGCGGGCCGCGTTCCTGGATGAGGTGCTGGCGCTGTCGCCGCGCGCGCGGGCGGCCAGCGCCCTGTCACTGGCGAGCTCGGGCGGCTACTTCACGTGGCGCATCAGCATCCAGGGGGCCACGTGTGATTCCCATGAGGGAACCACGCGTAAGCTGGGCTCCTTCGGGCGCATCTTGCGCACGATGGAGGCGCTTCAGGCGCGCGGCGAGCGCGTCACCGTGAACATGTGCGTGGTGGGCTCGAACTACGCCTCAGTGGACAGCTTCCCTGAGCTCATTGAGCGCTACAACGTGCGTCAGCTGCACCTGGACATGGTGCGCCCGATGGACGCCGGCGCGCGCACGGAGGAGGAGTTCGCCAGCATGATGCCGAGCTACGCGCTGATGGTGCCGCCGCTCGTGCGGCTGGCCCAGGGCGTGCGGCCCGACTTCGATCTGAATATAGGCAACTTCCCTTACTGTTTTGCGCCGGAGCTGGCCCGCTACATCCACCACGACGGGGAGGAGACGGAGACCATCGCGGTGGATGGGGAACAGGATCTGAGCCGCCCGTGGAACAAGTATTTCGTCAAGCGGCGTGACAAGTTCAAGCCGCCGGGCTGTGAGGGCTGCGTGTTCTCGCCGCGCTGCAGCGGGGTGTTCCAGAAGTACGCGGAGCTGCGCGGCGTGGAGGAGGTCCGCGCGGTCACGCCCGAGCGCCTGCGCGAGGTGGATCCGGAGCTTATGCTGTTCTGGGCGCACATGACGCCGCTCGCGGAGCGCGTCTCCAAGCTTGAGCTGCCAGGGCTCCAGGCGCGCGCGTGGCTGCATGGGGATCGGGAGCTGCGAGTGTCGCTTCAGGGCGAAGCGGCGCTTGAGCTGGCGCTGTGCCCGCCGGGGCTCGGCGCCGCCAGCACGAGCCTGTTCAGCGTGCAGCTGGTGGCCGCAGCGGGGCCGCGCCAGGTCGTGCTGCCCTTGCTCCTCCAATTATGGGAGCTCATCATAGAAGGTCAGGAGGTGTGGCACCCGCCGGGCGCCGACGCGCTCCAGGGCGGCGCCACCAAGATCGTGCTGGGGCAGCTCCGGAGGCTGCGTCAGGCGGCGCCCTTCGGTGGCCTGAGCTGGCGCGCGTTAGACATCGAGCCTGACGGCCGCCGCGCCACGCTGAGCCTCACCGCGGTGGACGGCGGGGAGGCCGAGCTGTGGGTGGCCGAGCAAGCCGGGCGCCCGAGCGGCGGTTACCGAGTGCTCGGCGAGCCCACGCCCGCGCTGCGCCAAGGCCTCACCGAGCTGCTCGCCTGCCTCCGCGCCCCGCGCGTGGAGGCGGCGCGCGCCGGGTGAGGTCAGGCCATCGAACGATTAACCCGGCAGCGGGATGGTCGTCTGCTTCCATGAGTCGCGGGCCTCAATGCGCGCCAGCCAGGCGCGGAGGTGCTCCGCCTCCCCAATGGGCAGCCCAGCGACCTTCTCATACATGAACACCGGCGCCAGCGTCAGATCCGCCAGGGAGAGCGCGTCCCCCGTCAGGTAGCTCCGCTCAGCGAGGTGCGTGTTGAGCAGCTCGACGCAGGCCTTGAACTCGGCCTCGCCGTGCTGCACGAGCGAGGCGTCAGGGTCCCCCAGGCCGAGCAGCCGCTTGATGAAGCGCTCCCAGTTGAGGATCGTGGCGGCGGGGGCGAGCCGCGCGGCGCACCACGCGATCCAGCGGTTCACCTCGGCGCGGGCGGCGGGCTCGCTGGGGTACAGCGCCTGCCCCGGGGTTTTATCCGCGAGGTATTGCACGATGGCGTAGGACTCCCACAGCACCAGATCGCCATCGACCAGTACGGGCACCTTGCCACCGGGGTTGAGGCGCAAGAAGTCGGGTTGCCGCTGCGCGCCTTGACCGAGGTCCACGGCGATGAGCTCGGGCTGGAGGCCGAGCTCCATGGCGGTCATCACTGTGCGACGGGCGTTGGACGAGAGAGGTGAGTGGTAGAGCTTCATGAGGATCTCCTGAGGTGCTTAGGTTAGTTAGGTGAACGAACGAGTCTGTCGGGCGGCGAACGGAGCCGCGCTAGAGCTTGGCGCTGGAGCGCGCGAGGCGTGCAGGCGCGGTGCCGTCCAACCCCCCAAAAAACCAGCTGAAGCGCGGCTCACCTGAGGAGCGCCGCCAGCTCTTGCACGGCTTCGGGGGCCTGAGCCTCCTTCAAGAGCAGGGGCAGCTCCGTGCGCTCGACGGGCAGCGCCGCCAAGCGCGCCAGGCTCTCCTCTTGCACGCGCTCGCGGATCACGCGGCGGATGCCGCCGCTCAGCGCCTCGTCCCCGGGGAGGCTTCTGTTGAGGGTGCGATCTCTCAGCAGCTCCTGCTGCTCTTCAGGGCTGAACAGCGGCTCGATGACGCCGTTGATGACCAGGCGCGCCACCGGCAGGCCGAGCTCATTCGTCAGGGCCTCGTACAGCTCCAGCGTCTCTGAGGTGGGCATGTCCTCTGGCAAGGTCACCACCACCACGCCGCTCTGCTTGGGGTCGCGGAACATGGTGTAGGCGCGCTCAGCGTCGCGGCGCAGGATGCCCGGCGGCACCACCTCCGTGATGATCTTGGGCACCCGCAGCATGTCCAAGCCGTGCCCGGTGGCGGGTGCGTCGAACAGCACCACGTCGAAGCGCGGGGCGCCGCCCTCCTGCTCTTCAATCGAGTGGTACCAGGCCTTGCCGAGCATCGCCCACTCGTACAAACCCGGAACCCCCTTGAAGAAGCCGCGGGTGAAGCGGTTGTCGAAGACCGCGCTGTACATGGCGCGGCTCCGGAGGATCATGAGGCTGTACTCCTCCATGGCGCGCTCGGCGGTGATCTTCACGGCGTACAGCCGCGGCTTCACCTCACGGAGCTCCTCCGTCAGCGCCGGGACACCGAGCAGCTGCGACGTGCGCTCCTTAGCGTCGCACACCGTCAGCAGTACGCGCTTGCCCTGCGCGGCGAAGCGCTCCGCCAGCGCGGCGGCGACGGTCGTCTTCCCCACGCCTCCTTTGCCGGTGACGAACAGGAAGCGGTGACTCTCGAGTGGTCTCATGCCTTGGGTTACTTCTTCTCAACGGTGCGGCTTCAGCGAGCGGCCCGGAGGCGCCCGCGGCGGGTTTAGCACGGTCACCAGGAGGCTCGTGGTGCCGTTTGTCGTCCTCGCGGCGGCGGAGACGGTGCGCTGCCTTCACGGTGATGTGACGGGCCCTCAGGGCCTGCACCGGCGCGCCGCAGCCAGGCGGCTTGGCTCGGCGGCGGAAAGCGTGTGCGCCGGGCCTTCAATGGATTATGCAGCCGAGGCGGAGCCCTGGATGCGCGTCGCGCTGATACAGATGAACCCCACCGTGGGCGCGGTGGAGGCCAATGTCTCCCAGCTGCTTGAGCACGCGCGCGCCGCGCGAGCCGCGGGTGCGGAGCTGGCCGTCGCCTCGGAGCTCGTGGTCACCGGTTACGCGCCGCGCGACCTGCTGACGCGCGGCGCCTTCTTGCGTCAGGTGGCCGAGGGCACGCGGCGGCTGATGGCGGAGGCGCCGCCTGAGCTGTGCCTCGTGTTCGGCACCGTGGGCGCCGGCGCGACCCCGCGCGCGCTCACCGCGCTGGATAGTCATTTAAGCTGCCTAGGTAACGACGCGGTGGCGCTGTTTGGGGGTCGCGAGGTGGCGCGCGCACGTAAACGCGCGCTGCCAACCTACGGCGTGTTCGATGAGGCGCGCTATTTCACGCCGGGCATCGAGACCACGGTGCTTGAGCACCGCGGCGTGCGCATCGCGCTCAGCGTGTGTGAGGACGCCTGGGTCGGGTGGCAGCTTGAGCGCGGTGAGCGGCGTCACTCGGCGGATCCGCTGGCGAGCATCGGCGCCCTCGGTGTGGACTTGGTGCTGACCCTCTCCGCCAGCCCCTTCACGCTGCACAAGCAGCGTCAGCGCCGCGAGGTGTTCGCGCACCTGGCGCGGCGCGCGGCGGCGCCGCTCGTGGCGGTGAACCAGGTGGGTGGTAACGATGAGTTGATCTTCGACGGGCAGAGCCAGGTGTTTGACGCCGCGGGGCGGTGCCGCACTGCGCTGCCCGCCTTTGAGGAGCGCACCCAGGTGGTGGACCTCGCGGCGCTCCCAGCGGGCGATGTGCTCAGTGAGCCTGACGAAGAGCCGACGGAGGCGCTCCTCTACCGCGCGCTGGTGCTCGGCGTGCAAGATTACGTGAGAAAATGCGGGATCCAGAGCGTGGTGCTGGGGCTGAGCGGCGGCATCGACTCCGCGCTCACCGCGGCGATCGCGGCGGACGCGCTCGGCCCCGAGCGCGTGCTGGGCCTGGCGATGCCCACCCGCTACAGTTCGGAAGGCTCCCTGACTGACGCGCGGGAGCTGGCGGAGCGCCTCGGGGTGGCGCTCAAGGTGGTGGACATCGATCCGCTGTTCGCGAGCTACCTCAGCGCGCTCGAGCCGGCGCTGGACGGAGCCGCCGCGGCGCCGCCCGGGGACGTCAGCCTAGAGAATATTCAGGCACGCATCCGCGGGACCACGGTGATGGCCTTCGCCAATCGCTTGGGGGCGCTGGCGCTCACCACCGGGAACAAGAGCGAGGTGGCGATGGGCTACTGCACGCTCTACGGCGACATGGCGGGCGGGCTCGCGGTGCTGAGCGACGTCACGAAGACGTGGGTCTACCGCTTGGCGCGCTACGTGAATCGCGACGCGGTGCGCATCCCCTGGGAGAGCATCACCAAGCCTCCGTCCGCTGAGCTCCGTCCGGGGCAGGTGGATCAAGACTCGCTGCCCGCTTACGATTTGCTCGACCGCATCTTGGAGCGCACGCTCGAAGGGGGCTTGAGCTACGCCGAGCTGGTGGCGGAGGGCCTGCCGGAGGTGGACGTGCAGCGCGTGCTCGCGCTGCTTCGTGCGAGTGAGCACAAGCGGCGGCAAGCGGCGCCCGGCTTGATCGTCACCGGAGCGGATCTTGGCCTAGGTTGGCGCATGCCGGTGGCGCAGGGTCACCGTGAAGTGCGCTGAGCGGCTCTGGGTGCCTTTGAGTGCTCTGAGTGGCTCTGAGTGCGCCTTCGAGTGCGCTGGGTGCCTTTGAGTGCTCTGAGTGGCTCTGAGTGCGCCTTCGAGTGCGCTGGGTGCCTTTGAGCGCGCTGAGTGCCTTTGGGTGCTCTGAGTGCGCCTGGTGCTCTGAGTGCGCCTGAGTGCTCTGAGCGCGCTGAGTGCCTCCGCTTGGCGCGCCGGGGCAAGCTGCGTTAGGAGCCGAGCATGAGCTCCTCCACCTCCCCGCGGCATACCCCAGCGCTTCGCCCTTCGCTGCGGCACGCCGCGCTGCTCAGCCTGACGTTAGTCAGCGCACCAGTCATCACGGGGTGCCCGTCGGATCCCAAGCCAGGCCCCAGTGCGAGCGCCTCGGCGAGCGCCGTGAAGGCCGCCCCGGTCGGGTCCGTCGGGGTGGCGCCGCCCAGCCTCGGCGGCGCCTTCGAGATCGCCCCCGGCGTGTTCGCGGTGCCGAGCGGGCCGAGCCTGCTGCTCGAGCCGCTCAAGGGCGCGGGCCCCATCCGCTTCGGCGCCAACCTGGAGACCATCGAGCGCCTGATGGGCTCCACCTGTAACGTCAAGCGAGCTGACTACTGCAGCATGCCCAGCTTCGCCCTCGACTTCAAGCTGACGGACGGCCTCCTGACGGAGATCCGGGCGCACCGCGTGCAGCGCTTGGCGGCAGATGGCGTCTCCTATGGCGTGCTCAACGGCGCGCTCGCGCCCGACCTCAAGCTCGGCACCTTCCGCGGCGTCGTGCTGGAGACGCTGGGCGCGCCGCGGCGTACTGATCCCGTGACCCAAGCCAACTCCTTTGGCACCTTCGAGGTGGCGCACTACGAGGGCTTCAGCCTGGAGTTCGATCAGCTGCCTAATTCAAACAACGTGCTCGGCGGCGTCGTCCTGCGCGCGAACGTTGAGCTGCCCGAGGCGCCGTCCAAGGCGCCCAGCGCACCCAGCGCCGCTAGCGCACCCAGCGCACCCAGCGCCGCGCCGTGATGGCCAACCTAGCGATGCCTAGCTAGAGCCGCCGCCTAGCGCTATGCTAGGCCTATGCAGCGTGACATCATCGTGCGCGGGCGACTGGCTGGGCCGCGTCGCATCGATCTCGACGACGCTGTCGATGAGCTATCGGGCGAAGTTGAGGTGGTGCTGCGCCCCATCAAGGCGAAGGAGGCCGAGCCGGCCAAGCGAGACCTCTTCGAGGTCATCCGCTCCTTGCCACCCGGCACGCGAACCAAGGAGGACATCGACGCTCAAATCGCCGAGGAGCGCGCGTCTTGGGGCGATCCATGACGCGTATCGCGCTCGATACGTCGCTGTTGATCTATTTTGTTGAAGGTTCCGATACGCTGCGGGAGCGCATCGTTCGCAGGCTCGACCGTATCCGAGCTGACCCTGCTGGCTGCGTGATCGCATCTCGCATTGCTCGGATGGAGTGTCGAGTGAAGCCGCTTCGTGACGCGAACGACCGCCTGCTCTCTGAGTATGAGGCCGTGTTTGAAGCGGAGCGGTTCATTCTTGCAGATGTCACCAGTACGGTACTCGACCGGGCGGCGGACCTTCGCGCCCGCCATCGCTTCAAGACGCCTGACGCCATCCATCTCGCAACTGCAGTGGAAGCAAGCGCCGACGTGTTTTTGACTGGTGACGTCGCCCTAGCAAAGTGTGGGGACTTGAAGGTCGAAGTCTTTGCACCCTGACCTCACGGGTGTCAGGGGCGGGTTTCGGGGGGTTGGTCCATGCCGAGGGCCCCCTCAGGAGCTCAAGTCAATCTCACCCTCACTCCCGCTTGGAGTCGCAGCGGGTGCCCGCGTAGGCTTCAAGCTCGCGTGACAGCACATGAGCGATGCGGCTGCCCATGAACGCCGCGCCCTTCTCCGTGAAGTGATACAGGTCGCCGCCCGCGAGCCCATGGCGAGAGAAGCGCGCCATGGAGGCCTCACCACCCATTGCCTCGCGGAAATCCCAGAAGGCCACCTGCTCTTCAGCGGCGGCCGCCGCCAAGGCGCGCGACACCTTCACGATGGCAGGCCGCGACTGGGAGGCGCCAGCGTTCGCCACCTGATCCGGCGGGCTCATCACCAGCACAGCCACGCGCGGGTTTGCGCGGCGGTGCACCTCGAGGATCTGCTTCAGCGCCTTGGGGTTGTCCCCCGCGCGGAACAGGTTGGTTCCCAGGAGGAAAATCACCAGATCGTAGCTCCGGCTCCGGAGCATCTGCTCGGCGGTCTTCGGCTCGAGCTCTGCCAGCGCGTAGTACCCAACCCCCCCGATCCCGAGCGAATCCACCACGATGCCTCGCTCACGCTCCATCACCACGCCGAAGAGCTTGAGCTCTCGGGTGCTCTTCGCGACCACGTCCACCCGGTGTGGTCCATCAGGTAAGCTGACTTCTGCGAGCCGCACCTCGGAGGGGCCCTCCGCCGTCACTCGTTCGATCTCCTTACCATCCGCGACGATGGCGAACTCGCTCGGCTTCTCGCGGCCCAGGTAATACACGCCGAAGCGGCTCATCTGGGTGCCCACCGGTGAGCCCTCCGGCGCCGTGGCGTAGCGCGCGTAGGCGCCGGGTGAGCGAGTTGCGGCGGCGATCCCCGCGGAGCCATAGACGTGCTTCGGCTCGCGCAACGTGGTGGGGCAGTACAGGCGCCAGTTGCCGAACGCGTCGTGGCTCACGTCGATGTGCTGGTACCAGCGCCACGGGCGCCCCACCGCGACGTACCCGTGCCCCCCGTCGCCGTAGATCTTCTGGAGCACCCGCCGGAGCTCGCCGCTCAAGAAGTCGAGGGTGAGGTTGCTGTCGCCGTAGAAGCCGATCCGCACGGGGCGCTTGAGCTCGCCGCGGAGGTGCGCCAGCACCTGGTCGAAGAACGGGGCGAGCAGCTCAGGTCGCTCAATGGCGGGCAGGGGTGGCTCAAGGGGGCCGCTACGTGGCGGCGGGACCTCGATGCTCGCGGGTGTGCAGCGGGCGCGCGGCTCAGGGGGCTCCGTGTTGGGCGCGGTGGGTGCGCCAGGCTTCGCCTGAGTGAGGGGCCCTGACTCGGGTGCTGAGCCTTGAGCGCTGCCAGCGGCTGGGCCGCAGGCGCCGAGCAGTGAGGTGAGCGCCGCGGCGAGCCAGCTGGTGGTGAAGTGGGGGCGCAGGGTCATGAGCGAGTCACGGGCGAGGCACGGGGTGTGGTCAGTCGAGGTGGCGGACGGGTGGCCGGCACCGGTTGGTGTCGGGGCCAGGAGGCGGCCACGAGGCCGGAAATCACCCTACAGTCATGGGGTGCAGCGTACTAGAGAGCGCCCTCGAGCAATACCCATCGGTGCCTTGACGCGACTGGAACGGCCGCTACAGCGGCCCAGCGCCGAGCTGGAAGGCTTGGAATTTACATAAGATTTCGCGGCTTGACTTAGCCCCCAAGCGGTGGGAAGGGAGGAGGCAGGAGGCTCTGGGGCGGCATGTGGCCAGCCCAGGCGCCACCGCCAGATCATGTCCCCCCGCCGCGTCCACCAACGCTACATCGCCCCTGAGCGCGCCGCTCAGGAGCGCATCTTCGTTCGCCAGAGCCACGTCGCCTGCGAACGCGATGCGGCTGCGAGCGCGCTGGCACGTACCGCGCGGGTCGAGCCTTCTTTGAGCGCCCATGGCACGAAACCTACTCGTCATCAATGTCGCCCTGCGGGAGACCCGCGTCGCTCTGATTGAAGACGGCGTCATCGCCGAGCTTCAGATCGAGCGCGCCCGAGCGCGCAACACCGTCGGTAACATCATCTTAGGGAAGGTCACGCGCGTGCTGCCTGGCATGCAGGCGGCCTTCATCGACGTGGGGATGGATCGCGCCGCGTTCCTCCACGTTGAAGATCTGATCCGCCCCCACGATTTTGAGGACTACCTCGCGGGTGCGGCTCAGTCGGTCGAGCGCAAGACGGATCTTGAGTCGGACGCTGACGATGAGGGGGCAGCGGCTGATGAGCAGCAGCCAAGCCCGGTGGCCTCGCTCAGCGCGGGGGCGCCTTCGGATCAGGGGGTTGGTAGCGCCCGAGCGGCGCGGTCGCACAACGCAGGCGATGTGGCGGCCTCGGATGAGGTCGAGGCGCCTGCCCTGCTCACGTCAGCCGAGGCAGCGGACGACGATGACGTGGAGGTGATGGCCCCCGGCATCGATGAGGACGACGAGTCAGAGGACAACGCCGACGACGAGGCACCGGACTCGGGCGACTTAGAGGACGACGACTCCGACGAAGACGCGTTGGACGACTCCGATGAGGAGGACGACGACGACGCGTCGGATGACTCCGACGATGACGACGAGGACGACTCCGACGATGACGACGACGACGCGTCGGATGACGACGATGACGACGACGCCTCGGATGACGAGGACGATGACGACGCGTCGGATGACGAGGACGACGACGACGCGTCGGATGACGAGGACGACGACGCGTCGGATGACGACGAGGACGCAGCGGACGCCGCTGCAGCAGATGACGAGGATGATGACGACGACGCGTCGGACGATTCAGATGACGTGGCGGACGCCGACGGAGTAGAGGCGAGCGCCGCGTCCGCAGAGCCGGCGCCGCGGATCCGCGTGCGCCAGCATGTCGATCCAGTGCCTGACGAAGCGGCTGAGCCGGAGGGCGAAGGACAGGAAGCGACGGCTGAGGGTGAGAGCCGCCGGCGCCGGCGCCGGCGCGGGCGTCGCCGGCGCAATGGGGAGGCTCCCCAGCAGGCAGCCACGCCAGCGCCTCAGCCCGCCAAGGAGCCGGCGCGGCGCTCGACGGAGGAGCGTAGTGGTCGCGACAAGCGCCAGCGCCGCGGCTCCAAGCAGGCTGAAGCCCGGACGGAGGCGCCCAAGCGCGGCGCCACGCCGGCGCGCGTCTCACGCTCCGTGCCCATCACGGAGGTGGTGCGTGAGGGCGATCAAGTGGTGGTGCAGATCTCGAAGGAGCCAATCGGCACCAAGGGGGCCCGCGTCACCAGCCACGTCTCACTGCCAGGTCGTCACGTGGTGTACCTGCCCACGGTGGAGCACATCGGGATCTCCAAGCGCATCGGGTCGTTTCATGAGCGGCAGCGGCTGCGTAAGGCGATCGACTCCGTGAAGCCACCCACGGGGGGCCTCATCGTGCGCACGGTGGCTGAAGGCCTCACCAAGAAGCACCTGAAGGAGGACATCGGTTACCTGCTCAAGCTGTGGGCCGACGTCGCGAAGCGCCGTGAGTCGGCGCGCGCCCCCACGGTGCTCTACGAGGAGCTCGACCTGGTGCTCAAGGTGGTGCGCGATCTGTTCACCGACGAGATCGAGAAGATCGTCATCGACGATAAAGAGCAGTACGCGCGCATCATCCGCTTCGCGGAGATGTTCATGCCCACCCGGGTGAAGGACATCGAGCTCTACACCGGGGAAGACCCCATCTTCGACGCTTACGGCATCGAGGATGAGATCGCGCGGGCGCTGAGCCGCAAGGTGCCGCTGCCGAGCGGTGGCTACCTGATCTTGGATCAGGCAGAGGCGCTGACGGCCATCGACGTGAACACGGGGCGCTACGTCGGCAAGGGCAGCAAGGATCTCGAAGAGACGGCCCTCAAGACGAACCTGGAGGCGGTCGACGAGATCGCCTACCAGCTGCGCTTCCGCAACATCGGCGGGCTCGTGATCCTCGACTTGATCGACATGGAGAACGCCAAGAACCGCGACAAGGTGTGGCGCGCGTTGGAGCAACGGCTCGAGCGGGACAAGGCCAAGACCACGCTGAACCGCATCAGCGAGCTTGGCCTGATCGAGATGACGCGCAAGCGCACCCGGGAGAGCCTGGGGCGCACCATGCACGAGCCGTGCTTCTACTGCGACGGCACCGGGCAAATCATGAGCCGCACCACCATCGCCTACGAGATCTTGCGGCAGGTGCGGCGTGAGCTGCACCAGCTCGCGGGGTACTCCGTGCACGTGAACGCGCACCCTGCCGTGGTGGACCTGCTCAAGACAGAGGAGCGCGACGCGGTCATTGAGGCCGAGCGCCGGTACATGCGGCGCATCGAGTTCACGGCGCGCCGCGAGTACCACATTGAGCAGTTCGACCTTGAGGGGAAGTGAGTGATCCTCCGAGAGCCGCGGCTCACCATCAATAAGGAGTTTGACTCCTTCGATCAGTTCATTGAGGAGTACGTCACGAACATCTCCCAGAGCGGCGTCTTCATCAAAACCAAGACGCCGCTCCCCGTGGGCTCTGAGGTGGAGCTGCGCTTCACGGTGATCATGGACGACATCGCCACGGTGGAAGGCATCGGTGAGGTGGTGCGCGTCGAGGCAGATCCCCCCGGCATGGGCGTCATCTTCAAGGAGCTCTCGGAGGACTCTCAGGCGCTGCTCGACAAGCTCCTGGCCCGCCGCTAGCGCGGCGGTGCGTAACGGAGCGCCGAGCTCCTGGAGGTGTGTCAGCTTAGCTGACAATCTCGGCTGACCAGCTGCTGAACGGAGCGCCGAGCTCTTGGAGGTGTGTCAGCTTAGCTGACAATCTCAGCTGATCAGCCGCTGAACGGAGCGCCGAGTTCTTGGAGGCCGGAGCTCACCGCCCAAGCGACACCGCCCCACACGGCGATGGCGAGGGTGACGAAGCCAAGGCCGCCCTCCAGCTCACCGAAGGTGAGCAGGCAAGCCGCGGCGTAGCAGAAGCCAACGATGAGGCCGGTGACGAGGTTCTTGCGGCGCCGCGGGCCGTGGCGGCGCGCGACCGCCACCGAGACACCAGACGCCAAGGCGAAGCCGAGCCAGCCCAAGATCATCTGGCTAGCGGCTGGATCGCCAGTGGAGGAGGCGCTCGCGGCGCGCAAGCCAAGCGCCCACCGGACCACGTTCACCAGGAACGCGATCAGGAACACTCCCCCAAAGAACAGCGTCGCGAACAGGGCTGACTCAAGCGGATCGCGGCGCGGCGGCCCGCTCGGTGGCGGCGACGTCATGTCAGCCGCCAACCGGCCCAAAGCCAACCGGCCAAGAACCAACCGGCCAAGAGCCAACCCAGCGTCAGTTCGGGTTGACGCTGGCGCGGCGGCGGTTGTTCTTCGCCTTGTTCTTCGCCGACTTGCGGGCGGAGCGGGTGCGGTCAGTCTTGCGGGGCTTCTTGGTGAACAGGAACATGGGGGGCAGGGCTTACGCTCGAACGCCGCCACGTTCAAGCAGAACCTTCACGTTAGCTAGCACCCTCGCCAGGCTCCTGAACGGATCGACAGCAGGAGCTGAAGGCGCTCCTTCAGCTCGCCGCTCAGTCGCGCCGCCAGGTTCCGTACTCGCCTCTCACGCTGCCGACTCGCAACTCATGCGCTCGGCTCGCTGTGGCGCGGTGCCGTCTAACCCCCCCCAAAAAAACCAGCCGCGCCTCAGCCGCCGCGCTTCAGCTCGGTGAGCACCAGCTTGGAG
>CAYQAC010000069.1:0-25409 GCA_964415255.1 uncultured Polyangiaceae bacterium | reverse complement strand
TCCACGTGGGGCCCGAGCGGCGCGATCCAGTTGGAGTCGAAGGCGTCGAGCAGCAGGGCGCGCTCGTCAGGGCCCATGTGGGGCGGGGAGAGGTAGATGCGGGGCATGGTGGGGGATTCAGGAGCGGTGGGGCGCGCTGCGGTGATGCGATGGGTGCTCTGGATGCGGTGGGGCGCGCTGCGGTGAATGCGATGGTGCGCGCAGGTCACGCGGCGGCGGCGGCGAGCAGGTGCTCGGCGACGCGGTCGATGTCCGCTAGGTTGGAGCGGTAGTCACAGTGGAGCGTGAAGGTGCGCTGTGAGAGCGCCACCGCGCGCTCATCGAGCGGCACCACGGGCGCGCTCAGATCCCACAAAATAGCTGGGTACACCGCGCGCTCAATCAGCGCGCGCCGCGCGCGGTCACGCACCTCGCCGCTCGCGAAGCACACCGTGAAGCCGAAGGGGACCGCCTCAGGCGCTGGCAGCAGCAGCTGGTGCCCCCGCTCGGCGAGCGGTGCGCTGAGCAGCGCCGCACCGTGCTCAAAGTTCCGCCGCCGCTGCTCACGCCACGCTGCCGTAGGGAAGGTGGGCAGCAGCGCCTCCCCCACGCGGCTGATGGCGACCGGCTCGCCCTCCGCGATGCCCGCCTCCGCCTCGGCGGCGAGCGTGAGGTAAGCCTGCTTGTCGATCGCGTGCCCTTGCAAATAGAGCCCCTTCAAGAGCTGCGCCGCCAGCTGGCGCTCGGCCAGCGCCTCGTGCTCCGCCGCGCGAGCGGGCGGCGCTGGCAGCGCGTGCCCGCGCGGTGACCACAGCGCGCCGCCGTCGGGCGAGGGGAGCGTCTTGCGGAGCGCGACCAGCGCGTAGTCAGCGCTGCTCTCTTGGCACCAAGGGGACCACGGGTCGTGGGTGTGATCTTCAATGAGCGACGCGCCCGACAGCGCGAGCTGAGGCGCGGCGGCGCGGAGGCCCAGGGTGTTGACCACCAGGACGGCGTCATGAGTTTCCGGCTGGAAAATCGCGCCGACCTGAGCTTGAACGTCAACTGGGCTGCCTACCTGCGCGCCGGCGGGCGCCAGCGGGTTGTCGGGGTAGGCCACCACGGGGAGCTCACGCGCCGCGGCCGCCACCACCTCCTGGCACAGGTAGGAGGGCACGAAGAGCCGCCGCCAGCCGTGCGCTGCCTGGCCGTGGCGGAGCAGCGCGACCAGCGCGGCGCGGCCAGAGCCGTACAGGGGGCTGTCTGCCCAGGGCGCGGCGGCTGGCTGGCTTAGGGCAGCGCTGCTCAGGGCTGGGCTGCCTGGGACCGGACCGTCAGGCGGGAGCGTGAGGGTTGACCCGTGTTCCCAGCGCATATGAAGAGCCTCAGGGAGCGCTAGCGAGCGCTCCGCGCGTGGAGTAAGTACCACCCATGATCGTGGGGAACAAGGTGCGCTTCCGGGCGCTAGAGGATGAAGATCAGCCGCTGCTGGTCGCCTGGCTGAATGATCCAGAGATCTCGCGGCTGGTCGGCGGCTTCAGCTTCCCCGCGTCGCTCAGCGCCCAGCGTGAGTGGTTCGCGCGCGCCAAGTCGGACGCCAAGAACCAGCGCTGGATGGTGGAGTCGCTGGCGGGAGAGCCGCTTGGCCTCACCGGCCTGTGGGAGATTGACTGGCAGAACCGCCACGCCTTGACCGCGCTCAAGCTCGGGTCACCCGCCGCGCGCGGCAAGGGCTACGGCACCGACGCCATCATGACGCTGATGGCCTACGCGTTTTTCCAAGTGGGTTTGAACCGCCTGTGGAGCGAGATCCTCACGTACAACATCGGCTCCTACAAGGCCTACGTGGAGCGCTGCGGCTTCCGCGTGGAGGGCGTTAATCGTCAGCATGTCTACCGAGATGGTCAGTTTCACGATCAAATGCGGATCGGGGCGCTCCGGGAGGAGTTCTTGGCGCACCCGGAGGTCGCGCGCTACGCGCCGCCCGCGGTCACGGAGACGGTCAGCGTGCCGCCCGAGCGCCGCGTCAGCTGGCCCGGTGAGGCGCAGTCGTGAGCGGCAGTGAGCGGGGCAAGCGCGCGCTGGATCTCGCGTTGTGTGCGCTGAGCGCGCCGGTGGTGCTGCCGGTGGCGCTCGCGCTGGGCCTCGCGATCCGGCTGGAGAGCCCTGGCGGCGCGCTGTTCCGTCAGGCGCGCGTCGGTCGTCATGGTGAAGACTTCACCGTGTTCAAGCTGCGCACCATGGTGGAGAACGCGGAGCACCTCGGCGCCGGCCTCTACAACGACGCGAACGACCCGCGCTTCACCCAGGTGGGCCTGTTCGCGCGTCGCTTCAGCTTGGATGAGCTGCCCCAGGTGCTGAACATCCTGCGTGGGGAGATGAGCTGGGTGGGGCCGCGCCCGATGCTGCGCATGGTGGTGGACGCGCACCCGGAGAGCTATGAGGCCATCCTGCAGGTGAAGCCCGGGCTCACCGGCCTCTCGCAAGTCAACGGGCGCAACGCCCTGGTGCGGAGCGCGCGGCTCGCCTACGACGCGGAGTACGCACGCACCTGGACGGTGCTGGGTGACGTCGAAATCTTGCTCAAGACCTTCCGCGTGGTGCTCCTCGGAGAAGGTCAGCTCAACGACCAATCTGCGGCTGACGTCGAACAGTAGGGGGTTTTCTTTGGGGGTTGGCCCCCCGCGGCCCCCCGCGCTACCTGCTCAAGGCAGGTTGGAGCAAGCCGCGCCAGCGCGCGGTGAGCCTCGTGTCGCTGTACTCGGCGACCGCCAACGCCCGCGCGCGCTGCTGATGCTCCTGTAGCTCGCTCGGCGCCGCACGCCATCGCCGGAGCGCCTGAGTGATCTCGGCGCCCGCATTGAAGGCGCAGGCGAGGCCGAGCTGGTGCTCACTCACGAGCCGCTCAAGGTCGCTGCCTGGCGCCGTGAGGGCGAGCAGCGCCGCGCCCGCCGCCATGGCGGAGTAGGTCTTGCTGGGGACGGAGAGGTGCTCCGTGCCCGGGGCCTGGGTGACGACGGCGACGTCCGCCAGCGCCTGCAGCGCGGGGAAGTCACTCCAGCTGACTGGATCGTGGAGCGTGAGGTTGGAGAGGTTCCGGTCGCGTACGCCGCGTTCAAGCGCCGCGCGGCCGAGCCCCGATGCGACCACGCGGAAGCAGACGCTAGGGTCGCCTTGGAGCGCCTCCGCGGCGCTGAGCAGCCCGCCTAAGCCGTGGGTGGCGCCCAGGTTGCCGGAGTACATCACCACCAGCTGGTCCGCTTGGATGTTCAGGCGGGCGCGGAGCGGGTTCTCCGCGCGCGGTAGCGGCCTGAGCAGCTCCGTGTCCGCCCCGTTGGGGATCACGTGGAGGTTCTGAAGATCGCGCCCGCGCCGCAGCGTCTCCGCCATGCGGTCGCCTAGGGTGACCACGAAGTCTGCGCCCTCGAGCGCGCGGGTGTTGAGGTGGGTGAAGGCGCGTGAGATGGGCGACGAGGGCTTGAGCCAACCGATTTGATGCAGGTGCTCGGGGTAGATGTCCCAGATGAGGAGGCCATAACGGCGGCGGCGGCTGCGTGCCAAACCCCAAGCGACATGCGGGAGGAAGGGCGGGTTGGTGACGGCGAGCAGGAACGCATCTTCCGCGTGACCCGCGCGGAGCGCGGAGCCCAAGTAGGCGAGCCAAGAGGCAGCGCGGCGTGGGATGGAGCGGCGGTCGTAGGTGGGGGCGGGGCGGATCACGACGCCCTCGCGCTCGGTCGGCAGGCCTTGGCCATTCAGGAAGCAGACAGGCGCGGGCGCTGCGGCGGCCTCGATCAGCCGCTGAAAGCTCGGCGACTGGCTCTGATTGAGGACAAGGAGCGGCCTCACGGCCGGCCTCGCTGGACGGTCAACCGTGGGAGCCAGGCGCGGCCGCCCAAGCGGCGCGGACGCGAGCAGGTGCCGGAGGCGCCCGGCGCGTGGATTGAGATCGTCATGTGGTAGGCTCCCGCCCCCGCTCAGGGGGGCTTTGCGGTGACTGGACCTCTTAAGGAATCATGAAGCGCGCACTCATCACTGGGATCACTGGCCAGGACGGCTCTTACCTCGCTGAGCTCTTACTCGAGAAGGGGTACGAGGTGTGGGGCCTCGTGCGCCGCTCCTCCTCCTTCAACACCAGTCGCATCGACCACCTGTACCAAGATCCTCATCGGGAGGCGGTGCAGCTCAGGCTCGTGTATGGCGATTTGAACGACTCCACGTCGCTCGCCAACGCGCTGGAGGAGGCCAAGCCCGACGAAATCTACAACCTGGGCGCGCAGAGCCACGTGCGGGTGAGCTTTGACATCCCCGAGTACACGAGCGAGGTCAGCGGGCTTGGCGCCGTGCGGCTGCTCGAGGCCACGCGGCGCCTGGACCTCAAGGCGCGCTACTACCAAGCCTCGAGCAGTGAGCTCTACGGCAAGGTGCACGAGGTGCCCCAACGGGAGACCACGCCCTTCCACCCGCGCAGCCCCTACGCCGCGGCCAAGGCCTACGCCTTCTACATCACCCAGAACTACCGTGAGGGCTACGGCATGTACGCCGTCAACGGCATCTTGTTCAACCACGAGAGCCCGCGCCGCGGCGAGACGTTTGTCACACGGAAAATCACGCGGGCGGCCTGCCGTATCAAGCTCGGCCTGCAGGACAAGCTCTACCTCGGCAACCTGGAGGCCAAGCGCGACTGGGGCTTCGCGGGCGACTACGTGGAGGGGATGTGGCGCATGCTGCAGGCGGACAAGCCTGCGGACTACGTGCTCGCCACGGGGGAGACCCACAGCGTGCGTGAGTTCCTAGAGGTCGCGTTTCAAGCGCTGGACCTTGACTACCGCGAGCACGTTTTGCACGACCCGCGCTACGAGCGCCCGGCGGAGGTGGATCTGCTCCTCGGCGACTACAGCAAGGCGCGTGAGGTGCTCGGCTGGGAGCCGAAGGTAGGCTTTGAGGAGCTGGTTCAGATGATGATCCGCGCGGATCTGGTGCTGGCGCGGGAAGAGCAGGCGATGAAGGACCACCAGAGCCGGGAGCGCCTCGCGGGGCGTTGAAGGAGCCGACCATGGAACTCAAAGGGCGTCGGGTACTGGTGACGGGGGGCGCAGGCTTCCTCGGCAGCTTCGTGGTGGAGCGGCTGCGCGCGCGCGGGGTGACGGACATCGTGATCCCACGCAGCCGCGAGTATGATTTGGTGGACGGCGCGGCGGTGCGGCGCCTGCTCGCGGAGCATCGGCCTGAGCTCATCCTTCACCTCGCAGCGCAGGTGGGCGGCATCGGCGCTAACCGCGAGAACCCGGGGAGGTTCTTCTACGAGAACGCGATGATGGGGATCCAGCTCATCCACGAGGCGTGGCGCGCAGGCGTGAAGAAGCTGGTGGCCGCGGGCACCATCTGTGCTTACCCCAAGTTCACCCCCGTGCCATTCAAGGAGGACGATCTCTGGAATGGCTACCCGGAGGAGACCAACGCCCCCTACGGCGTCGCCAAGAAGATGCTCGGGGTGCAGAGCGCGGCCTACCGCGAGCAGTACGGCTTCAACTCCTCAGTGGTGTACCCGGTGAACCTCTATGGGCCGCGGGACAACTTCGACCTCCAATCAAGCCACGTGATCCCAGCCATGCTGCGTAAATTCCACGAGGCAAAGCTCGCAGGCGCGCCTGAGGTGGTGCTGTGGGGGGACGGCAGCCCGACGCGGGAGTTCTTCTACGTGGAGGACTGCGCGGAGGGGCTGGTGGCTACGCTGGAGCGCTATGACTCTTCGGAGCCGATGAACCTCGGCTCGGGGGAGGAGGTCTCGATTCGTGAGCTGGCGGAGCGGGTGCAACAGCTCACGGGCTACAGCGGGCAGGTGCGCTGGGATACATCGCAGCCGAACGGTCAGCCGCGGCGGCGCCTGGACGTGAGCCGCGCGAAGGCGGCGCTTGGGTTTGAGGCGCAGGTGACGCTCGAGCAGGGGCTTGAGCGGACGTACCGGTGGATGACGGAGGAGCGGTGAGGGGGGTGGTGTGGTCGAGGTGGGTAGCGCTCCGCGGCCCTTTCACCACGCCATCCGGTCAGCTGCGCTCCGCTCTCAGGTGCTGATCGGAGTCGAGCCAGATGATCGAGAACGCGCTGTTCCTCACGTACTTCGTGGCGCTGGTGGTCGCCGCGATGGTGAGGCGCACTGCCTTCTTGTTCCTGTTGGGGGCCGCCTTCCCCTTGATTGTGCCGCGGCTCAACGTGGGCATTGGGCTTGACTGGTATAAGGTGGCAGGGCCTTTGGCGGTGGGGCTGGCGCTGCTTAGGCGGCAGCGTGGGCAGCTCTTCGGGGCGTCGCGCGCACCCTTAGCGCTTTGGATCATCATCTACGCGGCGGTGGTGACCCTGATTTGGATGTACTTCGAGTACACCGTGCTTGAACGTTACCGCTTGGCGGAAGCGATGGAGACGGGCATGGGGTCTGCCCAGACCAAGCTGAAGATGCCGGTGCAGCTGGTGGGGGTGGTCGGGCAGTTCATGGCGGTGCTGGCGGTGCCGCTGTGGGCGCGGAGCCTGAAGGATTGCCGCGCGGCAATGATGGGGTTGATGAGCGGCACTGCGGTGAGCGTGCTGGCGGGTGGGGTGTACTGGCTCGGAACGGGCCTCGCCACGGTGCTCACCACAGGCGAGGAGGGCACCCTCGTTTTGGGAGCGGTGACCTTCCCGCGCCTGGGTGGCCTGACAGGGGAGCCGAAGCACCTCGGGGTGGTGGCGGCGTTATTGCTGATCTACGTCGTGAGTGAGCGCCTGCTCCGCTCGTCACTGAGGCTGACCCGCGGCTGGTGGGTCGCGGCCCTACTGGCGGTGGTGTTCCTCACCTTCTCTACCTCCGCCTGGGCGGCGCTGGCGATGGGGCTCGCGGTGGTGGTCGCCTTGGCGCTCTTTTGGGCAGGGGGGCGCCAGATCGCTGTGGCGCTGATGGTGGGTGGGCTCGCGGTGGTGTTGGTGTCGAGCGTGGGCTTCATCGCCAGCGTGGTGGAGTCGCGTTTCATCAACCGCCTGTTTGGTGAGGGCGATTTAGAACAGCAGAAGGACATGTACGTCTTCTTGGCGTTCAGAGACCAGCCGCTTCACTCCGTGTTCGGCTATGGGCTCGGTGGCGCTGACCTGGCGGTGACTCCCTACATGGAGTGGCTGCACCTCAAGTACAAGCGCACACCCACTCCAGGGGTGACCGGCGTGCGCTTGCTTGGGGATCTTGGCGCAGTGGGGCTAGCGCTGATCGTCGGCGTGGCGCTCAGCTGGGCGCAGACGCTGCGTCGGCGGATGGATCGCGCTGCAGCGAGCTTCGTGTTGGGGGGCCTCGTGTGTTGCCTCACTGGGTCCATCATTGGCCTGAGCGTGTACTTCTTCATCGCCGGCGCGCTGCTGGCCGCCGCCGCCCTCAAGCAGCAGGAGCGGCAGACGTGCTGAGGCGCAAGGGAGCCGTGGTGGCGCTCTCCGGGGTGGACTGCGCGGGCAAGTCCACCCAGCTTGAGCTGCTCAGGAGCGCACTGTCAGCGCGTGGCCAGGCGGTGCGGGTGTGTTGGTTTCGCCCCGGCTACGGCCCAGAGCTGGACGCCTTGCGCCGCCAGCTGCGTCGCGCGCGGGGAGGCGCCTTACCGCAGCCCGGGCCCAGCGCTGCGCGCGCGCGCGCCTTCGGGCGCCCTGGCGTCTCGGAGCTGTGGCTGCTGCTCGCGTGCTTGGACGCCCTGCTCCAGTTGGCGATCAAGGTGCGGTATTGGAGCCTGCGGGGGGAGGTGGTGATCTGCGATCGGTACCTGGAGGACGCGCTGATCGACTTGGAGCTGCGGTTCCCTGCGCAGATGGCGCGGGCGGGCGGCGTGGTGCGGCGCGTGCTCCGGGCGTGCCCGCGCCCGGACGCTCACTTCTTGCTCATGTTGGATGAGTCGGCCCAGCTCACGCGCATGGCCGCCAAACAGGAGCCGTTCCCCGACGCAGAGCCGGTGCGCGCCGCGCGTCGCGCGCGCTATGACGCGTGGGCGGGGGCAGTGGGAGCGGTGGTGATCGACGGCGCTGAGGCGCCCCGTGTGATCCACGCACGGCTCGTGGAGGTGCTCGAGGCAGCGGGGGTGGTCGATGGACGTGCGTGAGATGCAGGAGCGGGAGCCCTATGAGGCTATCCTGCAGGAGAGCTTGACAGCTGGGCTGACGGACTACAGCGGTCAGGCGCAGCGGGTGACATGGCTGGGCCCCGGCGACGAAGCGCTGAATGGTCAGCGCTGGTGGTACCAGCCGCTGTTCAGCGCCTACCACGCGGAGCGCCCCGCGCGCGCGGTCCGCGTGTGGCTCAAGGACTCGCTGCGCTACACCGAGGTGCGCTGGCGCATCGCGCCGCAGCTCGCGGTGGGGACGGCCGCTGGCACCCGGCTCGGGCTCCGCGCCTTGCGTCAGCCGGGCTTCAGCATTTCCCCAGGGATTTCAGCGCCGGAGGCGAGCGTGCTGCTGCCAGGCAACCAGCGGGTGCGCCTCTTGTGCTTCGCCACGCGCCGCACACGCAGCTTCATCAAGGCTGGCTTCGGGCGTGAGGGTCTCGCGCGGGAGGTCGCCGCCCGCGGCGCTCACCGTGGCCGAGCGCCCTTCACGCCGATTTTAGACCACGGCACTGACTGGATTGAGGAGGAGCTGCTGAGCGGCGTGGTGCTCGCGCGGCTCCCGCCGTGGCGACGGCGCCAGCCCGCCTTGGGGTGCCTCTTCACGTCGCTCGACGCCTGGTCGCGTGCGGAGCGGCGCCCCTGCACCGGGCTTGAGCGCGCTGAACAGCTCGCCCGCTTGGCCTCCGAGTTAGAGGCCGGCGTGCGTGAACGCTACGCGTTCGACGGGCTTCCCCCGGGGGCGCTCGCGCGCCTGATGGAGGAGGCCTCGGCCTTGGGGCCGCTCGAGCTGACGAGGACCCACGGCGATTTGCAGCCAGGCAATGTCCTGGTGCGCCCGTCAGGGGAAATGACGCTGCTCGACTGGGAGCACAGCGCCGAGCGGGCCTGGTTCTACGATCGGCTGGTGTTTGGGCTGCGGAGCCGGGCGCCTGGCTGGCGCGCTGCGGCTCCAGCGTTCTTGGGCGGCAGCGCCGCGTTCCCGTTCGACACCCTGCCGCGCGAGCCTAGCTGGCGCCGCCGCGCCCTCGCCCTGTTTCAGCTGGAGGAGGCCGTGTGGTATTTGAAGGAGGCGCTCAGCGGTCGGTACCTCAGGGCGCCGCAGGGCCTCATCCACTGCGCGCGGGGGCTGGCGAGTGAGTAGGGTACCCTGGCGCAGGGTCTCGCAGAGCTGGTCATCGATGAGCGGCCCAGCATTGACGAGCCCGGCATTGACGAGCGGCGCGCGCGCGGGTCATGACATGGCTCGAGGTTGGGTTTCGAGATGAGCCGGGTGCTGATCAACCGCTTGGGGCAGGCCGCCATCGATCTCGGCGCGCTCGCGCTGGCGTTCTGGCTCGCCTTCCTGGTGCGCTTCGATGGCGAGCTGCCGGACTGGGGCTTCAAGCGGCTCGTGCTGCTGATGCCCTACGTGGTGTCGCTCGAGTTCGTGGTGCTGGTGGTGTTCGGCGTGCGGCGCTTCGCCTGGCGCTACGTGGGGCTGAATGAGGCCCTGCGGATCGGCATGGCGATCGGCACCAGCTGGCTCATCCTGTTGGCGGTGCGCCTGGTCACCGGGTGGCTGCTCCCAGAAGTCCCCTGGTTGCGGGCCACGCTGATCCCGACCGGGGTGCTGGTCATCAACGCGGGGCTCGCCTTCTTCGGGGTGCTTGGGGCGCGCGCCTTGCGCCGCATCATGGTGGAGCGCTCGGAGGCGGCGCGTCACCAGCCGGGGGAGCGCGGCGCGCTCATCTTCCTGATCGGCGCCGGGCAGGCCGGCGCCATCGTCGCGCGGGAGCTCGCGGGCCGGCGCGACCTCGGCTTTCGGCCAGTCGGCTTCTTGGATGACGATCTGCTGAAGCAGGGTGCGGTGATCCACGGCCTGAAGGTGCTCGGCACGACGGAGGCGCTCCAGGACTTGTGCGCCAAGCACGAGGTCTCCCAGGTGCTCATCACCATCGCCAACGCGCCGAGCGCGGTGATCCGGCGGCTGGTCGAGCAGTGTGAGGCGGGGGGGATCGCCGTCAAGATCATCCCGGGGATCTATGAGATCGTCGGCGGCCAGGTGAACCTCTCGCGCATCCGCTCGATCGCCATTGAGGATCTGTTGGGCCGCGCCCAGGTGGTGCTTGATCTCAAGGCCATCTCCGCGCAGATCGCCGGCTCGCCGGTGCTGGTGAGCGGCGCGGGCGGGAGCATCGGCTCAGAGCTCTGCCGTCAGCTCTGCCGGTTTCGCCCAGGGCGCTTGGTGTTGCTCGAGCGCAGCGAGAACGCGCTGTTCGAGGTGCACCGGGAGCTGACCGCCTCCTTCCCGGAGCTGGACGTGGTGCCGGTGATCGCGGACATCTGCGATGAGCCGCGCATCCAGGAGGTGCTCAGCGCGCACCGCCCGAAGCTGGTGTTCCACGCCGCGGCGCACAAGCACGTGCCCATGATGGAGTGGAACCCAGGGGAGGCGGTCAAGAACAACGTGTTCGGCACGCGCACCTTGGCGCGCGCCTCGGTCGCGGCAAGCGTCGAGGCCTTCGTGCAGATATCGACGGACAAGGCGGTGCACCCCACGAGCGTGATGGGCGCCACCAAGCGCCTGGCGGAGATGTACCTGCAGGCGCTGGCGAAGGAGGGGCGCACGCGCTTCGTCACGGTGCGCTTCGGGAACGTGCTTGGCAGCGCGGGCAGCGTGGTGCCCATTTTCCGTAAGCAAATTGCGGCGGGCGGCCCGGTGCAGGTGACGCACCCGGACATGCGCCGCTACTTCATGCTCACGGCGGAGGCCTGCCAGCTGGTGCTGCAGGCTGCTAGCTTCGCGGAGGGCGGGGAGATCTTCGTGCTCGACATGGGGGAGCCGGTGCGCATCGTGGACCTAGCTCGGGACATGATCCGCCTGAGCGGGTATGAGCCGGAGGTCGATATCAAGATCGAGTTCATCGGTGTGCGCCCCGGGGAGAAGCTGTTTGAGGAGCTCTTGAGCGATGGTGAGGAGCACGATCGCACCGTGCACCCAAAGATCCTCGTGGGCCGCGCCGGCGCGGTGACCCCAGGCTACGTTGAGCAGGTGCTCGCCGAGCTCAAGTCCGTGATGGTCGGCCCACCTGACGAGGTGTTCCCAGCGCTCGCGGCGATCGTGACGCAGCTGGACGCCAAGGCGGCCGGCGCCGAGCGAGCGTCGTCGCCGCTCGCCTCCCTGCGCCCATCGATGGGCCCTGAGGGCTGAGCGGTGCTCGCGTAGTGAGCGCCCTGTTGACTACCTGTCCAACCCCCCGATCGAACCTCGCCTGAGGGCTGACCAAGCGCATCGTGGCTTGGACAGGCACGTGATGCGCCACCAGGCAAGTCAGCTCCTTCGGCGCGCTACGGACTCAAGCCCGCGGAAGAGCGCGTCCGCGAAAGCTGCTCCCGTCTGGCTCTCGGCGAAGCGGCGCTGCGCGGCTGGGTCCGCTCCCAAGCTGCTCCCGTGGAGGACCGCGCGAAGCGCCTCTAAGATGGCCTGTGGTGAGGTGGAGTCCACGCGCGCGCCCAGCTGGTGACGCCGGGTGAGCTCGCCCATCAAGCCATAGCTTGAGCCGATGAGCGGCCTCCCTGCGGCGGCCGCGCGGATCTGAATGCCGCTCGAGCCCACGTGCTGTTGGTAAGGTGCTAGGACTACATCGGCCAGCTCGAAGTAACGCTGCACCTCGCCCTCGGGCACGAACTCATCGTGCACCACGACTGAGCCCGGCGCGCGCGCTTCAAGGCCCTGCCTAGCGCGCTCCACCTCGGCCGCGAGCGCTGGTGCGACGCGGCCCACCACCAGTAGGGTCAGCTGTGAGAGCTCAGTTTGTCGCAGCGCGCGGAGCGCGCGGAGCGTCTCGCTGAGGCCCTTGCGAGCCGTCAGCGCCCCGAACATCAGCGCGATCTTCCGCTGAGGGGCGATCTGAAGGCGGCTCCGGAGCGCCTCGATCTCGGTTGTGCTGCTCACGAGCGGCTCGACCGGATCTGGGATGGCTCTGACGCGCTCGCCTGAGCCCAGCGCCTCAAGCGCCGGCACCGCGAGCGGATCGAGCGAAAAGACGACGCCGAGCTTGGGGTGCTTGAGGGCGGAGCGTAGCGCGAGCGCTTGGCGTGAGGCGCGCAGCCGCTCGCGAGCGCTCGGCGCCGGACCGTCAGGGAAACCGGGGTAGTGCAGGGTCGGCCGAAAGTAGATGCCGGAGATGGGGACGGGCGCTGAGAACCGCAGCGGGAGGCAGAGCTGAAGCAGGGGATCGAAGTAGAGGGTGACGGCTTGGCTCGCGCCGAGGCGCGCCGCGTAGCGGCAGAGCAAGCCCCACTCGGTGAGCGCGCGCCGGATCGGGGCCAGGCGGCCGTGCCCGGAGCCCGTGAGCGCCGCGCCCTCCTGATACGTCAGGGGAACGACCTGGATGCCGCGCTCGCTGGCGGCGCCCGCCAGCCCAGGGTGCTGCTCAGGGAAAGTCGGCGCGACCACCCAGGCGGTCGAGAGCTCACTCGGCCCATGGGCGAGCAGACTCGCCAGGTAGCTCGCGTGGTGGCCGCCAGTGTGGGGCTCGAACACGAGGATGGAGCCTGGCTTGTGCGACCTCAGCTCGGTCATCTCTCGTCCTCCGCGCTGCTCAGCACGCCGCACGCCAGCTGCGCGAAGCGCGGCGCGCCCGCTACGACATGGAAGCGCTGGCCGAGCGCCATCGCGCGCGCGCGCGTTTGCTCCCAAGCGAGAGGCGCGGCATCGAGTGCATCCACCAGCGCTGCGGACAGCGCACGATCGTCGCCGGCGGGGAGGCGCCTCACGAGCTGCGGCTCCTCGGTTAAGGTGGCGGCGCTGCCCATCTCCGTCGTGGTGATCACTGAGAGGCCCGCGGCCAGCGCTTCGGGCACCACCATGCCCCAGCCATCGTAGCGCGAGGGCGCCACCAAGACGTCGTGTTGCCCCAAGAGCTCGGGGATGCGGTCGAGCTCCTGAAACCCAAGATCCGTCACTTTATCTGACGGAAGCGCCGAGGCCAGCGCCCGCAGCTCACCGTCCCCTATCAGGGTGAGCTCCCAGTCGTGTCGCCCGCTCGCTGCGAGCGCCTCGAAGGCGCGGCACAGTACGTCAAACCCCTTGCGATGGCTCTTGCGACCAAGGAACACGAAGCGCCGCCGCTCAGCTGGGACGCGCAGCTGACCACGAGCGGAGAAGGACGTCAGGTCGCTGTAGTAGCTGAGCTGCTGGACGCTGCCGGCACCCATCGCGCGGAAGCTGTCCTCCGCGTAAGGACCAATCGCCCACACCTCGCGCGCGAAGCGCCGCGCGGGCGCGAAGGCGAGTCGCCGCGCGGCAGGCCGGAGCTTGCCCGGCACCGAGTGCTGCACCTCGAATAGGCGGACGCCGGGCGCCTCCGACCAGAACACCCACGGGATCCGCGCGGCGGTGAGGTAGAGCATCGCGGCTTGGTAAGAGATCCCAGCGTATTGACACACGACGACCAGGTCGGGCGCCGCCCGGCGCAGCTCGCTGAGCATCGTCGGGTTCAGGTAGAGCAGGGAGCCGTTGAAGTACACCGGCAGCGCGCGGTACCGGTGGCGCGGCTCAGGCAGGCTCTTCCACTGACGACCTGGCGTGGTGGGCCTGAGGTAGAACACGGTGAGGTCGACTTCGCCCTGCGTGGCGACTGCGTCGAACAGATCGACCTGGTGGTAGGAGCGGGTGCTGGTGAGCACCAGCACGCGGGGGCGCGCGTTGGGGGGGGGCTTGGCGGCTCGGGGGGGCATCTGGGCTCGACGGCTGGATCGCAGCCGCAGTCTAGCAGGGGGCCAGAGCAGGGTGTCGTAACGTGCACCAACACGACGTGCAGCGATGAGAGCGCCCAGGAAGGGGGGCTGAATGAGGAGGGTGCCCGGCGGTCCACGCTGCCCAAGCGAGCGTGGGTGTACTGAGCGCGCGATGAACTGCCCGCCTGGCGTGCTACGGTGGCCAAGCTGATGAGCGCAACACGGTACGCATACTCCTTGGTGGCGCGGGCTCTGCCAGAGACGCGTTGCTTCGAGCTCAAGCGACAGCTGCTCCGGGGTTGCCAGGTGCGGGTGGGCGCTGGCACGAAGATCGCTTCGAGCGTCCGCTTCATGACGGGCGGCCCCGTCGAGATCGGGGCCGCCACCTGGATCGCGCCGGATGGCTTGTTTCAAGGCGGCACGGCGCTGATTTCCATCGGTGATCAGTGCGACATCGCCGGGCGCGTGACCTTCGCGACGGGCTCTCACGAGCGCCTGGCCGAGGGCGTGCGGATCGCGGGGCCTGGCTACTCCACGCCGATCATCGTGGAGGATGGCTGCTGGATCGGTACCGGAGCCATCCTCCTTGGCGGGGCGCACATTGGGAAGAGCAGCATCATCGCGGCGGGCGCGGTGGTGCGCGGGGTGTTCCCGCCGGAGAGCTTGATCGGCGGTGTCCCCGCCCGGGTGATTGGTTCGTCGCGCCCAGAGCCTAGCTCTTGATTCGTCAGCTGAAGGGACTAGCCGGGTGCGCCGGCTGGAGCCGTCATGTCAGCTGAGCTGGCTGATCAGGTCAGCTCGGATCACGTCTCTCGGTGGACCGGTTGCGGTGCCGTCTAACCCCCCAAAACTAGCTGCATCTCGGGCTGCAGCCCATGGGCTTGCGCTAGCGCCCTGCGCGGCGGCGTAAGTAGCGGAGCACGCGCCCTGGCTCGTGGCGCAGCACGTAGCCGGCGAACAGCGCGCGCTGCACGGGGCTGTAGTCCGAGGGGAAGCGGCGTAGGAGCCGCGGGAGCTTCTGCATGGCACCCTCGGTGAACCGGAGCCCGTTCCAGGGGTTGGTGACGGCGCCCTGGCTGAACAAGATGGAGCCGTCGTAGCCGGAGAACACGTAGTTCTTTACGCCGCTGTCGTCGCGCAGCGAATCTAGGGTGGGTCGGTCATCGCCGAGCAGGTGGCTCGCGAGGTCTGTCCGGACGAAGAAGACGTTGAGCGGCGTGACGGCCGCGAGCGTGTAGCCTTTTTGCTCGGCGAGCTTCACTAGGGAGGCGGCGCTGGCGCCGCGCTTGACCTCGAAGGAGCGCTCCTGAACGTACTCGACCTCATTGGGGATGGTGGGGTTGAACTCGATGCAGATGAGCTTGGGCCGGTAATCGACCAGCGACTCCAGGATGTAGTAGTCGCAGCCGTCGATGTCGATGGACACGAAGTCGAAGTCTCGAGGGATCGGCGTCTCCGCGAGGATACCATCGAGGCGCCGCGGGCCATCGAGCTCCACGTAGGTTTGCAGCTTGATCAGGTGATCGCCTGGGAGGTTGGCGCACAGCTCGCGGTACTTCTTGGGATCGGCCTCGATCAGCACGGCGCTGTACTGCTGGCCTCGGATCAGGTTGAGGGTGTTCGAGAGGTGTAGGCCGTCCCAGGCGCCGAACTCGACGCACCAGCGGTCGAGCGAGGTGTGCTCTGCGAGTCGCCGCAGGGCCTCCTCAATGACGCCGTCTTCGCCGGTTTGGGAGTGGACGTTCCGCGCGAAGGAGCTGAGGCTAGCGGTCATGGTGGCTCACGGGGGGGGCGTACCAGCAGCTTGGCAGGTGCGTTGGTGGGTGCTCGGCGCTGCACTGGGCGTCGAGGGGGTGTGGGTAGCTGCTCGGCGGCGTCGCGCTGAACGCGCGGTCGTTACGGTAGAAGGTGAACTCCATCAGCGGCGGCACCGAGAGGCCAGCGAACTCACAGGGGGGCAGTACGTTGTTCGGGTGGAGGTGCACCACTGAGTGGGTCTCTAGTAGCTTGGTGAAGGTGGCGTGGATCAAGTCGAACGAGAAGCGCCCGAACAGCTCCTTCAAGTCGTGAAACTCAATCACCAAGATCCGAAACCGCTTGAGCACCTCCGGGCTGGCGTCGAGCAACACGCGCCACTCGGCACCTTCGATGTCCATCTGCAGCAGCCAGTCACCGCGGTGAGGCACTGAAGCGCACCACGTGTCCAGCCGCAGGTGCTCAGCGTCCTCGTAGACATCCAAGAACTTGGGCGTGAAGTGGAAGCGGTCGTGGGGCTCCGGTGGGCCAGGCACCGAGGCGTCAGCGAGGTACACGTCGATGCCGCGCTCGGCCAGCGCGTGATCGAAGCCGACCTCCAGCGAGACCCCAGGCGAGATGCAGGCGGTGATCCCCTCGAGATCGTCCGGCACCAGGTAGCCGCCGTCCCCCGTGGGGCCAATCCGCGTCAGCGGCTGTTGGGTGCCGCGCGGGCGCAGGCGCTCAAGCAAGGCCTCGACACGGGCGCGTTGAGCGGGCCGCGCGAGCCACAGGCGATGGCCCATGAGCCGCTCGAGCCCTCGCTTGATCTGAATCGGGGTGAGGGGCAAATTGACAGGTAGCATGACGACGCGCTCAGCCGTGAGGGCGCGCCGCCCTGACGGTGGGCGGACCCTAACTTAGCGCTGGCTTTCGGGAAAGGCTCCCGCGCTGGGCGCTGACGCGGGAGCCGCGCGCCCAGTGCTCACCGCATTGAAACGCTCACAGCGCTTTGATAAGGCGCGTGTAGGCTTCGGCGATCTGCTCCCAGCTCTGGTGTACGGCTTGGAAGCGGGCGCGGCTGGCCTCGCTCTGCTCTGCCCACAGCGCTGGCTCGGTGAGTAAGGTGAGGGCGCACTGGGCGAGTTCCGCTGAGGTGCGTCCGTAGCGGCCCGCGTCACCGCACGCCTCTCGGGCGAAGGCGCGATCTAAGGCGACCACAGGCACGCCCAGAGCGAGCGCCTCGTAGTAGGGGATGC
Organism: uncultured Polyangiaceae bacterium; assembly: GCA_964415255.1. GTDB lineage: Bacteria > Myxococcota_A > Polyangia > Polyangiales > Polyangiaceae > JAHBVY01. The sequence goes on along the minus strand of CAYQAC010000069.1, from coordinate 8,629 downwards.
CGAAGGACTCGAGCTCCGAGGGGATGAGCGCCACCTGGGCGTGGCGCAGCCGCTCAAGTAGCGCGGCGTGCTCAAGCGATCCGAGGTAGTCGACTTGGCTGGCCAAGCCGCGCTCGGCGATCGCCGAGTCGAAGCTTGGCACGGCGCCGCGCTGGAGCGTGATGGCGAGCCGGTGCCCCGCCTGGCTCAGGTGCTCCAGCAGCTCGGGCAAGAACCGGTGTCCCTTGTGTGGTGCCGCGCTGGTGACACACAGGGCCCCTGACGGAGCACTGATGGGGCGCTGGGCAGCGACGCGGAGCACCGCTCGGCTCACAGCGCTTGGGATGACGGTGATGCACGAGGGCGCAATCCCCCAGCGCGCCGCCAGCTGCTCCCGCATGTCGTTGGTCTGGACGACGAACCTACTGACGCCAGCGAGCCCGGCCCTGAAATAGGCAGCCATCAGCCCCATCTTGGCGCGGAAGCGCAACGGCTGAGGGAAGCTGAGCGCAGCGCTTGGGTAGGCGAGGTAGGCCTGCTGCACCATCAGCACGTGGGGTAGCCCCGGCGCAGGGCAGCTGGTGTCGGTGAGTGAGAGCAGGGCTTGGGCGCCGAAGCGCGCCGCTTCGCGGCGGAGCGTGTGCGCCTCAAGCTTTAGCTTGCGCCGCATGCCGGCCCCTAGCCGCATCACGCGCAGCTCAGACGTCGAGTCATGGTCAGGTAAACTGAGCGGTGGCCAGGTCTCGGGCGTCCAGGTGAGCAGCTGGTGGCCGAGCCCCACGAGCGCAGTGACCGTCGCGTGCCCCACAGCGCGGCTCCCGGCACCTCGGAGCGTCCCCGCATGCACCGCGAGCCTCATGGATCAGGCCTTTAGCACGCCGCTGGGGCGCGCTGGCGGTTGCTGACGGCTCCGTGCGCCTAACGATGGCTTGTGCGGCCAGCTTGGCGATGCCATCTGACCAGGGCTGCAAACACCAAGAACTGCCGCCGGCAGGCCTTTCGTAGGCAGGGCAAACCTGGCCTCGCCCGCGATCCTCAAAAGCGCCCGCGCCCGGCTGGACGTGGCGCGGGCGCGCTGGTACCGTTGGGCTTGTCTTGGGGCTTTGCCAGGAGTGAGGGCGCGATGATGAAGGTGCTGGGTGGTGTAGCGGGCCTTGGGCTCAGCTTGGCGATCGTGGCGGCGTGTAGCTCCGGCGATGAGATCGATCCGAGGCACTTCGAGGAGGGCCAGGGGTCCAGCCTATCTAAGGGCACCCCTGGCGCCCAGAACGGCGACGTCGACTACTGTACTGGGGGCGACGTTTGCCTGCTGGGTGAGGGGGACTGTGAGTACGACTCAGAGTGCGCCCCTGGCCTCGTGTGCGGCTGGGACAACGGGCCCAACTTCGGGATGCCGCCTGCCTGGGATGTGTGCGTCCCGCCAAGCTGTCGGAATCAAATCCAGGACGGCGATGAGACCGGCGTGGACTGTGGGTCGGCCGAGTGCGGCGCTTGCACGGTTGATGTTTGCCCTTCAGAGCCGAACCACCGCGCGAACACCTGTGACACCGTCTGCCCCTGTCCTCAAGGTTGGGGTGACTGCGATAGCGACTCGGAGTGCCAAGGAGCGCTCATCTGTTTGGAGGGTAACGGCGAGCAGTTCGACTCGCACCCAGCGTTCGCCTACTGTGTGCCAGAGCACTGCGGCAACGGCCAGCAGGACGCTGCCAGCGGAGAGACGGGCGTGGACTGCGGCGGCCCGTGCGGGAAGTGCGTGTATGGCTCAACAGAGCCCTCAAGCTGTGAGGGCGGCCTCGACATTTGCGGCGCGGCAGGCAATGAGAACTGCTGTGCGTCCCCGGGCGTGCCGGTGGTCACCTACCACCGCAACTACGACGGCGTGTTGTTCACTGACCCGACGGATAAGTCAGCTTGGCTGGCTAAATTCCACTTGGATAGGTTCGAGGTCACGGTGGGTCGCTTCCGGCGCTTCGTGAGCGTATACGATGCGTGGCTCGGCGCAGGGAACCCAGCGGTGGGCGCGGGCAAGCACCCCTTCATCGCTGACTCGGGTTGGCAGAATGGCAACACCTTGCCGGCGGACGCCGCTGAACTCACCTCCAGCCTGAACTGCGGAGATCCTACGTGGACCGCCACGCCCGGCACCAACGAGGCGTTGCCCATCAACTGCGTGGACTGGTCCACCGCCTTCGCCTTCTGCATTTGGGATAAGGGCCGCCTTCCTACTGAGGCGGAGTGGAACGCAGCCGCCGCGGGTGGTGAGCAGCAGCGGGTCTATCCTTGGTCCTCGCCCCCCACCAGCACCACGCTCACCGCTACGCAGGCGCTCTATAACTTCACCACGCTTGAGCGGGTGGGCTCAAAACCTGCTGGGGCAGGGCGCTGGGGCCAGATGGACCTGGCTGGGAGCATGTGGGAGTGGACCCTGGACTACTACGTGAACCCGCTCCCCGCGCCGTGCACCAACTGCGCGAACCTCGCCTCCAACGTCCAGAACTGGCGAGTCATCCGTGGTGGCAGCTACGTGACCTCCACACCAGCCAACCTCGCGGCTGGCTTCCGAACCTTCGTGGGCGGGGCCTCGCGCCAGATCCACGTGGGCTTCCGCTGCGCGCGTAACTAGTCGTCCGTGAGCTGATGCTGGCCTGGTCGCACCAAGCCAGGCCGGCTCGTCATGATATTGAGAGGCGCTTGAGGGCTCACGAGGGTGGCTTAGGTCACCCGAGCTGACTAGCTAGAGCTGAACGTGGAGCCGCACCACGCCATCGCAGCCACCGGTAGGCGGAGGGGCCGGGGTTCACGCGCTCTAGCGGCCTCGCAAGGGGCTGGGGTGATGGGTCGCGGGTGGCACGCTCCGTGGGCGCCCAAGGCGGCCTTGTGGGCGCTGGCTACCTTGGTCCTGAGCTCCGTCCTGATGCTGGGCTCAGTTCAGCCCGGGCCCGGGCTCATCGTGGGGCTCATGGGGGTCTTGCTCGGCGCGGCGCTGCTGATCAGTAAGTCAGTGAAACTGCCATTGCCGGCCTGGCTGTGGCTCGTGCTCTCCGTGTACACAGCCCTCTCGGCGCTGCCGCTGCCGCTTGAGTGGCTGCGCGCCATCGCGCCGGCTAACGCCGACGTGTGGAGCCGGGCGCTCTTACCGCTTGGGGAGCCTGCGCCACGCTACGCCTCTACCTCCCTCGCCCCCGCGCAGTCGCTATTGGCCAGCCTGCATGGCTTCACTTATGCGATGGCGGTCTGGGCCGGGTACCAGTCGACCCGCCGCTTCGGGATCGAGGCCTGCCTCGCCTTGGGCTTGGCCGCGGCTTCGGTCGTCTCCCTGACGACGCTGGCTCACGGGCTGCTCGGAGTGAGTCAGGTCTACGGGCTATACCAGCCAAGCTTCCAGGTGAGCCGCTGGGCCGTCGGGCCACTGCTCAACTCGAATAACCTCGCGGGCTACCTGTGCCTCGGCGTGTTCTCGGGCTTGGGGCTCTTGCTCTCGAAGCGGGAGCGGCTGCCGAGGTGGCCGATCCGTTTGGCGTTGCTGCTGTGCGCCGCGGGGACGCTCGCCACGGGTTCGCGTGGGGGGATCAGCGCGCTCTTGCTCGGGCTTGGTGCGTCGGCGCTCTGGTACTTCTGGGGCGCGCGCAAGGCGCGGGTCCCTTGGGGCGGCGGGGGGGCCTTCGGCGTGGTGGTGCTTGGGCTTCTGTTCGGGGGACTGACGATGGGCTGGGTCGCGCTGCAGCCCATCTTGGATCCGGAGTTGGGTAAGCTCAGCTTGCTCGAGGCCTCGCGTGGGCTGATGAGCGATCATGGCGCCTTCGGCGTCGGGCGCGGGGGGTTTGGCAGTGCGTTTCACGCCTACGTGATGGCTCCCCGCGACGTGAGCGCCGAGTACGCTGAGAATTTCCCGGTGCAGTGGCTGAGCGAGTGGGGAGTGCCGGTAGCGGTCGCGGCGCTCATGAGCTGCCTGTACGTGGGGTGGCGGCTCCTGCCGAAATATCGGCGCGGCTTCGGCTCGCGCTGCGCGGCGCTGGGTGGGCTCTTGGCGCTCACGCTCCAGAACCTGGTGGATCTGTCGTTCGAGGTGCCTGGTGTGAGCGTGCTGTTCTTCACCCTGATGGGTGCGGTGTGGTCGCGGCGCGCGGCGAAGGGCGGCGCGCCGCGGACCGAGGTGCCGCCTGATCTCGATGCGCAGCGCGGATCGCCCACGGGCGAGGTGTCAGGCGATGACGCGGCGCTGCGCACCGCGCGCTGGGCGCGGCTGCGCGTGGTGCTGGTGCTGCTCTTGGGGATGGCGCTGCTCGGGCTGACGATGGCGGCGGGGCCCACCACCTTGATTCAAGAGCGCGCGGCGGTGCACCAAGCGTACGCCCAAGGTGGAGCGGTGCGTCCGCGACTGCGGGAGGCCATGCTACGTTTCCCTGCGGAACCTTACTTCAGCCGGGTGGGCGCCCTCGCGGCGCTGCGCGCCGGGGAGGATCCGATGCCGTGGCTGCAGCGCGCGCTTGAGCGCGGGATGAACAACGGCCGCACGCACCTCTTGGTGGCTGACGTGCTGATCGCGAAGGGGCATCGGGGTCAGGCGCTGCTCGAACTCCGGATCGCCATGGAGCTGCACGACGACTTGGCGCAAACAGGCGCCGCGCGCGCGCTGCGCCTGAGTCGTGACCCTGAGGTGCTGCGCCAGGCGGTCCCCAGGGAGCGTAACCGTGCACGCGTGCTGCTTGAGCTGGCGATGGGCCTCGACGGAGCGCCCCGTGAGCGCTTCTTGCGTGAGGCGCTGGAGCAAGCCCCCGATTTGGTCCAGGCGCGGGCTGCCTTGGCGCGCGAGCTGTTCGCTGAGTGGTCCCTAGGAGCGAAGGGGCGCTGCGCAGAGCGGCTGACTGCCTGCCGTGAAGAGCTAGTCAATCATGTTGACTTGTTAGGCAAGGCTGAGTCCCACCGTGTGAGCGCGCACCTGCTCAGGGCTCAGCTCGCGCTAGCTGAAGACGACCTGGAGCGCGCGACGAGCGAGCTTGTCGCCTGCCGGCGCCAGCCGCGGCCAGGCGATTGCTTGAGGCTGGCGGTGCAAGTGGCGCTGCGAGCGAACCCAGCTGGTGCGCGCGAGGTCGCGGAGCAGGTGCTCGCCGAGGGCTGCCTGTCGCGCGCCGAGTGTGGTGAGCTCGCGACCCAGCTCGCCGCGCTGTTCACGGATCCGAGTCAGCGTGAGGCGCGCTGGCGCTTGCTGCGTCGCGCCGCCGAGGAGCTCGATACGCTAGAGAGCTGGCGCGCCGCGGCGCGCGCGGCCGAGTCAGCGGGCCACCTGAGTGACGCCTACCGCATCATCAGCCGCCAGCGGGAGATCCACCCAGGCGACGTAGCCCTGGTGCGTGAGTTAGAGCGCTTGACTGGCTTGGTGAAGCCGCGCTGAGTGCGCTCTCGCTCTCGTGGCAGGTTCACGGTGCGACGGGGCTTTCGGGGGTGACGCCAGCACCCCCCAGAGACGCTAGCCGCCGTGGCGCGCGCTGGCCAACGTGCGCGCGCCCGCTTGGAGGCGAGTGGCGGCGGCTTCGAGCGCCTGTGCGACTTCCTCCGCCCCGGTGCCGTCGACGGTGCCGAGCAGCTCGAAGCCAAACCCCCAAAAAACGATCAAGCTCGCGACCCCGTTGGCGGTCTCGGCGTTGACGGTGAGGACGCTCGTGCCTTCGCTCTCAGGCTCCAGCGCCCCAAGCCAGCTGGGGACGTGGCTGGCTAGCGCTTCGAAGGAGCCGCTCAGGCGGAAGCGGGCGCGGTAGGCGTGGACACCGCCCGCCACGGACTCGGCGATGTGGCGCTCGAGATCTTCAGGCAGCGGGCGCGGGGTGAAGCGGGGGCCCACGCTCAGGGCGCATAGTTTATCCACGCGGAAAGTTCTGAGGGCCTCGCGGTCGAGGTCCCAGCCCACCAGGTACCAGCGCCGCGCGCCGGCGTGGGCCAAGCGGATGGGCTCCACGCGTCGCAGCTGGGGCGCGCCGCCGCGGGCGGTGTACTCGAACCGCACCAGCTCGTGGTCGCGACAGGCGCTGGCCAAGGTGACGAGCCGATCCGCCGGGACCACGGGGGCGCCGCCGACGGAGACGGTCATCGCCTGAAGCGCGGTCACGCGGCCCTTCAGGCGCTTCGGGAGCAGCTGGGAGAGCTTGACCAGCGCCGACATCGCGGCGTCGCTCACGCCGGTGAAGGTGTCGGTGGCGCTGCGCAAGGCGACCGAGACCGCGACCGCCTCGTCGTCGCTCAAGAGCAGCGGCGGCAGCTCGCTCCCAGTGCCGAGCTGGTAGCCGCCGCCTGGGCCGGAGAAGGCCTGCACGGCGTAACCCAGGGAGCGCAGCCGATCGACGTCGCGGCGCAGCGTGCGGGGCGTGACCTCGAGCCGCTCCGCCAGCTCCGCGCCTGGCCAGTGGCGGCGACCTTGGAGCGTGGTCAGCAGGCGTAGGAGGCGCGCGGACGTCTCAAGCACCCCGCGAACCTAGCGCGAATCAAGGACAGAAACTGTCCGCAATTCAGGATAGTGAGCGGGCTACGCCGTCACCCGCGGTGCCTCGCTCCTGGGGCCAGCGGGCCAGGCGCCCCTTCAGAGGAGCCGTCATGTCCATCGTCCTTTACCACCACCCCCACAGCCGCGCCGCGAACGTCGTCTGGATGCTCGAAGAAGTCGGTGTCCCTTACCAGCTGGAGTACACCGATTTTCACGCTGGCGCGCACAAGACCCCAGAGTTTCTGGCGATGAACCCGATGGGCAAGCTGCCGCTCTTGAAGGACGGCGAGCTGCTGCTCACTGAAGGCGCCGCGATCGGGCTCTACTTGGCAGATCGCTACGCTGCGGGGCGCCTCGCACCTGCGCTCGACGACCCCGCACGCGGCACCTACTTCCGCTGGGCGCTGTTCGCGCCCTCCGTGGTGGAGCCGGCCGCGATGTCGAAGATGAGCAACTGGGACTACAACCCAGGCAGCGCTGGCTGGGGCGACTTCGAGTCGATGCTGCGGAGCCTGGAGGCCGCGGTGACGCCTGGGCCTTACTTGCTCGGTGACCGCTTCAGCATGGCGGACGTCATCTTGGGCGGCACCTTGGGCTACATGCTGCTGTTCAAGATGATCGAGGCGCGCCCAGCGTTCACCGACTACATCGGGCGCCTGACGGCACGTGAGGCCTCGCAGCGCGCGACCGCGAAGAACGCCGCGGTGGGTCAGGAGCACGGGGTCGCTTGAGGGAGGCACGGAGCGCGACGTTAGGGCGAGGCGCTTGAGGGAGGCGCGGAGCGCGACGCTAGCGCGCGGAGGTGAACCTGGGGCGACCCGAGGTTGCCCTCGGTGAGCCGCCTGTGACACCCTCCGCGCCCTCATGAATCGCAAGCGCATCGGGCCCACGAGGCTCACCCTAGGCTCCTCAATCCTCTGCCTCTTGGTTGGCCTGCCAGGCTGTGAGGCGCTTGAGCGCTATCAAGCGCGTGCCAAGGGCGCCGGCGCCGGGCCCGCCGCTCAGGGCGCGAAGGACTTCAACGAGAACCCGGATCCTGAGAAGTTCCTGCCCATCCCAGAGGGAGCCAACACCATCCGCGTGGTGGTGAGCGGGGAGGGCTGGGAGGGCTACGATCGCTCCTGCACCAAGATTGTCGAGAGCTCGTCCTATCACTCGGTCGGGATGCGGCGCGCGACGATCGCCACGGAGGGTTGTGAGAGCCAAAACGGCGGCATGGCCAGCGCCGACTTCGCTCGCTACGACGAGGGCGGCCTCACGCCAGGCGTGTTCGACATCGTCCACGACGGGCGCTCGGCCACCAGCGCGGTGGCGCTCCAGCCCCCAAAGTTCCCTCACGTCCACAGCCACCTGACGGGCAAGCTGTGGGTGAGGCGCGCCCAGGTGGACGCGCAGGGGACCGAGTTCGAGGTCTCCTACTACGGCAAAACCAAGTGGGCGAAGTCAGAGGCGGACTCGACTGAGATCCCAGTGGACGTGCAGGTGGCGCTCCGGGTCAAGGTGAGGAACACGGACGTCCCGGAGTGAGCTCCGGTGGCGCGCCCCATGATTATCTATATGGGATCTGAAGCCCTTGGGAGCCGGCTCCGGGCGTAGTATCCAGATGGAATCTAGGTGCCCCTAGGGGCCGACTCCGGGCGCATTCTCCGTGCGGAGTCGGTCGGCCACCTGCGCCAAGGTGCTGAACTGGTAGCCGCGCTCGCGCAGCCGCGAGACCACCGCCGTGAAGGTGCTGGCCTTGCGCTGCCAGGCTATCTGTAAGTCTGGCTGACTTGGTGCCAGCGCGCTCAGGCCATCCTGAGCGTCCAGGAAATCGAGCCCGTGGAGCGAGAGGTTGACGAAGGGCAGCCCCTCTACCTGCCGCGTGAGCCACAGGGCGGGCGCTGGGCCGAGCGGTGAGCGCCCAAGCAGCGCCAGGCTGGTGCCGATGAAGGGCAGCCGCAGCCCACGGGTGACGGTGATGGGGAGCTCCTGGAGCGCCCATGAGGCAGCGGGCGCCTCAGCGTGGTCAGCCCGCTGCTCAGGGACCGTGCCGCCTGGCTTGGGGTGAGCTCGCAACAGGTGCGGCCGCCTGGGGGTCAGCAGCACGCGTGGGTGGTCGAGCACCGAGGCGCTCTGGCGCCCCCGGAGCCGCTGCCAGGCGAGCACGGCCAGCTTGGCGGCGTAGTAAGGCGG
>CAYQAC010000068.1:10558-25915 GCA_964415255.1 uncultured Polyangiaceae bacterium | reverse complement strand
GTGGTGGCGGGCGCGGGCGATGGACCGTGTGAGCTCGAGCAAGGCGGGCTCGGGATGTTCCAGTTCGACGCGGGCACCTACGCACAGACCTTGGCGCGCGAGGGCGAGCGCATCTTGAGCATCGCGGGCAACACCGAGGCCGCGGTGGATTTCGTGATCAACATGGTCAGGCGCTCTGTTTATGTGCCTGAGGCCACGAACGACGCCGAGGCGATCGCTTGGATGAACCAGGTGCGGCCCTGGAACGAGCTGTGGCACGCCTGGGTGCAGACGGTCACCCACTATTACAATGGCTGCGTCCCAGGTCGCTGCGGCGTGTACGACTCACGCTACGCGAACTACTCACGCGGTGGGCGCGATCTGCTCGGGGAGATGGGGGTGGACTTCTGGTACGGGCGGGAGCCCGCGTGCCCTCGGGTGCCAGCAGACGGCGCCGTGATTGACGAGACGTCGTTCTGCTTCGCGGCGGGCGGGGACGCGCGTTACTGGCGCAATGAGGCGGCGGGCCATGAAGGGCACCTCTTGTGGACGTACGCGACAGACAGCGCAAGCGTCGCCAACTTCGCCAAGTGGACCTTCCACTTCGATGAGCCGGGTCGCTACGCGATCGAGGTGTTCACGGACGCAGCCTTCTCGGAGTCGGCGCAGGCGCTGTACGTGGTGAGCGATGACGGCGAGCCGACGCTCGCCGTGTCGCTGGACCAAGCAGCGGTGAATGGCTGGCAGGGGCTGGGTGAGTTCAACTTCGCGGGGGTGGGCGCGCTGACCGTCGGTGACAACACCGGTGAGGGTGGCTCCACCAAGCGCTTGGTCGCTGACGCCGTGCGCCTCATCCGCGTCGAGGAGCCCGGCGTGGGTGGTGTCGGTGGGGCGGGCGGCGCCGGCGGCTGGGCTGGTCAGGGTGGCGAACCATCTACTGGGGGCACCGGCGGGCTCACGGGTGGCGCTGGCGGCACCGCTGGCAGCGACGCGGCGCCGGTCACCCGCATCCTGTCAGACGACAGCGGCTGCAGCTGCCGGTTAGCGGGTGAGCCTGCGCGGGGCCACAAGAGCGCGCTGGGTTACGGCGCCTTGGCCTTGGCGCTGCTCGGCTTCGCGCGGCGCCGCCGCACCCCATAGGCAAGTGCACTGACTAAGAGCAGCCAGGCGCCATTTCGTGGCGTGCTCTGAGGTGTGCTGCAGCCACACCCAGAGCCGCCCGCCGGACCCCCATCACCCGCGCCTGGGCCCCCGGCGCCCGCGCCCGCGGTGCCGCCCGCCCCGGCGGCGCCGCTAGCGCCCGCGCTGCCACCCGCGCCACCCGCGCCGCCGCCCCCGGCGCTGTGCGGCACCAGCGCCGCTGCCTCGGCGACCCAGCCCTCTTCATCCCACACCTGCGCCTTGATCCGAAGCGGCGTCTCCCCCTGCTGAACCTCAAGCGGCTCCACCGCGCCGAGCTCGCTGTCCCAGGTGCCGTCATACGCGCGATCCCAGCGCAACCTCAGGTTAGCTGACTGACTGACGTCGTCCACGGCGATGGGGGTGATACGCACCAGCTCCCCTGGCGCCGCGGAGGCTGGCTCCACCTCGAGCCTCACGATGGGCGGCGCGGAGCGCCGCGTGGTGCCGAGCGCCAGCGCCGCGTCCAGCCGCCCGAAGCCGTAACGCTCGTTCGGCACCTCGCCGGTGAGTGCGTCGCTCACCGTGCCTTGGCGCAGCGCCGTGAGCGCGGCCGCGCCAGACTGACCCGCCTGCACCAGCAGCGCCGCCACGCCCGCGGCGTGCGGCCCCGCGCCGCTGGTGCCGCCGAACAGCATCGACCCTGCGTACGGCATCACCGCGTATCCAGGGTAAGCTGGGTAAACTTCGCCCATAGGCCCCGCGACCCACGGGTTGTCCGGGGCGACCACGTCCACCACCGGCGCGCCGTCGATGCGCGGCCCCTGCCCCGAGTAGCTCCGAAGCTCCCCGGCCCCTTCCGGTCCGCCCCACGCCCAACCCCCTTCGGAGTCCAAGTACGCCGGCACCGCGCCCACCCCGAGGCAACCCGAGGCGACCGAGGGCACCGCCGCGGTGGCCTCATCCGTGACGATGCTGGCCTCCCACGCCGCGCTGCGGCTGAAGCCCGCCTCATCGGAGAGGTAGCCATGCACCGTGAGCGCTGAAGCGTCAGTGCTCCGAATGATCACCTCGTGGTCGCCGGCGGGTGGGATCGACAGGATGTTCATCTGCACCAAGGTGCCGCGCGCCGTGACCTCCGAGCCGTAGAAGTATGAGGTGCCACCACCTTCGAGCGCCCGATTGCCCCCCAGGATGATCTCAGTGCCACCTGGCTGCAGCAGGCTGAATGTGACCTCCTCACCACCACGCACGTGAAGCGTCAGCTCCAATTGTTCCAGATCGCTCGGGACCTGAAACCGCATGCGCCCCTCGCTGCTCGGCGCGATGCTGATCACGCCGTGCTTGGCGACGCCGCCGATGTTCCCCGTGGGGCAAATGTGCAGGGCCTCAGGGCTACTGTCGATGAGGGTCGACCAGGTGTCGGTGCCGTCCATCGCCACGCTGCTCCAGACGGACGCCTCGTGGATCAAGATGTCTGGCTGCTGCTGGAGCGCCCACACCACGGGCGCGGTGAACGAGGCGCTGATGCCGAAGGCCAACACCAAGTCAGCCTCTGGCGCGAGCCCCACCCAGCGCCGACTCGGCAGCGCCACCCCGCCTGCGGCGATGGAGAGCACCCCGGTGCCATGCAGCCCATCCGAGTAGCCGTACACGCCACCGGTGATGTCACTCGGGACGTAGACCATGTCCACGCCGCGCTGGTACACGTGGTCATGACGGACGCTGCCCCAGTTCACCCGCGCGTACAGCTGTTGGAACTTGGTGGTCCCGAGCCGCACCAGGCGCTCCTCAGTCGTCAGCTTACCGTCCTGGTTCACGTCGTCTGGGACAAACAGCGGCTCGCCGAAGGCGGGCGCCTCGTCGGTGTAGCCCGCTCCGGGGCCAAAGCTCCGCTCCCCATCGCCGTTGGTGTCCAGGTAGAGGTAGTCGAGGCCCGGCTGGAACCCAGCGCCGCGCACGCCCGAGGCCTCACCACCGGTGATCATGTCGAGCGGCGTCACGCGGAGCAGCTGCGCGACTTCCCCAGGAGAGAGGGCGCCGTCGCGATCCAGATCGATGCCGTCGACGCCCGGCTCAAACACGCCGTCGCCGTTGACGTCGATCCAGTCGTACCAGCCGGCGTCTCCATGGAAGAAGTCAGGGTGAAAGACGTCAGCCAAGGTGTCTACATCGGCGATCACCACGCCGCGCCCGGTGAGCTGCCCGTGTTGCGCGCGCGCTCCAACGGCGGCGCCAGCGCCGAGCAGGGAGCGCGAGCGATCTAAGCTGGGCAGGCCAGCGGGGATGGGGGGCTGAATGCGACGCACGCCGGGCGTGGCGCTCGCGCGCTGGAGCGCGCTCGGCTCACCCCTCACCACGACGTACTTCCGGTACACGAGCGGCTTACCGCCCGCGTGCACCACCTCGAGCCCCGCCGCGCGCAGCGCCGCCAGCTCACGCGCGAGCTCCGCGGGGGTCGCCGGTGCGCGCGTGAGCTCGACCAACACCTCCGGCAGCACCCCGTGCGCGCCACCTCTCAGCACCGCGGGGCCGAGCTTCAGCTCAGCCGCGCGGAGCGCGAGCTGTGAGGCGCTAGCCTGAGGACGCGGCTGCGCCGCCGCGCTGCTGGAGACTCCAAGGACCAAGACCGAAAGCAGGAAGCGCCGCATCGGCGGAGAGTACCAAACCACGCTCACCTCATGCAGCGGTGTTGTGCAGTGGGAGTACGTATTCGCCCATGGGATCCGCCCAGCGTCGCGGGGCACTCGGAGGGGCAGCGCGCACTCACAAGGAAATACACCGCCAACCTGTCCAACCCACCGAAAAACTACCTACGCGTCGAAGACGACGGACGAGTTCAACGCTTCGAACCACTACCTACGCATCGCCCGGTGTTCGTCCAGGAGACGGCAGCCGAATCCAACCGCTCCGAAAAACTACCTACGCGTCGCCTGGCCCCTCACCCTGCGACTCCCAAAATTCGCGCACCTCCTCCAGCTCGTAAACCCTCGGCGCTGGTGGCAGCGCTGAGAGGAGCTTCGCTCCGTAACCCTGACGGTGGACGCGCTCATCGAACAGCGCCACCACGCCGCGATCGTGCTGCGTGCGGATCAAGCGCCCGAAGCCCTGCTTCAAGGTGATGGCCGCCTGCGGCACGTGCTGCTCCATGAAGGCGTTGCGTCCCTCGGCCTCCAGCAAGAGGCCCCGCGCGCGCACGATCGGGTCCGTCGGCACCGCGAACGGGATCTTCTCCAGCACCACCAGGCGGAGCGCGTCGCCCGGCACGTCCACCCCTTCCCAGAAGCTCATCGTCGCCACCAGCACCGCACTTTTATCCATACGGAAACGCGCCAGCAGGGCGCTCTTCGGCGCCTCCCCCTGGAGCAGCACCCGCGCGGCGCCGAGGCGCTGCGCCAAGCCGCGGTGGATGGCGCGCATCGCCCGCACTGAGGTGGTGAGCACGAAGGCGCCGCCCCCCGTGATCTCCACCAAGCGCCGCACCCGCTCCACCACCTCGTGGCTGAACCGTGGGTCCCGCGGGCTCGGCAGATCACGCGGCGTGTAGAGCCGCGCCATCCGCTCAAAGTCGAAGGGCGACGGCACCACCAGCTCCGTCGCCTCGATCTCCTCTCCCGTGAGCCCCACCCGAGAGCGCAGATAAGCGAACGCCGGCGACCCCGCCTGAACGCTACGCGAGCTGCCCACGCTCGTCAGCGTCGCGCTGGTGAGCACCACGCTCGGCACCCGCTCGAACACGCCCTGGCGCAGCATCGGCGCCACATCCACCGGCGCCGACGCGAGGCGCGGTGAGCGCCCGCTCGTGTCCACCCAGCTCACGTAGCCGGCTCCCCCCTCGATCACCTTGGCTAAGTCTTCCCGTAGACCGTCAGCTTTTCTGCCGATAATCTCGAGCGACTCCGCGGCCGCGCCCCAGCTGCCCTTCGGCGCGCTGCGTGGCTCACGCAGCTCCGCCGCGAGGGCCGTAGCGAAGCCGCCCAGCGCGAGCAGCGCCGAGTCGAGCTGGTGGTAAGCCGCCTCAAGCGGCCCGCGCCAATCATCCGGCTCCACCGGCGTGCGCCCAATTTCCGCTGGGAATTTATCTGCGACCGCGCGGAAGAAGCCGTCCCCTGCGAGCTCCGCGCCATCGAGCAGCCGCGCGAAGCGCTGCCCCTCCGCGCCGCGCAAGAGCGGCAAATCTGCCCCCAAGCTCGTGAGGCTGCGCGCGCCCTCGCGCGTGATGGAGTCGAGCCGCGCGCGCGACAGGCTGGTCCCAAAGAACTGCGTCGCCACGTCCTCGATCTGGTGCGCCTCGTCGAAGATCACCGCGTCATAGTCCGGCAGCACCCGGCCCGGGTGCGGGCCGCGCAGCGCGAGATCCGCGAAGAACAGGTGATGATTCACGATCACCAGGCGCGCCGCCTCCGCCTCGCGCTTCATCTGCGTGACGAAGCACTCGTCGTAGTGCGGGCACAGCGGGCCCACGCGGGTGTCGCTGGAGGAGGTCACCTCGCGCCAAACCGGATCGCCCTCTTGCAGCGCGGACAGCTCCGAGATGTCACCCGTCTCTGTCTCCTGCACCCAGCGGGTGAGGCTGCCGAGCGCCAGCTTGTGACGCGGCTCCTCGCTCCCAGAAGAGGTCAGAAACTCTGACAACCTGCGCCGGCACACGTAGTTTGAGAGGCCCTTCATCACCGCCACGCGTGGGGTGATGTCGAGCGCCCGCATGGCCAGCGGGACGTCCTTGTAGGCGATCTGATCTTGCAGCGCTCGCGTCGCGGTGGAGATGATCACCTTGCGACCGCTCAGCAGCGCGGGCACGAGGTAAGCGAGCGTCTTGCCTGTGCCGGTGCCCGCTTCGCACAAGAGCACGCCGCTCTGTGACAGCGTGCGCTCCACGGCGCGCGCCATCTCGAGCTGCCCTGGGCGCGCCTCGTACGCGCCGAGCGTGGTCGCGAACGGGCCACCCTCACCCAACAGCTCCGCGGCGCTCAACACCCGCTCCGTCTACTTGGCCGCCGCCGTCACGGGTAGGGGTTGAAAGCGGGTGGGTTTGAAACCCACCCCGACGAGGAGCCCACCTACGAGAATGGGGTTAGGGGGGTTGGGGAACACCGCGCGGCGCCTCGTGGCAGAACCCAGCACCGTCCGGCGCCTCACGCAGCACCCAGCGCCATGAATGGCGCCGGTCAGCCTTCGGACCCTGTTATCGGACCGATGGCGGCGGCAAGGTGCCGTCCCCATCCAGGAACTGCACCCCGACGATTTGGCCGTCCGCCTGCTCGTTGATCCACACCACGCGGCCAGGGCGCGAGGTGGCGGCATCCCCCACCACCACCTCCACGTCGTCCCCCTCCACCAGGGGCTCCTCCACCACCACGCGGACACCACCGCGGCTGACGTTCAGTGTCCAGCCGTCGATCGTCTCTGCCCCGCGGCGCAGCAAGACACGGTCTGAGGCCTCACGCCGCGCGCCCGAGGCACGCCGCGTGTTGTGCTTGCTCGCTGCGTCATCATCCTTCGGGTCAGTCACGTCACCTCGCATGATAGCAGCACCTTCGCCTAAACCTCGCTCAGATCCGCCCAGGGCGCCGACTGAGGAGCCAAGCAAACCCGAGGAGCCTGAGCCGTGGCCAGCTGCGGCGCCCGCCTGTTCCGAGCTGCCAGGCTGCGCGCGCGGTGGCTGACGGGGCGCAGCGCTGTCCGTTGGCTGCGTCAAGATGGCTTGGTCGATCCAACGCGAGAACAGCCGTGGGCTGGCGCTCGGTGGCGCGGCCGGTGGCTCCGCCACCTCGATCTTCACGGCGCGCAGGCGGATGTGAGAGTCAGAGGGAGAGCGGAGCAGGGCTTGAGCAGCTTCTGGTGCACCAAGGCGATCCATAGCCCTACTTCAGCAAGCGCCGTGCCCCAATGCGCTCCTGTGACGGCTTCAGAGCGCCCGGTGCAACTCATTGAAATTAAAGCAGAAAACGCCGTCGCACCGGGCTTGAGGCCGCTGCCTGTCTATGCAAGCCCTGCCCGGCACGCCAAGTACCGCGACTGCAAAGTCACGGTGTGACTGTGCGTCCCAACGTGGGTCGGGTGGCACGCAGGTGACTCCCTAGCGCCGGCCCAGTCACCACCCACCAGGTGCTGGGCACCCCTGGTAGGGCGCGGCCCTCCGAGCCCCCGCTGCTTGGCGCTGCTTCCTTCCCGGCGCTCTAGTTGCTGATTTTAGGCAGGGCGCGTGGTATGCGCGGCGCCCCGCCCTAGGCGGGCCCGCGATGAACGGGGTACGGATGCTCGGAGCAGTGAAGTCATGCTGAGGTTGCTACGCCAGGGCGGCGCTGGACAGTGGCTGATGGGGGCGATCGTCGTCGCCATCATCATCGTGTTCATAGTGCCCGCGGTCAGCGGACAGGGCGGAAGCCTGTCTACGGAGTGCTCCGTCAAGGTGCAGGGTCGCTGCGTCAACGTGAAGGACTACTTCGCCGCGTACGGGCTCATCACGGCCTCCGAGATGTCCGCCAAGGAGATGAAGGGCCTCAACCTGAAGACCGCCGCGCTGGAGGGCCTGGTGGAGCGGGAGCTCTTGCTGTTGGAGGCCAAGCGCCTGGGCATCACGCTCTCGGAGGCTGAGCTCGACGCGGAGCTGATGGCGGGGCGCATCCACGTGTCCGTGCCGGTGGAGCAGCACGAGTACCTCGCGCGCCCCACCCGCCTGGGTAAGGAGATGGTGCGCTACCTGCCGGTGAACGACCCCACGAAGCAGGCCTTCGACTACGCGACTTACGAGCGCATCATCAGGAACGTCACCGGCCGCAGCGCAGGCGATTATCGCGACCAGGCGCGTGACGAGGTGCTCGCCAACCGCGTGCGTCAGCTGGTGCGCAGCCGCGTGCGGGTGAGCGAAGACGAGGTGTGGTCGCAGTACAAGCAGGCCCAGGCGCGCGCCTCTGCCCGGGTGGTGAACGTCGATAAGCCGTGGTTCGCGCGCTTCACGACCGACACCTCGGACGCGGCGCTCACGGCGTGGCTGAAGGAGCACGAGGCAGACGTCGACGAGAAGTGGAAGACGGCCTCCTCCGAGTGGGTCGCGGGCTGCAGGGTCGTGCGCGAGCTCCTGGTGGCGGTGCCGCCCGGCGCGGACGATGAGGAGAAGGCCGCCGCAGGCGCGCGCATCAACGCCGCCATCGCGCGCGTGAAGGGGGACAATTTCGCCGAGGTAGCCAGGCTCGAGAGCGACGGTTTGTCAGCGCCAGTGGGCGGCATGCTGGGCTGCTTCAGCGAGAAGTATGGCCCTGGCCACCAGGAGCTGAAGGCCATGCTCGACGAGCGCAAGCCCAAGCAGCTGACCCCCGTGGTCGAGACCCCGAACGGCTACGTGGTGCTGTTCATCGATCGGGTGCTCGCTGAGGCGGACATCGAGAAGGTCGGCAAGCGCGAGGTGGCGCGCGCCATGATGACAGTGGACCTGACCGCTCAGCGCTCCAAGGCCTTCGCCGAGGCGCTGCTCGACGCCGCCAAGAACGGCGAGGCGCTGGAGGACGCGACGGCGCGCCTGGTGCGCGAGTACGCCAGCCGCGGCAAGCCGCTCAAGGCGGAGGAGGTGCCCCCCGGCGCCGACGTGGCCGAGCGCCCCAAGGTGAGCATCACGCCCAGCTTCAGCGTCGGCAGTCGCCCTGTCCAAGGTGCGATGGAGGACACCGCGGCCCACGCCTTTGCGTTGGAGAAGGCCGACCAAGTGCACCCCAACCTGATCGTCACCCGCACTGGCTTCGCCGTGCTCCAGCTGAAGGAGAAGACGGAGGCGACGCGCGAGGAGTTCGACAAAGAGCGCTTCGACTTCGCCGAGCGGCTGCGCGACGTGAAGGAGCAGGAGGCGCTGCGCCTCTACATCACCGCGCTGAAGAAGCGCTCCGAGACGGCGATTGTGCGCAACACCGCGCTCACAGCGGAGAAGTCAGACAAGTCTGACGGAGAGGCGCCCTGACTCACTTCGTGGGGTTTGGGGGTTTGGCAAGGCGCTACTCGGCAGCGTGCAGGGGCACCGCCGAGTGAGCTGCGGTCACACATGAAGCGCCCAGGCGCGCCGCTCAAGGCCCTGAACGTCTCCGTCTCGCGCCTGCCGAGCGGGCTCACGCTGTTCGCGGCGGAGCTGCCCTGGCTCCAGCGCGGTGTCATCAGCGCGAGCCTGCGCGCTGGGCCGCACTTCGAGCAGCGCCGCGATCATGGCTTGAGTCACTTCTTGGAGCACATGCTCTATCGGGGGACGCCGAGCTACCCCAGCGCGCACCAGCTGGTCAGCGTGATTGAAGGTCAGGGTGGCTACCTTGATGCGATGACCTACTGCGACCACGGCTTGATGAGCCTGACGGCGCCCAGCGAGAGCTTGCTCGGGCTGATCCCGGTGTTCGCCGAGATCTATCAGCGCCCGCTGCTCGGCGCGGATGACCCCGCGAGCATCGAGGTTGAGCGCGGCATCGTCCGCCAGGAGATGCACGAGGACCTGGATGAGTCGGGGCGCCAAGTGGAGCCAGAGAACCTGGTGCGGCGCCTCGCCTTCGGAGACAGCCCGCACGGCCGCTCCATCATCGGCAGCCTCGGTAACCTTGAGCGCTTCGACGCCGCGCGCCTCGCAGCGCACCACGCGCGCCACTACACGGCGCACAACAGCGTCATCGGCGTGGTCAGCGCGCTGAACCCGCGCGCGGCGCTGGCTCAGCTCACGGCGCATTTCGCTGAGCTGCACGCCGGGGAGCGGCTCCCAGCTCCCACGGCGCCCCCCATGGCCTCGCGCAGACGGCACGTGTCGCACGCCGGGAGCCAAACGTCAGTTCGTCTGACTTTCAGGGCGCCGAGCCAACGGAGCCGCCTGGAGCCGGCCACCCAGCTCTTGCTGCGCTGCCTCGACGATGGCATGTCCACGCGACTTTATGCGCGGCTCTCCGACGCGCTGGGCCTGTGTTACAGCGTGTCCGCGGAGTACGAGGCGTACGCCGACGGGGGGCTGTTTGAGCTGGCCGCGGACACCCAGCACCACCAGCTAGGCCAGGTGGTGGAGGAGCTCTTGTCGGTGGTGTCGAAGCTGCGTGCGCCCGGCGCGAGTCGTGAGGAGCTGGAGCTGGCTCAGCGGCGCCACCGATGGCACCTGGCAGATCTGCTGCTCGACCCCGCGGGCCTCGCCGAGTTCATCGGCTTCGAGCTGCTCATCGGCGCTGAGCTGGCGCCTCAGCCGCTCGCGGCGCGAGCAGCTGAGCTGGACGCAGTCACCTTGCGGCAGCTGCGGGAAGCCGCGCGGGGTGTCTTCCGCGCGGAGGGCATGGGCCTACTCACGTTAGGGCGCCTGGGCGCCCAGCACCGCGCGCGAGTTGAGGCGGCTTTTCAGGGGTTTTGATGGGCCGCGGGGGGACGTGGGGACGTTGAGCGCCAAGGCCACGTGACGACGGTTGGTTTTCTGGCTGGGAGATCGCGAGCGCGCCCTCGTATCATGCGCCCATGGCTTCCCGAGCGTGGTTCATCATGGGCCTGATGGCGGTCCCCGTGGTCGTTGGCTGCTACATTGAGCAAGAGCCGGCGCAGCAGCCGCCCCCAGCGCCGCAGCAGGCCTACCCACCCCAGCAACCCTACCCACCGCAGCAGCCCTATCAGGCGCAGCCAGGCCAGCCAGGGCAACCACAGCCGGGCCAGCCAGGGCAGCCACAGCCAGGGCAGCCGGGTCAGCCGCAGCCGGGCCAGCCGCCATCCGCGGATCCAGGCCAGGTGCCTGGCTACCCGGGCCTGCCCCCTGGGTTCCCCTCGGCGCTGCCCTCCGGGCTGCCCTCCGCGATCCCGTCAGGCTGGCTGCCACCAGCGCAGTGAGGTTCGCTGAGCGCTGCGCCGACAGTTAGTCAGGCAAGTTGTTCATCAGGCGGGCGACGTCAGCGCGGCGGCTCGCGTGTCGCGCGATCTTCCACGCTGCGGAGCTCGATGCTCGGCAGCACCGCGTCGGTCACCAGCCTGAGCCGCTCGGCCACCTGCCGTGACGCGGCCTGACCGCTCGCCAAGGTCCGAAACACGACGGCGAGGCAGCGGGACGGGCGCGCCCCCACCACGATCAGGTGGCCCTCCACCTCCTCTGTCCCCAGCGGGCGCACGAACACCGACAGCTGGGCATCAAATCCGTGCGGCAATTCCACGCGCTCACTCGACACCTGCTCATCCTCACCCAGCTCGGCGACCTGTCGTCGCCACAGCGCGAGCTGCTCGGCGCAGTCCTCAGGCCGCGCTCGACGCGAGCCACGCCACACCCGAAGCTCCAAGCTTGAGCGGCTCGGCGGGTGATTCAAGCTCAGCCACTCGGAGGTGGCGGGAGCGCCCTCCCAGCGACCCACGTCTGGGACGGAGATGGCGAGCGAGGCGCCGAGCGCCGTCACTTGCCCAAAGTCCGCTGCTGGGAGCGCTTGCCGTTCGGGCAAAGCGGGCGGTGGCGTCACCCCAGGCGGCGGCGTGGGCGCCTCAGGCGGCGGCGCTGTTGGGCCACACCCCACGACCAGCCCCACCACCCCGAGCAGCCACGTGGAGCGCACGCTCAAACCGACGAGCCAACGCGCCCTGTTGAAGTCCATGAGCACCCTGTGACTGAGCATCTGGTTGAACCACGAAGCTCACCAGAGCTTCTAGCTGCGTCGTAGCTTACACAGAGCTGGGCCACCTGCCGGCTCGCTCGTGTGCCTGACGGCATTTCAAGGCGCCTTAGCCGTACACCGCTCACGGGACAGTAGAAATCCAAACCATGGTCGATCTCAGCGGACCATCGTGGAAGTTGTGCTAATCGATCCTGCAGGTCCTGGGGTGGGTCGCGCTTGGGGTAGCTCAGGTGGGCGGAGCACACAGGGTCATCCCCCACGGCGTCGGGGGTCTATTCGGCGCCTCCTTGCCACCGCTCGTGGCCGTTCCTGGTCGGTCGTGTGGGCCGCGCCCGCCTCCTGAGGCAGCGCTCAGCTCACGTCGCGTCAGGCATCACCGCGGCCCTCGTAGCCTCAACGGACACCTAGATTTTATGGATGGATATCGCCAGAGTGCAGCTCGGAAGGCCGACGGCGGCCGGCGGCGCAAGCGCAAGCCGCGGCCAGCGCCGACCCTCGTGGAGCCCCAGCTCATCATCGCCCGGCGCCCCAACTCTCCGCTGATCGAGAAGCCACGGCGCGCCGTCGCGGCCTCAGCCACCCCCAAGCCGCTCCCCGCGGAGGGGGGCGCCCGGGTGCCGCTCCGGCGTCGGGAGGCGGTGGTTAAAGATCGCACCGCCGCGCGCATCGTGCAGGCGCTGCCAGGTGAGCAGGATGATCGCGAGGGGGAGCGGCTGCGGCTGCTTGAGCGCATCGTGCTGAGCGAGGGCCGGAGCGCCATCTCACGCGCGATTGATGTGTACCTGCACGCTGGCTTCGAGCTGCCTCGCGAGCAAGAGGTGCAGCTGCAGCTGCTCGAGCACGTGCGTGAGGAGCACGCGCGCGAGGGGATCCAGGGCCTCACGGAGCTGCTCGCCAGCAGCGAGCCGATCAAGCGCCCCATCCTAGTCCAGCGGCTGCGCCGCATCGAAGAGTACGCGGATGAGGACGCGAGCCGTGAGGCGGCGGCCGCCCTGCTCCGCGTCTTGCGCTGAGCGCCACGTCAACTAACGCCAAGGTGGGGCGACGCGCGTGGGTGGCTCGCCTCAGACCCTGAGGCGCGCCCAGCTCGCGCTGACACACGGCTGCCCTGCACCCTGAGGCGCGCCCAGCTCGCACCCTGAGGCACCGCACACCGAGGCGCTGCACGCTGAGCGCTGTTAAGCTCGCCGCCATGAAGCTCAGCGACTTTGAGCGCGCCTACCAAGCGCTCCGGGAGCGGCAGCACGCGCGCCAGGAGAACATCGGCTGCGTGGAGTGCGCCGGGTGCAGCGGCTGCGTCGCCTCCACCTTCTGCCGTGACTCCGAGCAGCTCGCACGCTCGACCTACTGTGTCAGGTCAATCAGGCTGACTGACTGCTCCCACTGTCACGACAGCAAGAACCTGATCGGCTGTCACCACTGCCAACACACTGAAGACTCCAGTGACAGCTCCTACTTGGTGTCCTGCGTCGGGCTCAGCGGTTGCAGCTACTGCTTTGGCTGCGTGGGGCTGAGCGGGCGTGACTTTCACATCTTGAACCAGCGCTACGAGCGCGCGGAGTACTTCAAGCTCACGCAAGCCTTGCTTGAGGAGCGGCGGCGCGGCGCGCGCTCGCTCTGAGCACCCCCCGCGCCTGCCCTCCGCTCAGCGCTCGCCGGTCAGGTGCAGGTAGATGAGCGCGTAGGCGATCGAGACCACGGAGAAGGAGGCGAACACACCGATGCAGCACGCCAGGTAGCCGACGAGCACCAGCGGGATCGAGATCAGCACCAGCGTGAACAGCTTCATCTTCTGTCCATCACACAGCGCCCAGGACCGCTTCAGCGACTCAATCGGTGAGAGGTTCTGCTCCACGATGAGGTACGGCGCGAAGTACCAGCCAATCGCCAAGATCACGCCGGGCACGATCAGGAGCACGAGCCCTAGCGCCACGCCAATGCCCCCGACCAAGCTCGCGATGAACACGGGGATGAAGCGGTTGCCCCCAGTGAAGAGCACGGCAAACTCGGGCGTCTCACCGCGCGCTGCCTGAAGGAACATGCGGATTTGCCCCACTTGAAAGTAGGTGCCCACCACCTGGCCAAGGACGCCACCCAGCACGGTCAGCCCAACCGCCTCAGGGCTCTCCGGATCCATCCCCGCCCCAACCACCAGCATCTGTAGCGCCTGACCTGGGATCTGCCCTGCCAAGGCGACCACCAAGGGGCCAAAGAAGAGCGGCACCCAGTTGCGCTTGAACAGCTCAAACGCCTCTTGCAGCACCCCCATCGGCGTCCAAGGCGTCGGGGCCCCGAAGCCGCCCGGCTTGAAGCTTGGGACATCGCCGGGGAACTGAGGGGCAGCATACGGGTTCGTCATCTGCCTCCCTCAGCTATCATCCGGGGCTGAGCGATGGAAGCACCTCATCCACCGACCCCGCTCCCTCGCTTTGCCTCCCACTTGAGCAGGCTATGAACGACCCGCTGCTGGAGACCTATTGGAAGCAGGTGCTCGATCGCTGGGACGATGAGCAGGCGCACGGCGCGTTCCTCACGCACTGTCAGGAGCAGCAAGCGCTGGCCGAGGCCGCGGCGCGCTACAAGGGCATGACCGGCGATCGTGAGCGGGGTGAGGCCGCGAAGCGACGCCTAGGTGCGGTCGCGCTGCTCGCCATGGCCACGCTCGACAACACCCCGCGGAGCGTCCCGAGCCGCCTGCCGCGTCACATCGCGCTCGGCCTGAGCGTGCTGTTCGTGGTGGCTGCGCTCCTGCTCCTCAGCTCCTCATGAGAGGAGACGGAGGCTTTAACTCACCCCAGCTGGGGGGCCTACGCACCTTTACCCTCGGCCCCACCGCGGTTTCCTCCGGCACTGGATCGCCGTGGCTTGTTTCCACCTAGACTGAACAGCGCGCATCAAAACGCCACGAGCCACCCTGACGCGCGAGTTTTTTGGAAGCCTCCTGCGCCGCAATCGCTTAGGCCTCAGCCACTGGGCCCTGGCCCAACGCCTGGGGGGCGCGCCTGAGCTTCACGCTCACGCGCCTCTCCATCATCAGCAAGGACGGTCATGCACATACCCCGCACGCTCACACTCCTCTTCCCTGCTGCCTTCGCCATCGCCTGCGGAGCGGATCCGAAGGAGCCCCCCGCCACCCCGACCGGCGGCACCGACGCAAGCTCCGTCAATCCCACCCCGGTCGACTCCCAGCTGCCCGCCGATGATCCAGACGATGATCCGCGGAAGGGGCAGATCAACATCTCTGAAGAGATCAAGCGTGCCTGCGGCCTGTCCGACGCAGAGGCCTTCTTCGCCTATAACTCCGCCAATGTCCGCCCGCAGGATGACCAAGTGCTGAGGAAGCTCGCCACCTGCTTCGCGACAGGACCGCTGAAAGACCGGACGATGCAGCTCGTAGGCCACGCAGATTCGCGCGGCGATGAGGAGTACAACATGGTGCTCGGCGGGCGCCGCGCAGAGAACGTGCGCGCGGCCTTAGCGGCGCGGGGCCTGAATAAGAGCCGCGTGAAGACCAGCTCGCGCGGTGAGCTCGACGCCACTGGGTCAGACGAGGCATCTTACGCGCAAGATCGCCGCGTGGATGTCCTGCTCGCCGACTGAGCCGCCCTCCAACCGCCGCTAGAGCGCACGGCAGCCGCCCCCTGGGCGGCTCTCCACCCCCTGGGGCGGCCGT